>NZ_CP150481.1:636671-955006 GCF_047922965.1 Neptunicella plasticusilytica
TGGAGCACCTCGTTCCAGACAAGTTGACCATTGCTATCCAAATCCAGACCTATCGCCTGTTCAAGGTCAAATAGTCGAACTTGCAAGTCGCCGTTGAAATTACCCTGTTTATCCATATTGGCAGTCATATAAGCTGTGCTCATCTGGTGGGCTGCTAAGTGAAAACTGCTAAACAGCATCAGGATGCCGAGTATGATTCGCTGCATAATTATTATTCCACTGTATGATAAGTTTCGGGCAATCGGGCGCGCTCCAGCAGTTTTTTGTCTGCTACCAGCTTGGCATCTCGCCAGTTCATTTTTGCCCAGTACTGGGCTTTTTGCGGGTTAGGTGTGACATCCATATAAAAGCGCGCCAGATCCGCCGCGTGACTTTCATCTTGGCGAAGTTCACGTAGCGTAACCCGACGCGAAAACCGGGAGGACCATGTTGTATCTTGTCCTGAGGACTCACGTTTTTCTGCTATGGCAAGCCGCAGCAGCAGCGCATCATCCATAAAACTATTTTTTTGTACCACTTTGCCGAGTTGTTCCAGTACCTGCCGGTGATGATTCAGCGATAGCTGGACATCCGCCCACTGCACTAAATAGCTTAAGGGCAGTTTCTGCAAATCTTGGTTGTCCAGCAGAACGGCCGCTTCAGCGAGTTTGTTCAGCCTGACCGCCATATCGGCGAGTATCTGGGTAACCCACAACTGGGTTGATAAATCGTCAAAATTGGTTTGTTGCTTAATAGCAAGTAGTTGCTGATAGCTGCTGAGTAATTTGTCCTGATAGCTGCTTGCTTCCAGCGCGCAGGTGGAAACGGTCAACATGTCGGCTTTACCGAGTAGCTGCAGACAAGCCTGTTTAGCTTGTTGTGGCTGGTTGGAGACCAAATGAATATTGGCCTTGAGCAACCAACTGTTAATATTGGTTGGATCATCATTGAGGATCCGCTGCAGAGCTTGTTGGGCCTGCTCAAAATGATGTTGGTGCTGAAGCACCCGTGCCCACAGATACCAGGCTTGCGGATTAAATTGGGTTTGTTCGATAAAAGGTTTGAGCAATGCTTTGGCGCGCCCGTAGCTTTGGCTGGATTGACCGGGATATTGTCCTTGGTCAATAAGTTGAGCGATGTAAGCCAAATCGGTGGTTTGTTTTATACCTTTATCCGCCACTGGCCAGCTTGCCACCAGTTCGTCGCCGTTTTGCGGAATATAACTTTGGGCTTGTACCCATTTAAGTGGCAACACCATGGCAAGCATGAGCGTCAATAACTTTAATCTTCGGTTTTTCATTGCTCTCTCCTTGGATGGCCATCCCTGGCCGAGGATTGCTCGTTGGATTATTCAGCTAACAAATCGTCGTAAGCACCGGGATCTTCCACATCCTGACTAAATTCACGACCATTAACCGGCAATGGTGTATCACTGGCTTGCTGGTTAAACGCCTGTCGGCTGTATGTTGATACCATCACCTGTTGTGCTTCGATGCTGATGTTAACCGTGGCGTTGACTGCGTTGTTTTTGCCATCACTGACGCTATAGGTAAAACTGTCAGAGCCGGTTTGTTGCGCGGCAGGGGTATAGGTAAACGAACCGTCAGTTGCCAAATCCAACATACCGTTCATTGGTTCAGTCACCACCATATAGGTTAAACTGTCACCATCGGGATCGGTTGCCTGCAAGTTATCCATTATGGGGGTATCGGCTTCGGTGATCAGATCAACCGATACCGCAGTCGGTGGCATATTGCTCTGCATGGGAGGTTTGTCGTCGTCCGAATCATTACAGCCGGTTAGCATGGCTGAACTCATCAATGCGAGCAGCGAAATTCTATAAAAATAAGATTTCATCATGTTGCTCCTTAGTTTGAACCTGAAACAGGCGTCGCAAGGTAAGGGAAACTGTTCATCATCATTGATGCATCTACCGGTGCACCATCAGTAAAAGGCACCGTACCTACACTGGCATCTTCTGGTGTACACAATCCCAGATCGGTATCTTCACCATTAACGGGAATCGGATAACATAAACGCCCCATTACCACGCGTAGGGCAATATCCACTACATCATCTCCGGGGCGGCGACCATTAGGGAAGCCAGCCAGATCATCTCCAGCCACACCAAAGGCAGATTGCTGCTCGGCAGGTTTAGCTGCAATTGCGGTATTCAGCCTTAACATTTCCGAGGGGGTAACAGTGGCTTGTTGGTTGACACCAGGAAAGCCGGTTAAAAAGGCAGTAACCAAATCTGTGCGAGGAAAATTGGTTGGGGCCAGTGTTTCGATATCAGTGCCCAGAGTCTGGTTAACCGCATCTTTAAACAGAATATTCAGTAATTCCGGTAAACTTGGATGGGTGACATAATCGGCAAATTGACCGTCATTCGCCGGTTGTGACGTCGAGAACTTGTCTTTGTCTTTCAAACCAATAACCAGCTCATTTACGAGCGGATTACCTAAGCGTGATACCTGGGTCAACGCTCCCCCATTCACTTCGGGTTTGCTGAAGGTCGCATCAGGATTAAGGATTCTGGCTTGTGGCAAACTGGCAGTGGTCCATGTCCCTACCGTGCCATTGCCGGAACCGACAATACAAGACTTAGGTACTTCGACAGATAACGCCGTGACATTTTTGTTTTTCAGAGAGTCATTGTCTTCAGACTGGGTGATGCCGCCTGGGAAACCGTCGCCGTCTCCGGCACCACCAGCGCTATCGCCTTCAACGGGCACATAATTGACTAAATCAAAGGTTTTACCCAGGTTAACGACAAAAGGGTCTTTACGCTGACCGACAAAAACCCGTCCCATATGCTCGCATCCGGGCATCGAAAATTCGTAAATAAATTGGTGTGCATAACTGGCATAATCGCTGAAGGTTTTATCGCCGATATAATCCAGCGGTTTATGGAAGGTCATATCGCCGGAGGTACTATTGGACAGTTGTGTTGCTGTGCCGGTACGCTGCGGTCCTTCGACGACCGTCAAGGTATAGGACTCACTAAAATTGGCCGCGGATTGATCCATGGCGGATATTCCGCCGACATTTTTAAGCGGCACGGCGATGGACTTTTGTTCACCTTCGGCGCCCACCATCAAAGCTACCCCTTGATTATCGTTGGGCAGCATTTCCGAGAAGCGGAATTGGAAGGTCATATCTTCGATGGCATCGCCGTCATTGTCGATATGAATGCTATAAACCGCCGCCGGATCAAGGGCAAAATAATTGGGGCCACCGTAAGCATCTTGTAAGGGCAGGTAATTGGCAATCAGGGTGACGTAATCTTCGCGCCCTTGTTCGTAACTGTTAAAGGCATAGAAGTCGGTGGAGTCAAGTGCTGCCATACGGCTGATATTTGGCGCTTCCCGGTGGCTGGAGGCAAAAGCACAAGTTGCGATTAAGCTACTGCCTAGCACAGTAGCGACTAGCGAGATCTGTTTAGTTTTCATGACATTTTCCTATTTAATTTAGATAAATGGTACGTGGTCACTAAGCCAAACGATTGAGGATGCAGATTGGATGCAAATTAATTTATTTAGATGTTCATCTACGCTGTTTTAGCTAGAGCCTGTTGATCTTTGCGGTATACTTTTGCAACGAATTGTGCGGCATTTATACAATGAAGTGCGATTGTGGTGTAGTTGCTCTACATGAATGAGTGCTGAAGCCGTAGAAAGGCCGCACAAACGTTGCCCAAAGGGTTCGTCCTAAACGCTTTTTACTCTTTGTTGCTTATTCTTGACTTAATCCATTAGGCCTGCAAATAAGCGCCGCGATTAAAAAGCGTTTAGTTAGAACAAAATTTATACCGCAAAGATCAACAGGCTCTAATTAGTCCGAGATTACGTTAAGCTATGTCGTATGTTTTACTGATTAACAACGACACAAGAATTACTATTTTTACGGGATCAATAGATGCGCGTTTTTGCCAAACTTTTACCACGCCTAATTTACCTGCTGGTTGGAATGAGCACATTTACGCTTGCTCAGCAGACTGACATAAAATCACTTAGCGACCAGATTGATGTTGCTGCGAAGCAGCTGGAAGCTGATAGTAAAATGTCGGCAGACAAGCAGCAGCAGGCTAGTGAACAGCTGGAGCGTGCCCAACAGCTGCTTGATGAGACAGAGCAAACAACGCGTTTGGTTGATAGTTATGAACAACTGGTCGCAGAAGCGAATAGCCGGTTAGCCGAGCTGAACACACGTACCAAACAGTTGGCGAATGAAAATGTTGCAGCGATAAAAAACGGTTCCGCAGACAAGCTTTCCAACGAGTTAGTGGTGATGGTGGCAGAACAGAATGCGTTGTTGTCGGAATTGTCGACATTGCAGAAGGAACAGACAGTATTAAACTCGCGCTCCAACGCGATTGGAGAAGAACTCGTTTCTGCCAGAGACACCCTGGATACACTGCAGCACTCCTTAGCCGAAACCAAACCGCAGCATGAGTTGTCGGAGCTGGCCAACTATCTGGAGCAACAGGCTAAAATATTCAAGCTTCAATCAACCATTAACAATTTTGAAAGGGAAGTGGTAACCATTCCAGCCCGAAAGTCACTCGTTGCTGCCAAGTTAGCTTTGTTGCGCGAACAGGTTCGATTAGGTGAAAAACGCATAGCCGCTGTGCGGGATTATCTGAATCAGAGTCGAATGGGAGAAGCGACACAAGCTGTCGAATCTTCCCGCCATGCGCTCGATTCCACCGGTAACAACAGTGCGCTTGCGGTAATGGGCAAGGAAAACCTGCAATTAGCCAAAAGTTTGAAAGAACTGATTGGCCAGGAACCAAAAAAAGACGACAACAGTGCGCGACTGAGAGCACAAATTGTTGATTTACAACAATCAGCCGAAACCGTTGAGCGGGTTTTGGCCACGGGCAGTTTAACCGATGAACTGGGAGTTTTGTTACGTCAGTTGCAGGCCGGGCTGCCCCGTCAGGCTCCGTTGGAAAAGCGTCTTGAACAGATTAAAGAATCATCGGTTCGACAACAACTTAATTTGATTTTATGGCAAGAGCGGTTGCGCAATTTATCTGATCCGGAGACAGCTGCGTCACGTTTGCTAGCGCAACATGCGCCGAATAATAATGCCAGCGAGCAGGATATGGATGCCGCCAAAAAGCTGATAGAAGCCAGGAGTGAATTGCTGCAACAGTTAATCGACGCCTCGATTGCCAGTGCCGATAGACTGGCAGAAGAAAAACGGGTTATCACCGAAGCAATAACTCGCACCGAAGAGCTCACCTCCCTGCTTGACCGACGCCTGGTATGGCTGCCTTCCAATGCTGGCTTGGCCGACAACGTTTGGCATAACCTGGCTGTTAGCGCAAAATGGGTATTGGCGCCGTCTGCCTGGCTACAAGCTGTAGAAGATTTATGGAGTGGCGTTAAAAAATCCCCCTTTCTGACAATTATATTTTTATTACTACCCGCCCTGATCTTTGCTGCCAGACCCGCAGTTAAACGCTCCCTTGCCGGGTTATTATCAAGAGTAGGTAAGGTCGGAAAGGATACCTACTGGGCTACGCCAATGGCTTTGGCAGAAACCTTGCTGTTGGCGTTACCTTTGCCTATTTTAATCGGCACTATGGCTGGCCTTTTGTCGACAGGCTCGCAACCGGGTAGCTTTTCCAGTGCGCTTGCCACCGCACTGGGCGCGGTATCATCTTTATCGCTTGTTTTGCTGTTCTTCCGCTCAATGTGTCGCAACAACGGTATTTTCGTTGGTCATTTTGGCTGGAGTGATAAAGCCCGTGCAAAGCTACGTGGTATCTTGTTCTGGTTTGTCTGGCTACAAAGCATTGCGACCTTTGTTTTTGCGCTGGCGATGGCCGGTGACGCGATTGAATTACGCTACGGTTTGGCGGGTTTGGCATTTATTGCCGGCTCGGTGGGGATTTCATTATTTTGTTACGCATTCTTTAAACCTAAAGGCGGGGTAGCATCTAGTATTGTTGGCGACACACCGGCAACCTTGCTAACTCTTATGGCTTTTCCGGTACTGGTCGCATCACCGCTACTGATTGGCTTGTTACCGCTATTCGGCTTTTTCGATACTGCTGTGGCATTGCAGTCAAAACTATTCCTGTCTGGTGTGGTGCTGATTTTTACCGCAATCTTGTACGGGATACTGATGCGAATATTTTTAGTTGCCTATCGCCGTTTTTCATTACGGCGCCAAAAAGCGCGCCGGGCCGAGCAAGAGTTACAGCGCAGTAAAAAACAGGAAGCCGATGCCAGCGGGGAAGCTTTGCCTATGCCTAAAACGGACAGAGAATCCGATCCAGAACAGGTAGACAGACAAACCCGTTCTATTCTGACCGGCTTTTCCGCGGTCATCTTTCTGGTCAGTTTATGGTTTATCTGGAAACCCTTATTGCCCGCACTGGGAATTGTCGACGACATTGTACTGTGGCAACGGGTGCAGATAGTGGATGGGGTAGAAATTTCCTCAGGGGTGACCTTGTGGAATATTATTCTGGCGTTGTTGTTGATGTTCGGTGGTTTTGTTGCGGCGAGGAATATGCGCGGTATTCTCGAAGTCGGTTTTTTTGAGCGCTTTAATCTTGATCCTGGAGCCCGGTATGCGGCCGTGACAATCATGGGGTATGTACTGGTCGGTTTGGGGATCGTTATCGGTTTAAGTCAACTTGGTATTGACTGGTCCAAATTGCAATGGATCGTTGCAGCGCTCGGGGTCGGGCTGGGTTTCGGTTTGCAAGAGATTGTCGCCAACTTTGTCTCCGGTCTGATCATTTTGTTTGAACGTCCGATCCGCGTTGGCGATACTGTAACCATTGGCAACTTAAGCGGTACGGTGAGTAATATCAAAATTCGCGCCACCACTGTGACTGATTTTGATAACCGCGAAGTGTTACTGCCAAACAAATCGATCATCACTGAAAACGTCACCAACTGGACACTGAATGATGCAGTGACCAGAATCGTACTAGCCATCGGTGTGGCTTATGGTTCCGATATCAGTCAGGTGCGTGATCTACTGATGAAGGTTATTGAGTCCCATGCCGATGTACTGAAATTACCTGCACCCAATGTGTTCTTTATGAATCATGGTGCCAGTTCGCTGGATTTTGAGGTGCGGGTGTTTGTCTCCACGCCAGCCAAACGTTTACCTGTTACTCATGATATTAATAGCATGATTAACCAGACCTTGAAGGAACATAATATTAATATTCCTTTCCCACAGCGTGATTTACATATTATATCTAAGCCACCAATTGAAGATGAAAGTAAGGACAATGGTTAACTTCAAGCTAGCCGGGACCACTGCATAAAAAGAAGGAGAGGCACATGCCTCTCCTTTCATATTGAGTGATGGCTATATTGTAACCAGCTTGGTGCTGTAGAGTACCTGAGTTGGAGCTCCGGTAGGTGACCCATTCAGCGGTTCCAGACTGACCGCCAGAGCGGCAATATCCAGTTGATCAAAGAGTTTATGTTTGGGTAAGGACAGTTTGCCGTTTTGTGGCAGCAAGCCCAGGGATATAGGTGGGCGACCATCTTTTGCGACCATCCATAACTCGTAGTCGTTGTTGGGACGAGGTGTTATCTGTGAAGTGGCTTGCACCTCTATACTGTCCGGACTAATTTCAATCAGCCACAGTGTTTCGGCATTTTCAGACTGCATCACCGCGACTTGTTGCGCTTCGACTATGACACTGGGGGCATCAGCCCGCCATAATAGTACGGCTAGTATTATGGCCGCTGCACTGGCCAATGATGTTAAGCCCAGCCATAGACCGTTGCGTTTTGTGGGTAAACTCACGACTTCAGCTTGGGAGCTTCTGGTTTCAAGACCTAGTGTTGCCACAATCCTGGGCCATACATCGTCGGCGGGTTCAATCGGCTCTAAGCGGGTGCCTAATCCATTCAGGTGCTGTTCCCAAATCCAGGTCGTTTCGCGGATCCCGGAGAACTGCATAATCAGTTGCTGGAAGCGTTGTCTTGCTCTGCCGCGTAATGTCCCCAATACATATTCTGCGGCCAGCGCGTTACGTAAATTTTCAGCGTTATAATTCATATTGCAAGACACCTCTGTAAACTTTGCAAACCCCTACGGATCCAGCTTTTAATGGTGCCTAAGGGGGAATTCAGGTGTTTGACCACCTCATGGTGTGACAATCCGTTAAAATAAGCTAAATGAATTGCCTGTTTTTGCTGCTCCTCCAGCTCATCCATGCATTTTTCCAGTTGCTGATGCTCTACATCCGCCACCGCCAGAATATTGTCTGTTGTGCCGATGTGTTGTTCCTTCAGTTCTTCTTCTTTTCGCACTTTTTTATAGCGCATTAAATCCAGTGCCCGGTAGCGGACTATGCTGATCATCCAGGTTAAAACTGTTCCTTTGCCCTGCTGATAATCAGCGGCGTTGTGCCAAATTCGTACATAAGCTTCCTGTAATGCTTCTTCTGCCAGCTCTTTTTGCCCGAGCATTTTCAGCGCTACAGCATAAAGTTGTCCGCTGGTGGTCTGATAGATACGGGAAAACGCCTGTTTATTTCCCTGTGCCGTTGAACTCAACAGTTTTAGTAATTGTTCATGTTCCATTGATACTCTCTTTTTCTGGGTGATCACCGGTTGTTAATACTAGTACGATGAAAAACTCAAATTGGATGCATCACTGTAGCAGTAATTGTAGAAATGTTCAGATAGGCGGGGATTTATGTGTGAGTGTGGCAGTGAATAAGCTGGCGATTATGCCAGTGAGATAACGTCAGTAACGCACAAAGAGCGCCGATTAATGCCAGTGCCATATCACTTTGGGTATCCCACATATAACCTTGGGTGCCTAAAAACGCCTCGGCAGATTCACCGGTAGCGACAGCCACTTGCCATTCAATCAACTCGTACAGAGCACTGAAAGCCAGGCAAATTGATACAATAAACAGGTTGCGCCAGGCGTTGGAGGAGACCACTTGTTTGCGGATCAGAATTTCTCTGGCCAGAATTGCCGGGACAAATCCCTGAATAAAATACGCCAGCTTGTCGTAATTGTTACGTTCCAGATCCAGCCAGTGTTTTATATGTTCAAACAGGGGAACTTCAGCATAAGTATAGTGGCCGCCGACCATTAAAATAATGCAATGTAGTAACAACAGAATATAAAGTAAGGTGGTTAACGGAAAGGATTTTCGGGTTAGTACCAGTAGTACCAACCCAATCAGAGCGGGTACTACTTCAAGAAACCAAGTGAACAGATCTTTGGGGGCGATAGCTGACCAGACCAGCACACTGAAATAGGCAAGTAGCCAGAATAGTGAGCCTTTGGTCAGCATGTCTATGACTTTCCTTTATTCAATAACCGTTTCATCATTATCAGTTTGTGGTATTTCGTCCGTTAGGATGTATTCCACTTCAATACCATCCACCCGTTGCAAACCGCGGGGCAATTTATTGCCACGGCGTCCACGTTCGCCTTGATAATGACTAAGATCACTCTGGGTTAAACTCATGCCACGTTTACCAGCCAGTACTTTAATCGAGGCATTTTCGGGAACAACTGCCACGGCTTTGACATATTCCTCACGAGATTTGGCCTTGGCTGAAGGAATATTAATGATCTTGTTGCCTTTACCTTTACCCAGGCTAGGCAGGTCGCGCAGCGGGAACATTAACATCCGGCCTTCGGTGGTGATCGCCAGACACCAGTCAGTTTCAAGATTGTGCACTAATTGGGGGGCCATCACTTTGGCCGCACTAGGCAAGGACAAATAGGCCTTGCCGTTTTTATTTTTACTGACCATGTCGTCATATTGACCGACAAAACCGTAACCGGCATCGGAGACCATCAGATATTGCTGTTTTTCCTTGCCCATTAGAACGTGTTGGATGGTTTCGCCACCGACGATATTAAATCGGCCGGTCAAAGGCTCTCCCTGACTTCTGGCTGAAGGCAGGCCGTGAGCGTCACAGGAAAATGTGCGACCGGAAGAATCCAGGAAGACCACAGGCTGGTTACTGCGCCCCTTGGCATGGCACAAATAACTGTCACCGGCTTTGTAACTGAGTCCTTGCACATCTACGTCATGGCCTTTGGCGCAGCGCGCCCAGCCTTTTTGGGACAGGACGACAGTAACGCTCTCCGAAGGTACCAGTTGTTTTTCGGAAAGAGCTTTGGCTTCACCACGGGCAACAATAGGCGAGCGGCGATCATCACCATAAGTTTCGGCGTCTTGCAAAATTTCTTTTTTGATCAAGGTTTTCAAACGCTGATCCGAACCCAGTAGCAACTGCAACTTGTCTCGTTCGGCGGCAAGCTCTTCCTGTTCACCCTTGATTTTAAATTCTTCCAGTTTGGCCAAATGGCGTAATTTCAAATCGAGGATAGCTTCGGCCTGAATATCGGATAAACCAAAACGGGCGATTAATTCCGGCTTGGGTTTATCCTCGGTGCGGATAATGTGGATCACCTCGTCAATGTTCAGGAAGGCAATCATTAGACCTTCCAGAATATGCAGGCGAGCTAGCACTTTATCCAGACGATATTGCAACCGGCGTACCACGGTATCTTTACGGAATACCAGCCATTCGTTCAATATGACGCGCAAATCCTTGACTTGCGGACGGCCATCCAGGCCAATCATATTCAGATTAACCCGATAGTTTTTCTCCAAATCGGTGGTGGCAAACAAATGTTGCATTAACTGTTCAACATCAATCCGGTTGGAGCGTGGTGTAATAATTAACCGGGTCGGGTTTTCATGATCGGATTCATCGCGTAAATCGCTGACCATCGGCAATTTCTTGGCCTGCATCTGTCCGGCAATCTGCTCCAGGATGCGTGCTCCCGAGGCCTGATGTGGCAAAGCGGTAACAATAATATCGCCATTATCCTGGTGGTAGACTGCACGCATTTTAATGCTGCCGCGGCCGCTTTCATAAATTTTCTGGATATCGGCTTTAGGCGTTATGATTTCGGCATCGGTGGGATAATCCGGGCCTTGCACAAACTCCAGCAAATCGGTCAGTTCTGCCTTGCTATGATCCAGCAAATGAGCACAGGCATTGGCCAGTTCGCGCACATTGTGTGGCGGAATATCCGTTGCCATACCCACTGCAATACCAGTAATACCATTCAGTAAAATATGCGGTAAGCGAGCCGGCAGAATTTTCGGTTCATCCAGCGTACCGTCGAAATTAGGCACCCAGTCAACAGTGCCTAATCCGGCTTCGGATAATAAAACTTCGCTGAATTTGGATAAACGCGATTCGGTATAACGCATGGCGGCGAACGACTTGGGATCATCCGGTGCTCCCCAGTTACCTTGGCCATCAACCAGTGGATAACGATAGGAAAAGGGTTGAGCCATTAACACCATGGCTTCGTAACAGGCCGAATCACCGTGCGGATGGAATTTACCTAATACGTCACCCACAGTCCGGGCTGATTTTTTGTATTTGGCATTAGCATTCAGTCCCAGCTCTGACATCGCATAAATGATCCGCCGTTGCACCGGTTTTAAACCATCACCAATATGAGGTAGGGCTCTGTCCATGATGACGTACATGGAATAATTCAGGTAGGCATCTTCGGTAAAACGACTCAGAGGAAGCTGTTCTACTCCATCTGAACTGATAATAATGTCTTGGCTCATAAACTCGTCATAGTCTGCGGGTTAGCTGCGCTTCTAGAGACGGCGCAGCTCTAACCGGGTGTTATCGGATCGTTATTGTGGCTGGTAGGTTACCCTATATATCGCGTTAGCGAAATCATCAGATATCAGTATGCTGCCATCTTTTAGTTCCAGTAAAGCGACCGGACGCCCCCAGACTTTTTCTTCGGCTTGCAGCCAGCCACTGATCCAGGGCTGGTTATCGGTGACACGGTTTCCTTTGAGGCTGGCTACACTAACCTGATAACCGACTTTTTTGCTACGGTTCCAGGAGCCATGTTCGGCAATAAGTAATTTACCTTTTAAATCGGGAAACATCTCACCGCGATAAAAATGAATGCCTAAAGGGGCCGAATGGGCCTGAATCTTCAGTGCCGGTGGCTGATAATCACTTGCAGATTTGCCTTTACCAAATTCCGGATCGGCGATATCACCGCCATGAAAGTAGGGATAGCCAAAATGCTGGCCGGCTTCGGTTACATGATTAATCTCGCAGGGAGGAATATCATCGCCCATCATATCGCGCCCGTTATCGCTGAACCAGAAATCGCCACTCTGTGGGCGCCAGTCAAAACCAACCGAGTTACGTACTCCTCTGGCAACAGCCTGACGTTCACCTGTGGTCAGATTATATTTAAAAATCGCCGCGTAATTGTCATCCGGGTCACAGATATTGCATGGCGCACCTACCGGAACGTAAAGCTCGCCCTCCGGCCCGAAATCAATATATTTCCAGCCGTGATGGGATTCTGTAGGCAGGTCATCAATGATAACTTCAGGCTTACCCGGATTTTGCAGATGTTGCTCGATATCCGGGTATTTGAGAATTTGATGTACTTCCGCTACGTACAATGCGCCATCTTTAAAGGCGATGCCGGACGGCATTTTCAGGCCAGCGGCTATCTGAATAACTTTATCGGCCTTATTATCGCTGTCCGAGTCAATAACGGCGTTAACCACGCCAGCATCCCGACTGCCGACAAATAAGGTTCCCTTATCTCCCAGTGCCATCTGCCGCGCATTTTTTACGTTGTCGGCATAAACGCTGATCTTATAGCCTTTCGGCATGGTTAACTTGTCCAAAGGCAATGCCTGACTTTGGTAAGCTGTGAGGGTAAATATTACGCTCATCAGGGTTAAGCGGATTTGTTTCGGTAACATTGAATGATCCCCTTTGCTGGATTGCTTTCAACATAGCATTGCCAGCCCGCTATCAGCAATGCTTTAATACTGTCCATTCCTGTATTCGAGATTGTAGATGAACTCATCCTGGCGTCTGGCATTATTACTGTTACTGTGTTTTGCATGGCCTTGCGCCGCTCAAACCACGGTGCAGCTAATCAATACCCAGGATACCTTACGAGTTACCAGTAACTTTAAAGTGTTACACGAGAACGGTGCGCCGCTGGACATCAGTCAAATTATTGAGCTAAAAGACAAATTTGAATGGCCGGTAGGCAATAATCAAAACTTTGGCTTTACCCGCCAGGGATTGTGGTTTCATTTGCACTTGAGTAATGTGACTAAGGTCAATAAGTGGGTCGTAGACATCGCTTATGCACAAAATGATCGGGTTGATTTTTATCTGGTCAGGAAAGATCAGGTCGTCGAGCAAATTGAACAGGGCAAACTGGCCTATCAACATCAATATCGTCTGCCAACAATGGAACTGGATTTGCCCGACGCCAGCCCGGTAGATTTGTTTATTCGAGTTCAGTCAGATAGCGTCAGCCGTATTGTTCCTATCGATATTCAGACCAAAGCACATCACACCAAAATGATCATGCTTGACTCCCTGTTATGGGGACTATTTTACGGCGCATTGTTGATATTGGTGATCTATAACCTGGTGATGTATGTGGAACGTAAGGAAATCTCGTCACTGGCCTATGTGGTGTATATTCTGTCGGTGATGCTGTGGCAATTTGTCTGGGGCGGGCACATCCAGATGGTGTTTTCCGGTTCCCTGACGCGCTGGCTTAACCTGCATACCGATTTGATCTTTATGGTGGTAGGGCTTAGCGCGGCAGCCTTTACCTTGACCTTTCTGAATGCCAAATATACCGCGCCACGCAGTTACCGTATTATCTGTGTTGTGTGTATGGCGTTGGTATTACTCACTTTGCTATCACTGATTAATATTTTCGATCAGGCTACCCAGAATACTCTGGTTTATATCGTCAGTATTGTCGGCATTACCAGCTATCTGATTGCCGGATTTGAGAGTTATGCCTTTCCCTATTTGCCAGCCCGTTACTTTATTTTTGCCTGGAGTATTCTGCTAACTTGCGCGCTAGTGGGCATTCTAGGTTTATTGGGAATTTTGCCATCCAATGAGGTAACGTCCTATTGTTTTCAGGCAGGAGTATGTTGTGAAGCCGTGTTGTTTTCTATGGCGATAATGGAAAAAAGCCGTTGTGAAATGGAAAACGAAATTGCTACTTATACCCGGGAAATGCGCCAGAACCTGGAACTCATCGAGGAAAAAAATGCCCATTTGGACATCGCCCGTAAAGATGCCATTCGTGCCAGTCAGGTCAAATCGCAGTTTCTGGCCAACATGAGTCATGAAATTCGTACTCCGCTGAATGCCATACTCGGCTTTAGCAAAGAATTACAATCTTCGGTATCGGATTCTGATCGAAAAGAACACGCCCGTATCGTCAATACTGCCGCAACAAATTTATTGGGGATCATTAACGACGTACTGGATTTCTCAAAAATAGAAGCGGGTAAATTGCAGGTTAACAATGAACCTTTTTCACCAGAACAGTTACTGGATGAACTAATTGGCCTGATGGCCAAAACGGCACAAGATAAGCATCTGGAGTTTATTTTTGAGAGTGAGGCATTGCCGAATAAACTTATCGGCGATGCGTCGCGTATTCGACAGGTGTTGACCAATTTACTTGGCAACGCAATCAAGTTTACCCCTCAGGGGCACGTCAAACTCAAGGTTTGTGGTCGTCAGGAAGGCAATTTTATGTGGTTGACCTTCAGTGTGGAAGATACCGGAATAGGAATTAGCACCAACCAGCAAAAAGTGCTGTTTAAAGCATTCAGTCAGGTCGACGATGCGCTAAACCGTGAATTCCAGGGGACTGGTTTGGGTCTGGTGATTAGTCAGCAGCTGACGCAGCTGATGCATGGTCAAATTAAAGTTGAGAGCGAGATAAGTAAGGGAAGCTATTTTACCGCCACGATCCGTACTCAAATACTTAACGATCAGGGCCGTGTCGATGAACGTATCCAGTGGCGTAACAAGCGCATTATGCTGGTTGAACCTTATCTTCCCGCGCTGCACAGCCTAAACGCATTATTTGTGCAAATGGGTGCCATTATTGTTGAACCAACGGAACAAAACCCGGCAGACTTTTTATTTTGGGGTGTCGCTGCGGTGCCTGATGAACAACAAATTGAACAGGCCAGAGCGGTTAATGCAGTGACTAAAATACTGTTGCATCCCAGTGGCATCAAACCGATGCAGCACGCACATTTTAACGCCGTGTTTAACCATTATCTGGAAAAGCCGTTATCGGTTTCCAAACTGGACAAGTTGTTTGAGGCCAAGCCGCTTAGCGACGGCAATCAGCTGGATTATCTGCTTAATCATTTACCTGAAATCAAACTGTTGGCGGTGGATGATATGGAGTTTAATCTGAGACTACTATCTACCTGGCTAAAACCTTCGCCCGTGCAGGTTTCCACCAGTCTTAGCGGACAGGATGCTGTCAGTCGCTGTGAAAAAGAATCATACGATCTGATTTTAATGGACTTACAAATGCCCAATATGGACGGTTTGCAGGCATCGCGCCTGATTCGGCAAACTGAACTGAACCGTGGGACGCCGATTATTGCCGTGACAGCGCATGTGTTTAAAGAAGAGCAGGAGAGGTTGCTATCTTCAGGCATGGACGACTATCTACCTAAACCTGTTGGTTTGGATACTTTGGTGGATGTGATTCAGCGTTGGTGCCAGGTGCCGGATCAACCTGTAGTGCAATCGGTTGACTGGCAACTGGCGTTGCAGCAAAGTCATTCCAATCAGCAACTCGCTACCCAGATGCTGCAAGATTTTCTACAACAATTACCGGAATTGCAGCAGCAAATTAATCAACCCGCCGAGCAGCAGGATTATCTGGCTTTCCAGCAGGCCGTGCATAAATTACATGGCCTGTGCTGCTACACTGGTGTGCCAAAATTACAGGCTTTATGCATGGAAATTGAAGTGGCGCTAAAAGAGAATAATCATTCGTTGGCGTTAGCACGCCTCGCTGATTTTAATCAGGAATGTGATGTCGTGCTGCATAAAGGACAACAGTTAATCGACTGATATCTCGAGTTCTTTGGCGGATATACATTGGCGTAGCAGCGTTACGATCTCCTCGACTGGACGATCCAGTTCATTGGCCTCAATATATAAATCGTAACCCAAATCAACTCTGAGTCTTTGCATCCGGCGCGCAAACATGGCTTGTATGCCTGTTAAATTGACCCCTTCTTCGGTGGTAAATGTATCTTTTTCAAGCAGATTTTCGGCATAACACTGTCCTGATGAACAGTTTTCATTATCTCCAAACAACAATAAATGGCGCTGTTGCAACAATAAGTTACTGGCTAGTCGCAGAGAAATACTGGATAGCAGTGATTGTTGGCGTTTTAGTTTGATGGCCAGGAAATTTAAAGGTTGCTGGCTAAGTCCGTCGTGCTTGCGGGGTTGATCAACCCGCTGGATGTCCTGCCAGTTAAGGGTCCATTGTCCGTATTTATGTTGATACTGCAAAAAGTCGCGATGCAGGATCAAACTGTACTGGGGTTGGCTGATTTTACTCCAGGCTAAAAACAGCCCGACTATTCCTGCTGCCACAACAAAATAGCCTGGCAGTGCCAGATCCTTTCCCAGCCAGCTTATCCACACCCAGCCAGCCAATAGCAGAATGATGGAAATAACCAATGTGGTCAGGCTGTTGCGTTTAGCCTGGGACCGAATGCAAATGCTGTTTTGGTCTTGAGTAAGGTTTAGGCTCATCCCGTTACCACCAGAACAAGGCCAGAAAAATGTACATCACAATACCCCATAAAATGGCAACCCGAATTTGCAGACAACGCCGACAGTCGGTTTTCCACCATCGGTAATACCATCGTGTGATTAAATTATCAGTCATAGCAAGTCTGCTTCGCTTTCTTATGTTACATTTCGGTTAAAATATAATATGCACCAACGCATCATATAGAGAATATTAATGAGCGAACAAATACAACAACATTATCAGCAAATTATCAGCCTGTTGGGGGAAGATATCAATCGCGAGGGACTAGCAGATACTCCCAAACGGGCGGCTAAAGCCATGCAGTTTCTGACCTGCGGTTATCAGCAAAGTTTAACTGAAATCGTCAACGGCGCCGTATTTGAGTCAGATACAGACGAAATGGTCATTATCCGTGATATCGAACTCTATTCGTTGTGTGAGCACCATGTCTTACCTTTTATTGGTCAATGCCATATTGCCTATATTCCTAATGGCAAAGTGTTGGGATTATCCAAGTTTGCCCGCATCGTGGATATGTATGCCAGGCGGATGCAAATTCAGGAAAACCTGACCAAACAAGTGGCTGATGCGGTGCTTGAAGTGACTAATGCCAAAGGCGTGGGGGTCATTATGGAAGCCAAGCATATGTGCATGATGATGCGCGGTGTACAGAAACAGAATTCGTCGATGGTTACCTCGGTGATGTTGGGTGCCATGCGCAAATCTCAGGCCAGCAGGGAAGAGTTTTTGCGTTTGATTGGTAAATAATATCGCTGCGGGCGGCGAGTTTCGAGCGACGAGCTAAAAGACAAAAGCATATTGACCACAGGGACACAGAATCCACAGCGCAAAACAACGCAGGGATGACGATGGAAGGTCGCGTAGCGATGCCAGAACGCAGTAAATATCTGGCAGAGCCGCGATTTAAATCCAACACAGCCAGTTAAATAAACAATAGTACCGTTCGTTCTGAGCGCGAAGAATGAGCAGTCGAAGTATGAATACATTATTTTCATCCTTCGATTATTCGTATTTTATGCCGGTCTGAGCTGAGCTAATGGTTCAGGACTGACGGTGAGCTTGGTTTTAAGCTCGTGGCTCGAAGCTCGATACTCGACGCTTTTTCTCTGTGATGAAAATTCAAATGTCTTAACTAACCCCAACTCGGGATAAGAAATGTCGTTTATATTTACAAACGATAAATAATTCAGATAGTTATATTATTCACTCAACCATTGCTGAATAAATAGTTTACTCAATGACGACATTTTTGTGCCTGGCAAGGCGGGGTTTCGTACGTCATAGCTGGCTATGACTAGAAAGCCCAACGCTGCTAGGTGCAAAAAGAGCGTTATTGAGAGGCGTGGCTTATCCCGAGCTGGGGTTAACTATTTATTTAACCGCTCTATCGCTTGTTCAAGATAATGACGTGGGCAACCGAAGTTAAAGCGGACAAACTGCTTGTCACCAAAATCGACTCCGGGTGACGGGCCGACACCTTTGGCTTCACACCAGCGTTGCGGGCTTTCTACCCCCAGACCACTGCCATCAACCCAGGCTAAAAACGTTGCTTGGGGAGTATTCATGCGTAAACCGTCAATCTGGTTAATTTGCGTGACTAAATAGTCCCGATTTGAACGTAAGTAGGCTAATTGGGCCTGATGCCAGTCATCACACAGGGTAAAGGCCGCTTCTGTGGCTGCCAGTCCCATAATGTTTACCCAGGGCACTATGCCGCGTGCCGCCTGATTAAACTTTAGCCGTAATTTAGGATCGGGAATAATGGCAAATGAGGTCCCCAACCCGGCCACATTAAAGGTTTTGCTGGCCGCCATCAGTGTGACAGATTGGTGTTTGAGCGCTTCTATTTTACTGGCCGGAATATGTTTGGCTTGCTCGTCCAGGATCAGGTCACAATGAATTTCATCACTGCATAACAGTACGTTGTGACGCGTACAGATATCTGCGATTTTGTCCAGTTCAACGGCGTTTAAAACACTACCGACCGGATTCATCGGATTACAAATAATCAACAGTTTGCAGGCAGGATCGGCAGCTTGCTGCTCCAGTTGTTGCAGATCCATCATCCAGCGTCCCTGATCTTCCACCGTCGGGATTTCTACCTTTTGCATATCATTGATGCCGGGGGCAGCCAATAGCGGCGGATAATTAGGGGTTTGCACCATGACTTTGTCACCTGGCTGGCAATACGCCTTAATCACAGTGTTAAACGCAGGCACCACGCCGGGTGTCCAGACCAGCCACTCGGGTTCAATCTGCCAGTCATATTGGCGCGTCAGCCAGTTAATTACCGCCTGATTTGCCGAGGCATGATGGGCAGGCAAGGTATAACCTAAAATGCCATGCTCTACGCGCTGTTGCAGTGCGTCCAGTATCGGCTGGGCACACTTAAATTCGGTATCGGCGATCCAAAGAGGCAATATGTCCTTACCTTTATATTTTTCCCATTTGTAGGCAAAGGTGCCCTGACGGTCTGGTACCTGATCAAATAGCATGCATGGTCCTTAGCTGTAATCATTTAAATAAGAGGGTAAATTAACAAAAAGCGGTTTGAATCGACAAGATTAATCCGTTACCTGATATAGCAAAACAAAAAGGCGCTAAATGCGCCTTTTCTGTCAGCAGGAAAATGGCCTAGATCGCGTAGGCCAGTACCATACTGATAATAATGCCAGAAATACCAAAGAAGCCGTATTCAACTTTTAGTTTAATACTCTCTTCAGCACTGACGGGCTGATTCATAAAGCTCATGATCAAGCTAGTTAATCCCAAAACAAATGCGACCAACATCGCACCGAAAACAAAGGCTTCAGGCCACGTACTCATGTTCATACCTTCTTTCATAAATAACTTATCCCGCTATTATGCATCAAAAAACGCTTCAGGATTAGTCTGCTAGCGTAAAAAAGTAGTTAATTTATCAGATTTGGCGCGACGGAAAATAGACAGGCTTAGACGATCAGATGGCCCGATAGTAACTTACAGAAATGGTGAAAATCACAACTAAATCGTTTTTTTGACTAATTGAAACCTGTCCAGATAGATAAGTTGATGAGTAAATTGTAGGTAACAAATTGAAAAATATGACTTTTTCAAAACTGGACTAAGTATTGCAATAATCTGTTCATAACCAATTCAATACCGAAAAACACAAGGAACAATATTATGCGTACCGTTATTTTAGCCACCGCTTTACTTAGCAGCAGCGCTTTCGCTCACCAATGTGATGTGAATTTCGATGGCCAGGTTAAATTAGATAAAAACCAGTTGACTGTCGAACTAACCGATCACCGTAAGGTGACAATCAATGGCCAAAATGCCTGGATTGATGGCAAAGCGTTGTCGCTTAATTCCGATCAACAACAATTGATTCAACAATATCATAGTGGCATTACTACACTGGCACCGCAGGTAGCTGATATCGCACTCGAAGCGGTGTCCATGGCCGGTGATGGGGTGAGTCTGGCATTCTCCCGTTTACTCGGTGAAGATGACAAGCTGGTGCTGGATTTAACTGAAGAATTTAGTGAACTGCGCAAAGAGATGAAACTGCAATTTTATGCCGATGACGGCTCTATCCGTTTTGATTCCAGCAAATTCGATAATGGTGACTTTGGCGACGCGTTTGAACAACGTTTTGAAGACAAAATTGAATCACTGGTTGAACGCTCAATGGGCAGTTTGATGATTGCGGTAGGCAAGCAGATGCTGTTCAGTGGTGATGCAGATGGCTTCGAGAAAAAGATGGATGACTTTGGGGAAACCATTGAACATGAAATGGAATTTCGTGGTGAAAAGATTGAGCAAAAAGCTGACCAGATTTGCTACGCGTTGGTGGGTATTAACGATATCGAAACCAAGATCAGCGAAACCATTCCCGAGCTGGCACAACTGGATATGATCGATGTATCGGAATATCGCAGTCGTCACAGTATGTAAGTGGACTTAGTCCAGTAAAGAGTAAAAAGGTCGGAATCTATCCGACCTTTTTTTAAGGGTTTATCCGGCCAAATTAGCCAATTAAGCTGGCACCAAAATATTTGAGCGCTACAGTATTGATAAAGACTAAAAACAGAATGACCGGAATAAAGGTACCCACCGAGAAGTTAACATATTTCTCGAACAGGCTACCTTTATAATCAGGATCGCCGCTTTCCAGTTCTTCGTTAAAGTTGTGGCGTTTCCAGCGGTAGATAACAAACAGACAAATCAACAAACCATTGAACGGTAAAATGGTGTCGTAGAACACATCGACGATAATGTCGAATACCGATTTAGTCGCCCCCGCGTAGCTGGTAAACGAGGTTGTCCAGTCGAACATACCGAATGAGGTGGCGGCTACTATTGCGCATCCGCCCATCAACACACCCAGCACCCCCAGCGACTTTTTGCGGCTCAAACCGGTTTCGCTCATCAATGCTGCGTTAGGTACCTCAATAATTGACACCAATGAAGTAATAGCGGCAAAAAAGACTAGCAGGAAAAATACCGCCGCGACCAGGCTAGCACCGGTATAACCAATAGTGGTTTGCAGCGCCAGAAATATCTTGGGTAAAAAAGTGAAGATCATGCCGATAGACGAATCGCTTAAATCAGCTGTGTTGGTATTGGGATTAAATGAAAATACCGCGGGCAACACCATTAAACCGGCAATAAAAGCCACCGCGGTATCGGTTAATGCCACCAGTTTGGCCGAACCGGGAACCGGGTTTTCGCGGCCCAGATAGGAGCCGTAAGTGATCATGATCCCCATCCCCAGAGAAAGAGAAAAGAATGCCTGGGATAACGCGGCACTGACTACCGAAGCGTTGATTTTGCTAAAGTCCGGGATTAGATAATACTCCACTCCGGCAAAGGCGTTATCCAGCGTCAGCACAAAAATGACCAGCGCAATCAGCATAAAAAATAATGCGGGCATCAACACTTTGGCGGCTTTTTCAATGCCTTGTTTGACCCCGCCTTGCAGGATCAGGAACACGATAGCGGCCACAATTGCCATATAGATAAAAATATCGGTGTCGTTAATAAAGGCACCAAAAGACGCCGGATCGGCTAGCACATCTAAATTGCCGCCAATAATGCTAAACAGATAGCCGATGATCCAGACGGTGATAACGGTATAAAACACACCGATCATAAAGGGGGTCAGGATCGACAACCAACCGGCAATCATCCAGTGCGTTTCACCGGGAGCGATGGTTTTGTAGGTACCAAGGGGATCTTTACGGCTGCGGCGTCCAGAGGCCATTTCAGCCAACATCACAGGTAAACAGACCAGCACGACAAAAAGCGCATAAATTAGTAAAAAGGCACCACCACCATTTTTGGTGGCTGCAACCGGAAAACCCACCATATTACCAATACCGACTGCCGAACCGGCAGCAGCAAGAATAAAGCCTAAGCGAGAGCCAAACTGTTCGCGGGGAGCACTCATAACAACTTCCTTTATTATTGCAGTCAATCAGAATGTGACTGCTTATTATTGGGTAGAGCCGGATGTTAACAGGCCAATAACAAAATGTCCTTATCGTTGTGTTGATTGCCGCTTTTTCCGGGTTGTAACTGACGTTTTACATCAGAATATGGTCTTGACTGTCCTGCATACTTGAATCCGGTTAGATTCGGACTTATGTAAGACAGTCTGAATGATAAATAAACCCATGAGGATTTAATGAGTATTCAACAAGCCACCCTGGCTGGAGGGTGTTTCTGGTGTATCGAGTCAGCTTTTAACAGTGTTGAGGGAGTTGAGTCTGCGTTTTCCGGTTATGCTGGAGGGCATGTTGATAACCCGACTTACCAACAGGTATGTAGTGGCGATACCGGCCATGCCGAGGTGGTCAGAATCAACTTCGATACCGAGACAATCAGTTATCGGGATATTCTGGAGATCTTCTTTGCCTTACACAATCCTACCCAGTTAAACCGTCAAGGTAACGATGTGGGCAGTCAGTACCGTAGTGCGATTTTTTATCATAATGACGTGCAAAAGCAGCAAGCAGAGGAAATACTGGCTGAAATCAGTGAGCAACAAATCTGGCCTGAGCCAGTGGTGACTGAAGTAGTAGCAATTAACAATTACAGTCAGGCTGAAGATTATCATCAGGACTATTTCAGCAATAACCCGCAAAACCATTACTGCAATATGGTGGTGGCACCTAAACTGGCCAAGTTCAAACAGAAATTTGCCAGTAAATTAAAATCCTGACAAACGCCGGCATATCAAAGGCAACTTATTTTAGGTTGCCTGGATTAAATCTGATTCTGTGAAATTAGATTTAGCTCTCTGATTTTATTCAATTAGTTCTTAACCGCGAATGTTGCTAAATCTTCAATATTAGCGATAACCACATAGACATTAATAAAACCCGCCTGTTAGTAACAAAATAATCACTAGTTTGAAGCTTGATTCCTGATTATTTTTCAAAAATTTATTGCATCTTCAAATTTACTACTACACTGATATTTCACGTTTTTAATATTCAAATGATGATTAAAACGGTGTCTGACGGATTAAATCTCAGTAAACAAGGAGTTCTCGCAGGTAACACTTCTGCGACCAAGCACAGAATTTATGCAACTATCTCAATTGAAACCTATTTCCCCTGAATATAAATGGCCAGCTGTATCTATTCTTATCGTGATAGGTATTGTGCTCGTTTATTTTGATTTGGGTTATCTGGCTGTCGTTATTGTGGCTTTGGGTATCTCAATGGTGACCGTTTTTCTATCCGAACAAGAAGTCGAACTGGTTGAGAAAGAAGCCCCTTCGACTAATAAAGAGCATGTTCTGGCGTTGGCTAACGCTGTCGGTCCTTCCTTGCGCGAATCCGAGATGAATCTCGCTGATATATTATCCACCCAGAATGATGCGATTGACACCTTGAGTCGTTCTTTTAGCAATTTGCAAAGCCTGGTTTTGGCCCAGAACGAACATATTGAACATTTGATTAAAGAAGATGAGAGCGGCGGGCAAATGCACAGCGAAAAAATGCGCGAATTTGCAGTTGAGACTGAAAAAACGCTTGATCGTTTTATTCAAACGACAGTCGATATGTCAGCTTCGTCAATGGGGCTGCTGGATAAGGTTAATGCTATTTCAGATACGATGCCCAAAATAATTAAGGCACTAAATGATATTGATGGCATTGCCTCTCAAACAAATTTGCTGGCGTTAAATGCAGCGATAGAAGCCGCTCGGGCCGGAGAGGCCGGTAGAGGTTTTGCTGTGGTTGCTGACGAAGTCAGGGCATTGTCAAATCGTTCCTCGGAGTTTAGCGATTCGATAAAAATGCAGATCACCCAAATCGGTACGCAAATAAACCAACTGACAGAGCATGTTGGTGAGGTTGCTTCTCAAGATGTGACCTACATCATCAAATCCAAACAGGGAATACAACAAGCGCTGCACAGTATTATCGAGAAATCAGAAGCAGACACCAAAGTCACCAGGGAGCTGGATGAGGTAGCCAAACAACTGGAACTGGCCATTAACAATTCAATCCGCGGATTACAGTTTGGCGATATTAACGGCCAAAACCTGACATTTACCCTGACTACGCTGACGTTTATCAGGCAGCATCTGGAAGATCTACATCATATTGATCTCGACGACTTAGTCCACCAGCTTGAAGAGCATCTGGGCAAAATAACCGAAAAGAGGACTCAACAACATAATCCGGTTTCTTCTTCGTCAATGAGTGCTGGCGAAGTGGAATTGTTTTAGCCAAATAAGCTAGGGAGATAGATACATGTCTGAAGCAAGAATTGCATTACCGGAAAAGTTCGATTTTGGCTATAGCAAAGAGTTTACCAAGCAATACAAAGACTTATTACAACAGTCTGTGTCGCACATTGTACTGGATTTTAGTTTGGTCAGTTATCTCGACAGTTCAGCGCTTGGGATGATGGTGTTGCTGCACAAGCAGGCTAAGGAAAATAACATCAAGACTTCGATTAAAGGAGCTAAAGGCACCGCAGAAGATATATTGAGAATGGCCAATTTTCAGAAAATGTTTGAATTCTGTTGAGCTGGAATTCGCCATGCCTATCAGTGAAATTTTACATTTAAACCTGCTTGTTGTGGATGATGACAAGTTGTTTGCTGACATGATATGCGGCTTTCTTGCTGAAAAAGCGATGCTGGTGTCCGCTGCCTATTCGCTGGAAAAAGCAAAACAACATTTGATTTCCCAACAAGTTGATTTTGTCTTGCTTGATATCCTGCTCGGTGAAGAATCAGGAATTGAACTTCTGGATTATATGGCAGAAGTTCAAATAAATTTGCCAGTAATAATGATTACGGCGAAAGACGATCAAAATACGATGCAGCAATGTTTCCGCAAGGGTGCGAATGATTATCTGATAAAACCGTTAAATCTGGATCTGATGTGGTTGAAAATCAAGCGGGTATATAACAGCCAGATTCTTCAGGAACAGGTTGTAACGCAGTCAGAGGAACTCAAAAAGTTGATAGATGTGAAAGAAGCTGAAGAAGAATTAGCTCGTCATGTTTATGAATATTTATCAGGTAATGCTTCCCGTTCTTGTCCAAAAATAACCTCTTTGATGCTGTCATCCAGTATGTTTAATGGTGACTTTTTAATTTCAGATGAATCACCAACAGGTAATGTGTATGTTCTGTTACTCGATGCGACAGGACATGGGCTGGCCGCAGCAATCAGCGTATTGCCGTTAGTTTCGGTTTTTCCGGCGATGGTGGCAAAGGGACTGGACTTGCCCCTTATTGCCTACGAACTGAACCGAAAAATAAGCCAAAGTATTCCCGACGACCGTTTTGTAGCTTGTATTTTAATGTGTCTCGAACTCCATACCCGTTCGTTAAAAATATGGAATGGGGGGATGCCGGATATCTTGGTGCTCGACAAAAAAGGTCGGTTTAAGCAGCGTATTCCCTCATCCCATATGCCTTTGGGGATATTGGAATCACAACATTTTGAGGCAGATATCGACGTACTTAAAATCAGTGCGGATGCTTCGCATGTTGTTTTCTACAGTGACGGATTGATAGAACAGACATCACCTGAACAACAATATTTCGGTATGAACGGATTGTTGGAGGTGATCGAACAATGTACAGAACCTGCCCATCTGATCCCGTTTATTGAAACCAAGTTTAGCCAATTCAAGCAGCAGGAAGAGCAGCGGGATGATGTATCAATATGCCATATGAATCTGGATGCATTATTGGCAACTGCCAATGTCGATCAGGAGCAGCGCAGTAGCCAAAAGCACAAAAGTAGTGTCGGTTTTGAAATGATACTGGCTGGCAAACAATTGATTAGTGTCGAGCCTATGGCATTGCTTGATTCTTTGATGGAGCAAACGGATATGTCCATTGAGCTGCGTAAGCGCACCTACACTGTTTGCGCGGAACTGTTCAGCAATGCTTTGGATCACGGGATCCTTAAAGTCGATTCCAAACTCAAAACCGATGCTTCTGGCTTCATTGATTATATCAACCAGAGAGATATTGCTTGTCAGAACTTAACTGAATCCGATCAGATAAAAGTACAGTTCCGCTATGAGGAACATAGTCAGCAAGTATCGATAAGCGTAACCGATACGGGGCATGGTTATACACATCAACCGTCTTCTGAACAAGAATTGTCAGCATTGTCGGGACGAGGTCTGATTCTGATACAGACGCTATCTGAGCAGATCCAACGAAATTCGTCAGGAAATCAAACTTCAGTGGTAATTAAATGAGAGTGTTATGAATAAAAGTATTCTAATTGTTGATGATTCGCCGTCAATTCGGCAGATGGTAGAAGTGACGCTTAAATCCGCCAGCTATCAAGTCAATGCTGCGAAAGATGGTCAGGAGGCGTTGGAGTTATGTCAGAGCAAGAAATTTGACTTTGTGCTCACCGATCAAAATATGCCACGTATGGATGGTTTAACTCTGATTAAATCATTGCGTGCTCTATCTGCTTACAAAACAGTCCCTATAGTTATGCTCACCACCGAAACCAGTGACGCAATGAAAGCACAAGGACGTGCCTCAGGTGCAACCGGCTGGATGGTCAAACCTTTTGATCCGGCAAAGTTACTGGAAGTACTCAGTAAAGTGCTCGGTTAATACAAGGCCAGATTCTATGTCTATTGATATGGAACAGTTTCATAGTGTGTTCTTTGACGAAAGTCAGGAGCATCTTGATGATATGGAACAGCAACTAATGGAACTTGATTTAGCTAATCCGGATGCAGAGCAGCTAAACAGCATTTTCCGCGCCGCCCATTCTATCAAGGGAGGAAGCGGGATTTTCGGTTTTGATGCGCTGACCGGCCTTACACATATTATGGAAAATCTACTGGATAAAGCGCGTCAGGGAGGGACCAAACTAACCCTGTCTAGTGTCGATGTTTTGCTCGAAACTGTGGATCTGCTGAAAGTGACACTGGGTGCCTACCGCAATCAGGAACCGATAGATCAAAAATCAATAAATCATGGCATTGAAAAACTCGAGACGGTGCTGTCAGAAGAACAGAACAGCGCCACCCAAGCTGAAAGTGACGAAGATGGCTTTGGTTTTTTTGAGCCGCTCGAATCCACAGCAGACTTATCACAAACAGAGCAGCAAGATCAGGGATTCGGTTTCTTTGACCAGCCTGACGCGACAGAACAAGAAGATTTTGGCTTTTTTGAAGCAGTCCCTGTGAAACCGGGTAAAGATGAATTGGGATATGGCTTTTTTGTGAATCCATCTAGTGAAACAACCAAGTCTTCTGAAAATGAATCCAGCTCAAAAGATACCAAAGTAAAAACAGCTGAAAAAATCAACAAGCCGTCAACGGAATCTTCTTCTATCCGCGTGGATACTGGCAAAATTGATTCGTTGGTTAATCTGGTTGGTGAATTGGTGATAACCCAATCAATGTTGACCATGATCGGTTCGGAAGTTAGCGGCTCGATAGAAGAGAAGTTGCAAACAGCCTTGGCTGAACTGCAACGCAATACTCGGGAAATTCAGGAATCAGTCATGTCGATGCGAATGTTGCCTATGAGCGTGACATTTAATCGTTTTCCTCGAGTTGTCAGGGATTTATCTACCAAACTGGGTAAAAAGGTCGACCTTAAAATTGAAGGTGGCACGACGGAAATAGATAAAAGCATGATTGAGAAATTGGTCGATCCGCTAACCCATTTGGTGCGTAACAGTATTGATCATGGTGTGGAAAAAACCGAGCAGCGCGTTGCTGCCGGTAAATCGGAAACAGGAACCGTTATCCTTAGGGCAGAGCAAAAAGGTGGCAGTATTCAAATCAGTATCATTGATGATGGTGCGGGACTTGATCGTCAACGGATCTTGGCAAAAGCGGAAGAGAATGGTTTGTCATACGACCCGACGATGGCGGATGAAAAAGTCTGGAATCTTATTTTTGAAGCCGGTTTTTCTACTGCTGCTGAAGTTACAGATGTCTCGGGTCGTGGAGTGGGAATGGATGTTGTGCGTCGCAATATAGAAGCGATTGGCGGCAGAATTGAAATCGAGTCAACTGCAGGGCAGGGATCAGGTTTTTACATTCACTTGCCCCTTACTCTGGCTATTGTCGATGGTATGTGTGTGGCTGTCGGCGATCAGATTTTCGTTGTGCCGCTAGTCAACATTGTAGAGTCGATTCAACCTGACAAGGATCAGATCAAGTTAATTTCCAATCAAAAATTATTATGGATCAGGGAACAATACTGGCCACTGGTCCATTTGCACAAAGATATGCAAATAGAAGGTGCAATCGCCGAACCTGACAAAGCTATTGTTGTGTTGATTGAAAGCAGCAAAAAGCGTTTCGGACTTCTGGTGGATTCATTGGTCGGCCAGCAACAGGTCGTTATAAAGAGTCTCGAAAAACATTACAAACGTGTAGCGGGAGTGGCAGGCGCTACCATTATGGGTGACGGAGGCGTTGCAATGATTCTGGATGTTGAATCATTGGCGGCGTCAGCGACTAAGGGGTTGGAGGTTGAAACGTTATGACTACATCAAAGTCCAGTCAGGGAAATGAACTCGTTAGCAATGTTGATTCCCGCGAGTTTTTGAGTTTTGTATTGGGCGACGAACATTATGCGCTGGATATTATGTCAGTGAAGGAAATCCGCGGATATGAACCCGTCACAAAAATCGCCAATGCCCCGGCCTTTATTAAAGGTGTGATTAATTTACGCGGTGACATCGTGCCAATCGTCGATTTGCGTCTCAAGTTTGATGTTGGTGATGCCACCTATAACGAATTCACTATAGTGATCATGCTTAATGTGCTGGATCGAATTGTCGGTATTGTCGTCGATGGTGTATCTGACGTCATTAGACTCACAGATGACGAAATAAGGCCCCCGCCAGAATTCGGTGTGGCGTTTGACAGCCGGTACTTACTTGGCTTGGTACCGATAGAAGAACATATGGTTATTTTAGTCAATATAGAACGTCTGATAACAAGCGACGAGCTTGGCTTGCTGGACGCACAAATGACTTCTGCTCAGGAGTAATACAATGAAATTGCTAAACTGGATTAATAAACTGACATCTGGCACCGACGATTCACTGCAGAGCCGGCGCAATGCCCAGGCACTGGAAAGCAGCTCAACCTGTTTTATGATGGCAAATGCGGATCGTGAAATTATTTATGCGAACAAAGCCGTTCTTACCTTGTTAAAAGGTGTTGAAAATGAGATTCGGGCTGTATTACCACAATTTTCAGCGGATAACTTGATTGGTCAAAATATTGATATCTTTCATAAGAACCCGTCGCACCAAAGAAGCTTATTGGCTAATTTACGGGAAACGCATATTTCTTCCATAGCGGTTGGACCATTAAATTTCAAGTTGACCCTAACGCCTTTATTTGACCAGTCGGATAAAAATATCGGAACAGTCGTCGAGTGGCTTGATCAAACCGAATTGTTGGTTAAGGCCGGTATGCTCGACGCGTTAGACCGCTCACAAGCCGTTATTGAGTTTGGTCCGGACGGTGTGATTAAGCACGCAAACGCGAACTTCCTCAAAACAATGGGCTACAGCCTGGAAGAGATTAAAGGCAAGCATCATAGTATTTTCGTTGAGGAGGCATATAAGAATAGTCCTGAGTACCGTGAGTTCTGGTTGCAGTTAAATGAAGGAAAATTCACCTCAGATGAATTCAGGCGTTTCGGCAAGGGCGGTAAAGAAGTATGGTTACAAGCGTCTTATAACCCCATTCTAGACTCGTCCGGTAAGGTTACTCGTGTGGTGAAATACGCCACGGAAGTAACGGAGCAAAAACTTCAGGCCGCTGACTATGCGGGACAAATTGAATCTATCGGCAAATCACAGGCAGTAATTGAATTTGATATGGATGGCATCATCCAGACCGCAAATGATAATTTTCTCAACGCAATGGGCTATACCCTGGCTGAAGTACAAGGCAAACATCATAGTATTTTTGTTGAGCCTGCCTATAAGAGCAGCCACGAATATCGCGAATTCTGGGCTCAGCTTAATGCCGGAATCTTCTCTTCTGATGAGTTCAAACGAATAGGTAAAGGAGGCAAGGAAGTTTGGATACAGGCTTCTTACAATCCGATTCTTGATATGAATGGTAAACCTTTCAAGGTGGTTAAATACGCTACTGACGTCACTGGCCGCAAACAAGCCATTATCGAGATAAAACGTATACTGTTGCATCTGTCCGAAGGCGATTTAACCAATAGTATTGAACAAGAATTTGAGGGTGAATTCAAAGAACTGGGTGAAGCCATTAATAGTTTTATCGAAGAACTGACCAGCACTATTTCACAAATTAATATGGCAGCAATCACAATTAACAGTGCGTCCAGCGAAATCGCTCAGGGTAATGCCGACTTGTCTAACCGCACTGAACAGCAAGCCTCGAGTCTGGAAGAAACAGCATCAAGCATGGAGCAACTGACTGGCACTGTGCGTCTTAATGCAGAAAATGCCAATCAGGCCAATGGCTTGGCATCCGAGGCTTCTGCGGTAGCAAATGAAGGAGGCAAACTGATTCAGCAAGTCGTGGATACGATGTCATCTATTAATGATTCATCACAAAAGATTTCCGATATTATCGGTGTGATTGACGGCATTGCATTTCAGACCAATATTTTAGCACTGAATGCGGCAGTGGAGGCGGCCAGAGCGGGTGAACAGGGGAGAGGATTTGCTGTGGTTGCTTCGGAAGTGCGCACATTAGCTCAACGTTCGGCCAATGCTGCCAAAGATATCAAGGAATTGATTTCCGATTCCGTATCAAAAATCGAGAACGGCAATCAGCTAGTTAATCAATCCGGCGACACTATGCAAAAGGTGGTTAATTCGATTAAGCGGGTTAATGACATCATGGCCGAAATTGCGGCAGCCTCTGCCGAGCAAGCCAGTGGTATCGATGAAATAGGTAAGGCGGTTACCCAAATGGATGAAGTAACCCAGCAAAACGCTGCTTTAGTGGAACAAGCCGCCGCAGCTGCAGAAAGTTTGCAATCACAAGCCGAGCAGCTGGCCAGCAGGGTGGCACTGTTTAAACTGGACATTAGCGATGATTATCATGACGAAATAGCACCACCCAGCAAACGCATTGGTCAATCACCCGTTAGCACAACAAAAAAGCCGGCCAAGACCTCAAATACCGCTAAGAAAAGAGTGAAGTCCGCGACGCCGGAAGATGACGAGTGGGAAAGCTTCTAAACGAGATATTTTATGGAGCAGCTAGCATCAGGCAAGGAGTTTCGGTTTAGCCAGCAGGATTTTAATAAAGTACGTAAAATTCTGTACGAAAAAGCGGGCATTCATTTGGCCGACAGTAAGGACTCGATGGTCTATAGTCGTTTGGCCAGACGATTGCGCGCGTTAAAAATTAACAGTTTTACTGACTACTTACTTTATCTGAAAAAAAACGATAGCGAAGAGCAGCTATTTATTAATTCATTGACCACGAACTTAACCTCATTTTTTCGTGAGCAACACCATTTCCCCATTTTGCAGCAATATTTGCATGCTCATCCGGGAAAGCTCCGCATCTGGTGTGCAGCCAGTAGCACAGGAGAAGAGCCTTACTCCATCGCCATGACAGTGGCCGATGCCTACAACAGTTTTAATACGCCGGTGGAAATAATCGCATCGGATATCGACAGTACCGTACTGCAGCAGGCAAGTGACGGTATATATAGTGTTAACGGCATCAAGGATTTAACCAATGATCAGCGCAAGACATTTTTTCACCGTGGCGTCGGGCGAAATGAAGGTAAAGTTAAAGTCGTGCCAGAACTGCGCAATATGGTTGTGTTCCAGCAAATTAATCTGACTCATAGACAATGGAACATTGACGCACCCGTGGACGTATTGTTTTGTCGCAATGTAATGATTTATTTTGATAAAAAAACTCAAATCGAGATTTTAACCAGGATGATTGATTTGATGCCAATAGATGGACTTTATGTGGCGGGGCATTCGGAAAATTTCAGCAATGCAGGACATTTGGTCAGCCCTTTGGGGAAGACAGTGTACAAACCGGTAAAGGCGAGACGTTAATGGATTCGGATTATGAAAGAGAGAACCGCAGCTTTTCTCCAAATCGCTATTATGACAGGCATTTTGAATGTGACGCGGTCAAAATATTGCCCGGCGAATATTATGCGACGACAGAAAATACGCTGATCGTTACCGTATTGGGTTCTTGTGTTTCGGTCTGTTTGCGTGATGCTCAACGCAAAATTGGCGGCATGAACCACTTTCTGTTGCCTAGTGACGAGAACGTGTCTATTTCTTCAGTTTCAGAATCTGCCCGTTATGGAGTGTTTGCGATGGAATTGCTGATAAACCAGATGCTTAAACTGGGCGCTGATAAACGACGTCTTGAAGCAAAAGTTTTTGGTGGCGGCAACGTGTTAAAAGGATTAACCATTAATAATGTAGGAGAACGCAACGCGGAGTTTGTGATGGACTACTTGAATGCGGAACATATACCGGTGCTGGCGAGCGACTTACTCGACAAATACCCCCGCAAAGTCTATTTCTTTCCGGATGATGGCAACGTTAAAGTCAGAAAAATTAAATCGTTGCATAACAGTACTATTATTGATCGTGAAAGTGAGTATCGAATGCGCATCCGCCAGGCAAACAAAGGTGGTGAGGTTGATTTATTTTAGTGGTTAATAGCTTATGCCAATAAAAGTTCTGGTCGTGGATGATTCGGCCCTGATTCGCAGTCTGTTGAGTGAAATTATCAATCAGGAAGATGACCTTGTCCTGATTGGAACCGCTCCCGATGCCTATGTTGCGAAAGATTTGGTTAACCGCTATTCACCCGATGTGATCACTTTGGATATTGAGATGCCCAAAGTCGATGGTTTGGTATTTCTCGAAAAACTCATGAAAGCACGGCCTACACCCGTTGTAATGATTTCTACGTTAACAGAGCAAGGCGCGGACGCTACGTTAAGGGCATTGGAATTAGGCGCGGTGGACTTTATTGCCAAACCTAAACTGGGTGTAGCGGAAGGGATTGAACAATATCGACAACTCATCGTGCAAAAAATCCGCACTGCCGCCAAAGCGAATGTTAAACGGATTAGACAGAGTACTCCCAGACTAGCAGCTTCGGTCAATCTTTCCGGCACTGAGAAAATCATTGCTGTAGGGGCGTCTACCGGTGGTACCGAGGCGATCAAGGAGTTTTTGATGGGCCTTCCGGCCAATAGTCCAGCAGTGGTGATTACCCAGCATATGCCTCCAGGTTTTACTACCAGCTACGCAAAACGTCTGGATGGCTTATGTCGTCTTAACGTTGTGGAAGCCAAGGGGGGCGAGCGGATCCTGCCGGGTAATGCCTATCTGGCGCCAGGAAATTTCCATTTAGAGATTGAAAAAAGCGGGGCAGATTATAAAACCCGATTATCAGCCGGAGAGTTAGTGAGTGGTCACAAGCCGTCGGTTGACGTCATGTTTAAGTCCTTAGTTGATTGTGCCGCCAAAAACACGATTGCGGTGATTATGACAGGGATGGGGAAAGACGGGGCTGAGGGAATGTTATTGTTACATCAACAGGGAGCCGTTACTTTTGCCCAGGATGAAGAGAGTTGTGTGGTTTTTGGTATGCCAAAAGAAGCGATAAAACTGGGAGGCGTTGATATTGTTTTATCGCTGGAAAAGCTTTCTGGGGCTGTGATTGAGTGTTTGGAAGCTCATTACGTCAGTAGTCGGCTTTAAGTCGCGTTTTTAGCGTTATTGCCAACTCACTTTCGATGGCAACGGTTGTGAATAAAGTGACTCGAAACGTTTTTCAATATTCTGTCGACGGATTTTTAACGTTGGAGTAATCATTTCATTCTCGACCGTCCAGGCTTCTTGCAATATCCAGATCCCGTCCAGTTTTTCATGTTTTTCCAAAGTAGTATTGATCTTGTCAAGTAACTGGATTAACTCATTTTCTACTGATTGACGGGACTGGTTTTTACCAATATCGCTTAGCACCGCCAACACCACTGGTTGGCTCAAATTGATACCGACGACACATAGCTGATCAAACAGGACGGATTTGGCCAGCGCAGCTTCAATGGGGGCGGGAGCAACATATTTACCTTTGGCTGTTTTGAAAATATCTTTCAGACGACCAATAATATGGATGTAACCGTCCTCGTCTCGAACACCCTGATCACCGGTGCGAAAATACCCGTCGCGAGTAAAGGCCTCGGCGGTTAATGCCGGTTGTTTGTAATATTCGCGCATCAGGCAGTCACTTTTGACCTGGATCTCCTGATTGTCGCCAATGCGAATATCCATATTCAGTAGCGGACGACCAATGGAAGTGCGCTTGTCGCTGCGATAAGGCACCTGTGTGGTGCCAGCCGCATTGGTTTCGGACATGCCCCACCCTTGGCTAATATTAATCCCCAGCCTTTCATACCAGGCGAGTAAATCTGGTCCGATTGGGGCAGAACCCGAAGCACATAATTTGACTTGGGATAAGCCCAGACCTGAGATGACTTTTTTCTTGATCAGGCCACTTATCAGCGGAATTCGTAACAGAATATCCAGTTTCGCCTGCGATATTTTGCTAAGTATGCCTAACTGAAATTTTTGCCATAAACGCGGCACCGAAATAAAAATAGTGGGTGAACAATCGGTCAGGTTGTCGGCAAAACTCGCTAAAGACTCAACAAATGAAATTTGCTGCCGCGCATCGACAATTCCCACGTACAATGCCATACCTTGGCCGAGAACCCGCTCGGTAATATGGGCCAGCGGCAGGTACGACAAATAACGTTCACGATCAAATGTCACTACGTTCTGGATATCCATAATATAGTGATGACAGGCATTCATATAACTTTGATATTCCAGCACTACCCCTTTGGGTGTGCCGGTACTGCCCGATGTATAGATGATGGTCATTACATCGCCAGATGTCACAGTGGGAAACTCGGTTCTTACCAACGTATCGGCCAGTAGTTCGTGCCACTGCTTTTGACATGCAATGGTCGGATAGGGCATGGCGATAGTCATAATGTCGCTATTGAAAACCTCGTGATAGTGCTGACGATTATCCAGTTTGCCGACAAAGACTGCTTTGGCTTCACTGTGCTCCATCACATAGTCAATGGTGTCACGATCGGCTGAAGAAAATATTGGTACGCTAATACAACCAGCCAATCCTATTGCCCAGTCTGCAATCATCCACTCCATACAGTTTTTGGCAAAGATGGCGATTTTTTCACCTTGTACAAAGCCTAAATCGAGTAGCGCGCTAGCCATGAGGCGAGTTTGTTCGGCGACACTGGCATAGCTATGTTCTTGCCATTTTCCATCCACGGGTTGGCGAAAAAATATTTCGTCGGGTGTTTGTCCTGCAAGGTGAAAAAGCTGGGCGGCAGGCACCTTTAATTTAGTCATAGGCTCACTCTCGGGGTAGAAAGGCATTACCGCTCATTTAGACATTTAAACCTATAGTTGGCAAGTATTTAGCCTTTATCCTGATCTTTATCCACAACCTGAGTAATGACCTTTTCCACCAGTTTGACCCGCCCCTGCTTAACCAACGCATCTCGAAGAATATACTCGATTTGTGCATTGAGACTGCGCAAATCATCGTCTGCCCAGCGCTGCATGGCGGCCAATACATCGGCATTAATTCTTAGCGGGTAGGCTTTTTTAGGCAAAATATACTCTCATATTAGTTGGCGGGTCACTTAGCCCGTTTGAAAACGGCTTTAACTGTTTGGCTGACAAAACTGTTTAAATTGGCAAAATCACATTGCACCAGTTCCCAATTACTGCGGCCCATTTCATTTAGCAACAGTTCAAAGGGTTGCAGATCTACCTGGCTGCTAAAAAAATGCTTGGTGCGAGGTTTTATTTCAATCACTTTGTATTCCCATTGCATGGCATCCGGTTCCTTTATTGCTGACTTGATTGAACTGGCGGCAGCCTAATAAAGGCTGCCGGTATTAACGATAGGTTGGGTGGCTTTATCGCCGCAAAGTACCACCAGTAAATTGCTGATCATGGTGGCTTTACGCTCTTCATCCAGCTCAACCACATTTTTCTCCTGGAGTTTATCCAGTGCCATTTCTACCATGCCGACTGCGCCTTCTACTATTTTGGTACGTGCGGCGATAATGGCGGTTGCTTGCTGACGCTGCAGCATGGCATGAGCAATTTCCGGCGCATAAGCCAAATGGCTGATACGGGCTTCATGTACAGTGACACCGGCTTTACCCAGACGTTCCTGAATTTCATTTTTGAGTACATCAGAAATGGTTTGTGGATGGCTACGCAGAGAAATGCCGTCATCATCCTGCGGATCATAGGCATAGCTGCTGGCCATATTGCGTAGTGCTGATTCACTCTGGATGCTGACATAGCTCTCAAAGTCATCCACTTCAAACACCGCTTCGGCGGTATCGGTAACCGACCACACCACAATGGTGGCGATTTCAATCGGGTTACCCTGATTATCGTTGACCTTGATTTTACCGCTTTCAAAATTGCGAATGCGTAATGATACGGTGCGGCGGATAAACAGCGGGATTGTCCAGCGCAAACCATTACGTTTTTCGGTCCCCACGTAGCTGCCAAACAGGGTCATCACCTTGCCCTGATTAGGTTGCACCATAAAGAAACCAAACCAGCAGATAAATACCAGTGCCGACAAAATGGCCATTACAATCTGCAAGGTGCCGGTTAGTAAAAAGTAACCGAACAGGATTTGTAATGCCGGGAGCACTACAAAGAAAGCCAAATAACCGTTAAGTGAAAAGCCTTGTTTTTCGTTTACCATGATATATTTCCTTAAAGTGATATCATATTGATATCAAATTTAGATCTGATTTTTATACTTGTAAAGCATTAATTTCATCAGACAGCCAGATCATGGATTTTGAGACACCTGTTATTGGGTTAATTGAGGTTACGGCTGTAACACAAGCAAATTAATCCACAGTGCCATGGCGGCCAGAAATGCCCCCCAGAACATCAGCATGCGTTGCAGTATGTGGTTGTAGGTTAAATGAACAAAAGCATGCAGATAGCGGAAAGCGACAAATAGCCAGGCACAAATAATGCCTGACATACTGTCAATGCCCAGACTGACATGCAGGGTCGCCGCAACATAAAACAACAATGGAATTTCAAACATATTGTTAAAGCAGCGAGTGGTTTTAGTCACCATCTCAGGTACGCTTTGCCCTTGCATTAATTTATAATAGCGGGCCTTAACCTGGCCGCTTTTGACACTGGCGAAACGGGTTTTGACGGCCAGGCAGCCAACAATAAAGGTCAGCAATACCATTGCGGCCATGGGGTAAATCATCGGTTATTCCTTTTTAGAGTTAGGTTTGACGGTTTAGACAGCGTCCAGCATAGCAGATAGCTTGTTGACGGTATTCCAGTTGCGGGCGGTGATGACAACGCCCAGCGCCTTGCCGACCAGCTCGGCCAGTTTGGAACGGCCAATGCCGTCCGGCGCATATAAATAGAAAACCTTGTCGGTTAAATGATATTGCTCAGTATCCGTTTTGACCGAATCCAGTTTGGCCAAATCCGGCTGCTGTGGTTGCGTTTCAAGAAAGAAAAAATGTAGCAGTTTGCCCTCGGTTACCGGAAACGGATTGAGTTCAATAGCCTGTTGCCATTGTTGGGCATCCAGCAGCATTACTTTGGGCTTGAAGCCTTTGGCATCGAAAATGCCCTGACTGATGTCCTCGCTAATTGCCTGTCGATCGGCTTGCTCACTATCAAACACCATGTTGCCGCTTTGAATATAGGTCTGAATATTAGCATGACCTTTTGACGTCATAATGGCGGTGAGTTCTTTCATGGGCAGGCTGTTATGGCCGCCCACATTAATGCCACGAAACAGCGCAATATAGCGATTCATTTCCCTTTCCTTATCAGTGTTTCATTAGCTGTGTGATGTGATGGTATCGCCTGCGCGGATGATTTCCAGTCTTAATTAGAACCAACAGTTTTAATTAAAGCCTTATTCATTGCTTGCATCCGTTCTGGTGCGGCTTTACATTGCCAGATAGCCGGTATGGCGTGAAACATGGCGCTATACCTATTATTGCAACCTCACTTTTAAAAGGATCCACAGTGTTAATTCAGGTGCCAGAGCGAATTGTTCCGCTAGACAGTATTTTACCCGACGAACCCCTATTAATGATGGGCGCAGGCCCGGTACCTATTCCGGCACGGGTGGCGGCGGCGAACGGCATTGTGATTAATCACCTGGGCGATACCATGGCGCAGATTATCGAACAGGTTAAGATTATGTCGCGCTATGTTTTTCAAACTCGCAACGGGCATATTCTAGGTGTCGCGGGACCGGGGTCCGCAGCAATGGAAATGGCGGTGGCCAATCTGGTGGTGCCCGGCAGCAAAGTATTGAGTGTCTGTAACGGTTTCTTTAGCAGTCGACTGGCTGAAATGGCTCAGCGTCTGGAAGCCGAAGTGGTTAAGTTGCAAGTGGCCGAAGGAGAAGCGGCCTCACTGGAAAAAGTTGAAGCCTATTTGCAGCAACATAAGCCGCAAGTGCTGACCATAGTGCAGGGAGAAACATCCAATACGGTGTGTAACCACAACCTGGCGCAAATAGCAGCGTTAGCCAAGCAACATGATTGTCTGGTGATCGTGGATGCGGTTTGTACGCTGAGCACCATGCCGCTGGAGATGGATGAATGGGGAATCGATGCGGTGATTACCGGTGGGCAGAAAGGTTTGTCCTGTATTCCCGGTATATCGTTAATCGGCTTTTCGGATCGGGCCTGGCAGCATATCCAGTCCAGAAAAGATCAGTTACGCCACTGGTGTCTGGATGCCAAGCTGGCAGAACAGTTCTGGTACAAGAAGTCTTATCACTATACCGCGCCGGTTTCAGGTATTCTGGCCATTCATGAAGCGATGCGGCTGATTATTAATGAAACACTGCCAATACGCTACGAGCGTCATTTGCGCTGCTCGCAGGCGTTGCAAGCCGGTATTGAAGCACTGGGACTGCAACTGTATGTAGAGCCTAGTGCACGACTGAATTCGGTGGTCGGGATTAACGTGCCTGCTGGGGTGGAAGGCAAAGCCATTCTCAAATACATGTCGGCCCGTTACCGGGTGGAAATTTCCGGTTCATTTGGTCCCAATATAATCCGTATTGGCCAGATGGGCGAACAGTGCCGTGCGCACAACCTGTTCCGAACTTTGCATGCGCTGGGAGCCAGTTTTATTTCCATGGGCCAGCAGCTTGATTTACCAGCCGGTGTAGCGGCATTGGAAAGTACGCTGGATAAGTACGAATTTCCGCTTCACCCGGAAGTGGAAAAGTTGTCTATTGCCCGTTAGGGGGAAGTCGATATTCAGTCATTTGGCGCCCTAATTGAGCGCCAGCTGCTTGCTATAATATCAAGCTAATGGTTTGATTAAGCTAAGGAATTTGGTGTTTATATCAAATTCCGTCTTACCCTGTTTTACTCTGACTGCTCCCGGTACCTAACCAACAAGCAGAAGACGAGTGTGTAACCGAGAATGAGCAGTATGAACAACGCCTTGAATGACTTTTTTGATCCTCGCTACCCGGATTCCAACTATTTACGACTGGCTGCCAAAAAGCGCATGCCCCGCTTTGCCTTCGATTATCTGGAAGGGGGCTGTATTGATGAAGTCGGGTTATCACGTAATCGTCAGCAGGTAGAGCAAATACAACTGCGCAGTGAATTGCTAAAGCCTTTTGACAAAAGCGATTTAAGCTGTGAGTTGTTTGGTCATCGTTATGACTTGCCTTTTGGGATTGCACCGGTGGGATTGCAAGGGCTGATGTGGCCAAAAGCGCCAGAAATACTGGCCAAAGCGGCGGCCGATTTGAATATTCCCTATGTGCTCAGTACGGTGTCATCCAGCAGTCTGGAGCGGATTGCCGAAGTCTCCCAAGGGAAAGCCTGGTTCCAGTTATATAACCCCACCGATGACAGTATCCGTCAGGATCTGCTTAAACGTATTCATGCAGTACAAATTCCGGTATTGGTTGTGACGGTCGATGTGCCGACCTTTGGTTATCGGATTAAAGATATCCGCAATGGTTTATCCATGCCCCCGAAAATGTCGTTAAGCAATATACTGCAAATGATGGCTCGCCCGAACTGGTTGTATCACACCGCACTGGCCGGAGAACCGCAGATGCAAACCTTAAAACCCTATATGCCTAAGGGGATGCCAGTGGATCAACTGGCGGCCTTTATGAATAATACCGTGATGGGTAGAGTGGATATTGAAGGACTAAAGCCTATTCGTGATAGCTGGAAAGGCCCACTATTAATCAAAGGATTAGTGAGTGAAACCGATGTACAACATGCCATTGCCTTAGGTGCCGATGGCGTGGTGCTATCTAATCATGGTGGACGGCAACTGGATGCCGGAGAATCGCCGGTGCAAACCATGCAGCAGATTACTGAAAAATATCATGGCCAAATCAAGATACTGATGGACAGCGGTTTACGCAGTGGTTCAAACGTGGCCTGTGCGCTGGCCAAAGGCGCCGATTTTACCTTTTTGGGCCGAACTTTTGTCTATGGTGTCGGTGCACTGGGGAACAAAGGCGGTGTACATACAATTAATATGCTGAAAAAACAGCTGGAACAAACCATGAATCAGTTGCGTTGTCCCAATGTTAAAGCGTTACCGGATTATCTGGTGACGTAGTGGTATATCATCAATCTAAATAGTAACTTTAGTAAAGCAGAATAAGCCTAATTATATGATTAGAATTGCCAGCGTTGATGATTTAACGGGTGTGCTGGATTTATATCAACAGCTTCGCCCCCAGGACCCTGATTTGGACAGCCATTTCGCCCAGCAACAATGGCAGGATATCATCAATGATCCGCAGACCCATATTGTGGTTGCCGACATAAATGGTGAGCTAGCCTCAACCTGTGCGCTGGGTATTAACCGGAGTATTGCTAACGGCGCAAGACCTTTTGGCATCATTGAACATGTTGTGACGGCGAGTCAATTTCGACGACAAGGGCTCAGTCGCCAAGTACTGGAGTTTGCTATCGCACTGGCGTGGCAGAAAAACTGCTACAAGGTCATGTTGCTCTCGGGCGAACTATTAACACCGGCTCATGCATTATATGAATCCGTTGGTTTTAAAAGTGGTATAGAAAAAGGCTTTGTGATTAAAGCGCCGCAGTGAGCAACAACAGTGAACAACAAAGACGGGCCAAAGCTGCAACTGAGGCCATATATGGAAAAAAATGCCGTTCAGTTTAACTGAACGGCATTTTGCTTCGGACAACAACAACTTTTATGTTTTACACAATCCCTGAACCGGTGTGGCCTGATGAGGGTCTTTGCACGGCGATTTGCTCGCGATAACGAGACTGACGATAGGTTTGTAACGGATTAATCGCCCCGCCAACCCGCAGTCTCGCCATGGCCAGAATAGGTGACACATCCAGATGGAAAGCGGCTTTGAGTGTATTGCTGGCCATCAGCGCATCGTTGCTCTCCTGATACCCATACAAGGCCTCACGATCCACCAGTTTGGCCTGCACAAAAGAACGTTGTACCGACTCGGCCGAATTCATCAGGCTTTCAATCGGGTCGGTGACATTGTGAGACTGATCCAGCATATAGGCAGGATTAAATCCTTCTGCCCCACGATATTCGGCATCCACCAGCTCATTAAAGATCAGGAACTGTTGATAAGGATTGATTGAACCGCTATCCAGATCATCATCGCCGTATTTACTGTCGTTAAAATGGAAACCGGCCAGTTTTTTAAACTGGATCAGGCGCGATACGATCATCTCGATATTCACATTCGGGGCGTGGTGGCCTAAATCCACCAGAGACTTGGCTTTATCGCCCAGTTCCAGCGCGCATAAAATATTGGTGCCCCAGTCCTGAATCACCGTGGAGTAGAATGCCGGTTCAAACATTTTATGTTCTATAAACATCTGCCAGTCGTCCGGCAGGGCGTTATAGATCACTTTAGTCGAGTCCAGATAGCGTTCCAGCGCGCGGCTAAAATGCTGTTGTCCCGGGTGATTGCTGCCGTCGCCAACCCATACCGTCAGCGCTTTGCTGCCCAGTGTTTTGCCATACTCAATACAATCGAGATTGTGCTTGATCGCCTGTTCGCGGGTGACGGCATCGGTATGAGTCAGGCTGCCGTACTTGTAACTGTGTTTTTGGTCGGCCTGATCCTGAAAGGTATTGGAATTGACCGCATCGAATGCGAGTCCCAAAGCATCTGCCTGTTCGCGCAGGGCGGACATATCATCCACTACATCCCAGGGAAAATGTGGCGACACGGTTGGCGTACAGCGCACCAGACGATTAATCACCGCACAGTCTTGCAGTTTTTCAAAAATATTACGTGGCTCACCGATACCGGGAAAGCGGGCAAAACGGGTACCACCGGTGCCGACGCCCCAACTGGGTACAGCAATACTGAATTGCTGGGCTTGTTTAAGAATATCTTCAATATCGATATTGCTGCGCGCCAGTTTTTCACCTAACGCCTGATAATCTTGATGAATGTCCTGTTTTAACTGCTTGTTACAGTCGTCAATAAAATTAAGGTCTAGCAAATTACTCACTGACATATCCTTGGTAAAGTTAGCGGAGAAAGGCTTCATGCAGGCCACCATCGACACTGATAATCTGGCCGGTGGTCTTGCTAAGCTGGCCAGAAACTAATAAATAGGCCGCTTCTGCCTGATCTTCCGGGGTGATAGGCTGACGAGTTAGAGTACGTTGGGCATAAAATTCTGCCAGTTTACTGCGTAGCGTATCGTCATCGTCATCTGCAGAAAAAGGCACAGCGTATTTACTCAGTGATGCAATTACCCTGTCGCGCGGAAACATGGTACTGCCTTTCACTACGGTTGCCGGTGCCAAACCGTTTACGTTGACCAGTGGCGCCAACTCAACCGCCAGTTCGCGTACCAGATGATTGGCAGCAGATTTGCTGGTGTCGTAAGCCATTGAACCTTTCTTGGCCACCACACCGTTAACGCTAGTGGTTAACACTAGTGCACCGGGTAATTGTTGCTGTTGCCATATTTTGGCCGCTTCGGTACCGACGATATATCCACCTTTTACATTCACCGCAAAACTGGCATCAAACATTTCATCGTGATCCATTCCATTCTGGCCAGGAGCCAGAAATACTCCGGCGGTAACAATCACTTTATCAATCCCGCCATAAGCCAGAATGATCTGGTCAAACATGGCTTTAACACTACTACGATCGGCGATATTCACATTTAAGGCGATGGCCGGGCCGCAGCCGGACAGTCCGCTGCCCGCCACGCCAATTCCCTGGCCATAAATATGCTGCAATTCTTCGGCGGTTTGTCTGGCCGCTTCGATACGTAAATCCGCACACACCACATGCGCGCCTTCGGCAGCAACACGATGGGCGGTGGCTTTGCCTATGCCGTCACCGGCGCCAATCACTACCACAATATCCCTCGCCAGCGGTTTTTCTTTTGGCATACGTTGTAGTTTGGCTTCTTCCAGTGCCCAGTATTCAATATCAAATGCTTCCTGAGCCGGCAGGGCTGTGTATTCGCTGATGGCTTCTGCTCCGCGCATCACTTCAATCGCGCAGTTATAAAATTCGGTGGTTACGCGCGATTCACTCTTGTTTTTACCCCAGCCAATCATGCCGACACCAGGGATTAATACCACTGTGGGACTGGGATCACGCATCGCTGGAGAATCATCGTGCTTGCACTGGTTATAGTAAGCGATGTAATCACTACGATATTGTTCAAGACCTTGTTTGAAGGTTTCAATCAGGCTGTTCAAGTCGCCGCTTTGCGGGTTCCAGTCCAGATACAGCGGTTTAATTTTGGTGCGCAGAAAATGATCCGGACATGAAGTGCCCAGCTCCGCCAATCGCGGTGCATCAACACTGTTGACAAAGCGCAAGGTTGGCTCGTCGGTCTGAATGGTGGCGATAAATTTGGCTTTGCTGGACAGCAAGCCACGGGCCACCGGCAAAAAACGGGTTAATAAATTGTCACGCTCTTGCTCGCTTAAGCTCGAAAACTTGGCACCACCAAAAGTGTTGTCGCCTTTATCATGTTGTTCGATAAAGCGCCCGGCTTGCTCAATCACCCACAACGAGGTTTCATAGCAATCTTTACTTTCATCCTCCCAATTGGTGTGTCCATGTTGTCCTAGCAGCACCCCCTTGATATCCGGGTTTTTCTCATAGACTTCGGCACACAATTTGGCTGCTTCCCAACCGGGACGCATCCAGGGCACGTAGGCCAGTGCACCGCCCCAAACCTTCTGGGTCAGTCGTTCCTGATCCTTGCAAGAGGCGATGGATATCACCGCATTGGGGTGTAAATGATCCACATGTTTGTTCTTGATCATTGAATGTAGCGGGGTATCAATAGATGAGGCGCGCGGGTTAAGACAGAATACGCAATGAGGGAATAACCCTACCATCGCATCTTCTCCGGCCGATTTATAGCCGGTTTCCGGCATTTGTTGATATACCTCATCCAGTGCTTGCAGTTTATCTTCGTATAACGAGGCAAAATTGGCTCTGGTGGCAGTGCGTAAATCGCCGCCTGAGCCTTTTACCCAAAGAATTTCGACTGACTTGCCGGTGAGTGGATCCTTTTCAATTAATTTAGCCGAGGTGTTACCACCACCTGTATTGGTGATGCGCTGGTCTGAACCGAGTAAATTGGAACGATAAACCAGGTTATCGACGGCTTCCAGTTTGTCGGCGACTTCGTCAGACCAGAGGTAATTAACATGGCGAAATTCGTGCTGCGAGTCCTGCATAGATAATATTCCGGCTCTATCAAGTTTGAATGTGCAACCAATTATAATCATCAATCAGTCATTTTCAATCATTAAATTGTCATTATCGAACAATTGTGCTCTAATGTTGTAAATAATGTTAATATTTTTGCTCATTTTGAACGCTTGATTTAGTGTTTCACAACCAAAATATAACAAAGGGCAATCACAATGCTTAAACCACAACGTCATCACCTGATTCTGGATCTTCTCGACGAACGACGGTTGATCACAGTGCAGGAGCTAACCAATGAGCTTTCCGCTTCCGAAGCGACAATCCGCCGCGATCTGGTAGAACTGGCAGAAGAAGGCAAGCTGAAAAAAGTTCACGGTGGGGCTGAATGGCCGGATCAACATAAAAAACGTCGCCTGCAACACCTTGAAGGCAGTGCCTTTTTGGTCGACAAGGAACGTATGACCCGCGAGAAACAGCTGATCGCGCGCAAGGCCGTTGAGCTGTGTGAAGATGGCGAATCCATTATTATTAATGGCGGTAGCTCCACTTATATGATGGCCGAGTATCTGGCCAAACGCGAACTGAATATTCTGACCAACTCCTTTCCTCTGGCACTGGAGTTACTCGAAACCAGCGATAACCGCATTACCCTGCCGGGTGGTGAGCTGTACCGCAAACAAAAACTGATCCTGAGCGCTTTTGAGCACGACACCATTAAACACTATCACGGTACCAAGATGTTTATGGGCACGCCGGGTATCGGTGATTACGGGGTAATGGAGTCCGATCCTCTATTGATTAGTGCCGAACAAAAACTGATGCGGCAAGTGGATCAACTGATTGTCTTGGCCGATTCCAGCAAGCTAGGCAAGCGTTCCAACTTTATTCTTTGCCCACTGGAGGAAGTCGATATTTTGATTACCGACAGCGGCGTGGATGAGAAATACCTGCGTCTGTTTGCAGAGCACGGTGTCCAGACGATTATCGTCGATGCAGATAAAACCTGACAATTAAAATGATAAGGGGAGTGTATTAGGGTATGGGAAATCAAGAGTTTGAGCGTTCGCCGGTCACGGCCAATCGCTTGCAACCTGCCAGGCATTTTGCCGCCAGTTATGCCGGAGAACATGTCGCCGGTACCGAGTTTGTGATTGGTGCCATGTTTGTTACCTGGGGTGTGGGCACCAGCGATATCCTGTTTGGGTTGTTGCTTGGTAACTTGTTGGCGGTATTAACCTGGGCGCTGGTATGTGCACCTATTGCGGTGAACACGCGCTTAACCTTGTATGCTTATCTGGAAAAAATTGCCGGACCGGGCACGATCAAACTTTATTCTATTGTTAACGGCGCACTGTTTTGTGTTCTGGCTGGTACCATGATTACGGTGTCTGCCTCGGCGGTACGTATTTTGTTCGACATTCCGCCTCAAGTTAACTGGTACCCTACCAGTACCGGATTTGTTGTCGTGGCGCTGGTTGTGGGTGCTGTGGTGGTAGCCATTGCCGCTAAAGGTTTTAAACGGGTCGCCCAGTTTGCCGAAGTCTGTGCACCCTGGATGATTCTGATGTTTTTTGCAGGCGCACTCGCATTGTTACCTTTATTAGCCAGCATGACGCCCGGGATTGATTCAATCAGCAGTTTTGCTGAATTTAAAATCGCAGCCGATCAATATATCTGGGTTGCCAGCAGTAACAGCGAGCTGGGACTTTGGCACGTTGCCGCCTTTGCCTGGGTGTGTAATTTCGCCATGCATGGCGGGCTGTCCGATATGACGGTATTACGTTTTGCGCGACGTGCCAACTACGGATACTTTTCTGCGCTGGGGATGTTTATCGGCCATTTTGCGGCCTGGATTTGCGCCGGTGTAATGGGAGCGGGCGCCGCAATATTGTTAAAAACCTCGGTGGCGGCGCTGGATGCCGGTGAAGTGGCGTATCAGGCATTAGGAGCGGCTGGCATTATTGCGGTGATCATCGCTGGCTGGACCACATCTAATCCAACAATTTATCGTGCCGGTCTGGCATTTCAGTCGCTTAATCCCAAATGGGATCGGGTTAAGGTGACAGTGGTAACCGGTGCCGTGACGACTGTGATCGCCTGTTTTCCGTTTGTTTTTTCCAAACTGATGGATTTTGTCAGCATTATGGGGCTGATTCTGGCGCCGGTTGGTGCGGTAATAGTGACCGAACACTGGCTCTTCCCAAAACTGAATCTGACCCGTTACTGGTCATCTTATGAAAAACGTTATACCAACTGGGCAGCAGTCATAGCCTGGGGCGGCGCATTGATTGTTGCCTTGCTATGTTATTCAGCCGGAGTACACCAGTTCTTCCTGATTATTCCCAGCTGGATTGCTGCCACCCTGATGTATATCCTTGTGGCCAGAATGATGGGGGCAGCCAGACAGCATCCCGCTGAGCAGCAACAGCAAGTGCAACAACAGCAACGGCGGATTGAAGCCGAACAGCGTTTTTTAGACAATCTGGATGTTGAGCATACTGCTAGCGATGAAATCGCCACCGGTGGCGGTTTAACTTTACTTAAATGGTTGGCGATTGCCAGTCTGATTGCCTGCGCAGGGCTGGCGATAGCCTGTGCCCAGAACAAGATAGCCCTGGATGTATTCCAGCGTTGGCTAATTTGGCCCAGCCTGATTTATTTTGTCACCGCTACGTTTTGGGCAATAGGGCGAGATAAACAGGAATCCGCTCAGGTTAATGCAAGAGTTGTGGCGCATGAGCAGCAACAAGCTTGACGCTTGCCTGATCATCGATATTGGCAAAACCAATATCAAGTGCGTGTTGCTGGATGAACTGGGCCAAACATTATGGTCCCGTTCACAGCCGAATATTAGTCACACTGACAAGGCTTATCCGTATTTTGACCTCGACGGGATCTGGCAGTGGTTACAGTCCAGTCTTCACTTTGCCAACACTATTGCACTGATTAGCGCGATTAATATCAGTACTCATGGTGCTTGTGCGGTATTAATCGATGAACAGGGAGAATTAGTGTTACCGGTGCTGGACTATGAGCATCCGATCCCCGAGGACATCAGCCAGCAATATGACGCGATTCGGCCTGATTTTACGCAAACGTTGTCGCCTAATTTGCCATTAGGGCTCAATTTGGGACGACAGCTATTTTGGTTACAACAGCAATATCCCGTCGAGTTTGCACGTACTCACCATGTTTTGATGTATCCCCAATATTGGGTATGGCGTTTAACCGGCCAGGCCGTAACCGAAGTAACGTCATTAGGCTGCCATACTGATTTATGGTTACCGGCCGAACAAACCTATTCGTCGTTATTGGATGAACTGGTGCTACGTTCCGCTATGCCGCCCATTAAAACCGGATATGAAGTGGTGGGAGGACCTACCGACGAGGTGTGTCAATCTACCGGCTTATCTGCAAATTGCAGAATATATAGCGGTGTACATGATTCTAATGCGGGTTTTGCCCGTTACTTATATAGCATACCCGACAGACCGGTGACGTTGGTATCGATGGGAACCTGGGTTATTTGCATGACCACCGAACAGCGTTTGAAAAACCTGCAAGAATGTCGGGATACGTTGGGGAATGTGAGCGTTGCCGGCAATCTACTCCCTTGTGCCCGTTTTATGGGCGGGCGGGAATTTGAGCAAATATGCCAACTAACAAATAGTGATATGACCGGTGATTATCAGCCCGATGATATTCAGCAATTGATTGATGATGGCGTGTTTGCCTTGCCGCCTTTTAGTCAAAGTGGGGGGCCCTTTGCCGGGCGCGAAGGACGGATTATCGGCAAGCCTGCATCCGGTAGCGCACTGGCGAGTTTATATCTGGCATTGATGATCGACTATCAACTGGATTTACTCGGTGTGATTGGCGATGTGATTTTTGGCAGTGCGTCACGTAAAAACCCGTTGATGTGCCAGTTATTGGCACAACTTCGCCCTCGTCAGCGAATTCTACTTTCCGGTGATAGTGCCGGTACGGTGGTTGGTGCCTGGTGTTTAACCCGTTGGCAGCAAGCGCCTGATCCTTCTTTAACCCAGTTTGATATTGCTAAAGCAACTAACATCAATGGCTTGTTGATATATCGCGATCGCTGGCGTGATTTGTCAGAGCAAATCGACAGGCCGGTGAGTTTGGCTGGATAAATGGCTTTAATTTAATCCCTTTAATTTGGAAGTAATACAATGCAAAAGTTAGTTCAACGATATATGACGGTGCTGACCTTATTGGTACCGGCCAGTTTATTTTCGGTAGCATCTGTGGCTGCCACGGTCGAATTGGTGCAACAGAATAATCGACTCAAGGTCAGCACTGACAATAACAAATTACAAATCAGTGCCAGCGAAGGTAAACAACTTAAACTATTAGTACAAAGCATCAAGTTCAATTATCAGCAAGCACTGCAATGGGATATTAGTGCCGCTGATCAGAACTCGATTCAACTTACCGGTCACTTTGCGCCCAGTGCCGAGTTTTACCGCACCGTTTACGATAATGATCAACGTCTGGTTAATCTGACCATCAGTAAAGTGAGCGGTGGATTTCGCTTACATGCCACCCCTAAATGGGGGCAACAGGTCACGCTGGAATTAAAAGATCTGGATGATCACATTTTTGGTTTGAGCGAAGGATTACAGCCAGATAACCGTTTGTCACCCGATCTGCGTAATGCAGTGATTCAGGTGGATGTCAACGCTGAAGAGGCCAGTATTCATGAGAACTTTGCTTCTGCCCATTCCGCGTTTTTTATCAGTAGCTTAGGTTATGGATCGTTTTTTGATACCTTCGCACGGGGCACCTACAGCATTGCGATTAACGGTGTACATCGTATTCATCACGATAGTGGAGAACTGGATTGGTATCTGTTTTTTGGGGATAACGGTGCGCAAATTCATCAAGCTTATTTTGATCTGATTGGCGATCCCAAAAGCGTACCCGCTTGGGGATTAGGGCCCATTGGTTGGCGCGATCAAAACGATGGTGGTGCGGCCGAGGTGTTGGACGACATTGAAAAAATGAATCAGCTCGAAATCCCGTTTACCTCCTGGTTTATCGACCGTCCTTATAGTGATGGAACTCATGGCTGGTCAGAGATGAATTTTAGCCCGATCTTTGCCGAACCGGGCAAATGGATCAGTAAAATCCGTGACGATTACGGATTGGAATTTATGACCTGGACCACCCCGGCATTTTTTGGCGCCACGCCTTTTGCCAAGCATTTATTAGGTAGCTTCAGCTATCTCGATTTAACCGATCAAAATAGCGTGGATGCGTTTAAGCAAACATTGGTAGACAAGCAACTGCAATACGGTGTGAAAGGTCATAAAATCGATCGAGCCGACGAAGGCTTTCCGGTTTATGAAAAATGGCAGGACGAATCGGTATTACCGGCCTATCGCCGCAATCAATATGCTTATTTGATGGCCAAAGTCCATGATGAAGCGCTGCGCAGTGTCTGGGGAGATGATCAAATTACCTTCGTGCGTTCGGCGATTCATCGCAGCCAGCCTTATGTCAGCGCTATCTGGGCCGGTGATCCGCGTACCACCTGGGAAGGGTTGCAAAGCAATTTTGCCAATGCCGCGCGCAGTGCCTTTATGGGCTTCCCGGTGTGGGGCACCGATGTGGGAGGCTATCAGGGCGAAGGCTATATTCCTGAAGACTTATATTTGCGCTGGTTACAGGCAGGTAGTATGAGTGGCTTATTTGAAATAAAACTCGATGGTGCCGGTGGTGATGGCAAAGACAGAATGCCCTGGCAATACAGCGAAAAGGTACAAAACCAGTTCCGCGCCATTCTGGATGACCGTATGCAACTGGTGCCTTATTTATATTCACTGGCACAAACCAGTGGTGATAATGGCACGTTGATGCAACCGTTGGCTTATCGCCATCTGGACGACAGCAACACCTATTCAGTGTGGGATGAATTTTATGTGGGCGACGGGATTTTAGTCGCACCGGTATTCGAGCCCGGTGAACATCGCAGTGTGTATTTGCCACAAGGTCAATGGCGTGATTTTGATGATGCCAGTGTGCGTTTTGAAGGAGGTAAAACGATCAAGGTCGATGCACCACTGAGCAAGTTGCCGCGTTTTGTTCAGGCTAATAGTGTATTTGTCACCGGCAACCTGTATGCGGGTAATAGCAAATTATGGCAACAGCAGCCTAAACAACTGATTATTCATGTTTTCCCGGGTGAAAAAGATAGCCAAAAAGCATTTACCTACGTGGATATGTTGGATAAGGATCAACACAAAATTATCAAACTGGAGCGCAGTGCCAAGCAGATAATCGTTAGCAGCCCCGCAATGAGTTATTTGCGTCAGTTTGAAGTTGTGTTGGATGCCAAGCCGCATAAAGTACAAATTAACGGTACTGAGGTAGATTTTGCTTACGATGCACAAAGTAAGCTGCTAAAGGTTAAATCTGCTCTACAGTCTGATATTAGTCTGGCGATTAGTTTGTAACAGGTACTTAATCGTAGTTCGATTTACTCACAAAACCACCCGGCAGGGTGGTTTTGTTTTTGTGCTTATATGACCGCTACGACCCTAATCCAGTTGCCATGTTAAGCCGACTGGCTTAGTCTGCCTGTCAATTCAATCCGCTCTGTTATAGGTGATGTTGTGTATACCGCGCTTCCTAATCGTCCTGACTGGACGGCCTTGTTAAAATCCGGTAATCGACTTTTTATTGGCTCCAATGCGGCGGTGCCCAATGGTCTGATTGATGACTTGATTAACCACAGTAAGGACTTGCACGATATTGAAGTGGTACACATTAATACCGTGTCCGATAGCCGCTGGGTCGAGCCTGAATATAAAGAGCTGTTTAAGGTGAACACCTTTTTTATCAACGGCGATAAAATGCGACAAGCGGTAAACGAAGGCCGTGCCGATTATACGCCGTGTTTCTTGTCTGAAGTGCCCTCGGTATTTGAGCAGGATGTGATGCCCATTGATGTGGCTTTGGTGATGGTCAGTCCGCCGGATCAATACGGCTATTGTTCACTCGGGGTGGCGGTGGATGTGGTGTTTGCCGCTATTCGCAAGGCTAAAAAGGTGGTGGCGCAAATTAACCCTAAAATGCCGCGCACTAACGGTCATTCCTATGTGCATGTGAGTGATTTTCATGCCTGTATTGAGCTGGCACAAACCCTGCCGGAAATGCCCAGTTTTGAACTGGATAAAAAAACTGAGCGGATAGGTCAGTATGTATCCATGCTGGTGGAAGACGGCTCCACCATCCAACTGGGTATCGGTAAAATCCCTAACGCGGTATTGCGTTACTTACAAAATCATCAAAATTTAGGCGTGCATAGTGAACTGATTACCGACGGTATTATCGAGCTGATGTCCAAAGGGGTGATTAACAACCGCAGCAAGACTTTTCACCCCGGTAAAGTGGTGACCAGCTTTTGTCTGGGCAGCCAGAAATTGTATGACTTTGTGGACAATAATCCTCATGTGGAATTTTACCCGGTGGATTACGTTAACTCGCCGGCTAATATCGCGCGTAATCACAATATGGTGGCCATTAACAGCGCGTTGGAAGTGGATTTAACCGGACAGGTGGTATCTGACTCTTTGGGCTACCAGTTTTACAGCGGCATTGGTGGGCAGGTGGATTTTATTCGCGGGGCGGCGATGTCTAAGGGCGGTAAACCTATTATCGCCATGCCATCCACGGCAAAAAACGGCACTGTGTCGCGCATTGTGCCTATTATCACCGAAGGCAGCGGTGTGGTGACCTCGCGCGGTCATGTGCATTATGTGGTGACCGAATTTGGGGTGGCATCGTTAAAAGGACGCAGTATTCGTGAACGGGCGCTGGAACTGATCCGTATTGCCCATCCGGATTTTAGATCACAACTATTGGAAGCGGTACGTACCCATTATTGGGTGCCTAATTACCAAAAAAATTATCCCCGCGAAGTCCCTGAGCTGGGTGAAATCAATGTAAAGCCACTGGTTATTGATGGAGAAGAATACGATTTACGTCCGCTTAATCCGGCCGATGAACGCCGTTTGCAGGAGTTTTTCTATTCACACACCAAAGAAACCCTGTTTAATCGCTATAACCATTATCCTACCCAGATGACCCGTGAGAAATCCTGTGAACTGGTTAGTGTGGATCAAAGTCGCGATTTGGCGCTATGTATTGTGAAGCAAAAAGGCTCGGTGTCGGAGTTAAAAGCGGTGGGGCGCTACTACCTTAATACCGACGAACAAGGCTGTGAAGTGGCCTTTGTCACCCGTGAACAATATCACGGTAAGGGCATGGCAACCCAGTTGCTGCGCGAAATGATCCTGATTGCCAAACAACGGGGTTTAAAGCGCATGTATGCTTGTGTACGACAAGATAACAGCACCATGTTACGCCTGTTTGAAAATAACGGCTTTGTTTGTCAGCCATTTGATGAACCGGGCGAGTTGACGCTTATTTTAAATTTGGAAAGGCCAATATGAGTTTGGTGTTTATCAGCCATCCTAACTGTGCATTACATGATGTGGGCAATGAACATCCTGAATCACCGGAACGACTTGATGCGATCAACGACCGCTTAATTACCTCCGGGCTGGATTTTTCGCTGGTAAAACTCCAAGCCGAACCGGCCACTAAACAACACTTGTACCGGGTGCATGATCAATCCTATGTGGATGAGATTTTTGCCAAAACACCCGAGCACGGCATGGTGCATTTGGACGACGATACCCAGATGATGCCACGCAGTCTGGACGCCGCGCTGTACGCCGCCGGGGCCAATATCATGGCAGTCGATAAAGTGATGAGTGGCGAGGCCAAACAGGCGTTTTGCGCAGTGCGCCCGCCCGGCCACCATGCTGAGCGCGATAAAGCCATGGGCTTTTGTATTTTCAATAATGTTGCGGTAGCGGCTGCGCATGCCATGGAGGTTTATGGCTTAGAGCGGGTGGCGATTATCGATTTTGATGTACATCACGGTAACGGTACCGAAAATATCTTTTTTGATGATCCACGGGTGTTGTTTTGCTCGTCTTATCAGTATCCGTTTTACCCGCACAATGTTGGGCCGGGTAATGCACATATACTGAATTTACCCCTGCCACCGGGTACCGATGGTGACAGCTGGCAGGAAGCGATAACGGAACAATGGTTGGCTAAAATCGATGCTTTTGCCCCGCAGTTAGTTTTGTTTTCCGCCGGTTTTGACGCCCACTTTGAAGACGATATGGCGCATTTTAAACTGGTGGAAACCGACTACCACTGGATCACCAAAGAGATGAAAAAAATCGCGGATAAGCATTGCGGGGGAAGAATGATTTCTACCCTGGAAGGCGGCTACAATTACAGTGCACTGGGGCGCAGTGTGGCAGTGCATATCAAAGCAATGATGGATTAGTTTTCTTGCATTTGATTGGAGATAGGTTTATCGCAGGGCGATATTCTAAATACTACCGAAAGTAGTAACCCAAGAAATTGTCATCACTATAATTAATAGGAGCTCTTTTTTGACGGATAGTCATGTTTCAATCAAACACAATCCGCTACTCGACTACTTTCTATATTTTGTTGGCTTTTCAACCAATTGATGTCGTAGTATGCGCCAAGCCAGTGAACAATTAAATGCTCGTTAGGATCCTCACAAGTGATATTTTTTAGCTTAGCAATAAATGCTTGCTTACTCGTTAGATCAACGTCAGCCAACCTTTCTTGCCAAAATCTCATAACAGAATATTTTAGTTCAATGGAATCAAAATCTAATGTTTTAACGAAATCGCGTGCCACACTCGGCTTGTAACTCGCTACACGCCCAATGGTTGATAAGGTTTGGTCATCACGTTTTGTTAAATTCATAAAATAGTTCCCTCGCTTTCCGCAGTCAGACTGAAATGACGTTTGTACGTTAAGAAAACTGAACCACCGTTATCACTGCGACAGTCAGCACTAATCTGTTCACAAAAATTAGACTTTAGCTCTAATATGATAGCATGGCTTCCATCGTCCAATACTAATTCTTTTTCCCCTTCTAATTTATCTCTCCAAAGCGCTATCGTCCTACTCGTTATTTCATCCAAAACAAAGCCGCTAATTTTCGGTATGCTTCTTTTGGACATACCTAATGAAGTGACAGTTAGTACTGATGAACCCGGTTCTTCGGATAGTGTTGTAGCATGTCTACCAGGCCATCTAAATTTCTTTTGTGGACCATCAAATAACAATGCGACAATTAGATTGGGACCAACCGCCCTGATAGCTCTAGATACCGGCTCCTGTCTTGCAAGATCTTCACAGATTAGCGTGCAAACACTAAACCAGTTCTCCCATTGAGTAAATACAACACGTCTGTCTTCGAGTGAGATTCCCTCCCAAAGAAGATCATTAGGGGCACCACCCAATTCTAAGCCAAGATCATATGTTCTCACTTGGTCTTGATCTAGTTGCCATCTGTGATGTTTTACCTGTTCATAGCCAATTCCATCTAGCGAAAATGACTTGCTCATTATACCGTGATTTTCATAACGGTGTGGAGGTACCAATACCGAACAATTTCGCTCTTCAAAATTCCGGGGTATATTTTTTGAGCTGTTGTTTTGTATGGTAATAGGTTTGTCTATTACTCCAGCTATGACTACCGGCTTATGAGGTATATTCATAAATTCAAGAGCATCATTAAGTTGCCTTAAGTAACTTTGGATACTGTCTGTCCTGAAAGTGGCCTCAGGGAATACTATTATATCAACGAAATTGGATGCAGCTTGCGCCTTTATTAACAGTGACTTAGTAACTTTAATCAGAAACTCGATATCTGGCTGTGGAGTGTATTTAAAATACTTTGCACCAACGGGAGTGTGAGGAGCGTTTTCTTTTAACTCAAATTGATTTGAGTGAACGTTGTAGGGATAAGGAATAATCAGAATGTTTAGATGAGATTTTGAATTGTGATCCGGGCTTGCCGAATCAATTCCGATATCGTTCCAAAAGGCAGTTACTTCTCCACTTATGAATGCTAAATGATGTGAGAGTGAATGCAGCGAGATACCTAAGGTTGGTGTAAGAGATTTGGGTAAAACTGAAACTCTACTCGGACATATAGTTGAGAGTGATCTTCTTGAGGTTGTCCGTAACATTATATCCACAAGTGTCAAAACCACTTCGTCACATTTGGATGCAACTTCATTTGTATTGGCACTATCAACGCCAAAACCAGCACAACACTCGTCACTAACACTTAATAGAAAAAGAACTTTGGATATAAATTCGTCATCATTTGAAAGATCCGCCATAGTCTTAGAAAAATTCTCTGACGTAAAAATGCTTGAAATTAAGTTTCTGATCGGTATTGGTACTATTTTCTTATCGAGTATGATTGATTCAATATTGAGTTCTGAAAACGCACATTCGCAGATCGATTCGTCGAGCGCATTCTCTTGTTTTCCGATGTTTGCTTTCCAAGCGATAGCAAGGTTTTGTAGCGTTCGACCTTCAACACCATTTGCATAAATGGAGCTGACAGAACAATTTGAGGTTGTTGGAGAAATTAACTTTAAATAAGCCCCAGTTTCACTCAGGATTGCAGCACTGACAGCAAAAGAGTTTGGTGGCCATGAAAGAAACTGAACCCAGTACTTTTTTGTATGAAATTTAGTTTTCGAATCAAGTCCAACATAAAGTGCTAGAGTTTCGAGAAGTGTCAATCCTTTATTTTTCATACCTACAAGTTCTCATCCGTAATGTTGTATGTAACCCTCGCTTTATCTATCAGATTTTATGAGAGTGTTCCTATTATTAGTCACTTATATTTAGGTGGTCATATTTATATTCGACATTCGACATTCCAACTATCGGTTATTTTCTTACTTCGATCAAATATTGCTCATGTAATAATCTAAATACTAATTTCGGTAACAAATGAAAGGGGTCAAAGAAAATTGATTTTCGATAAACGTTTTTATTACCAAATCGTCTAGTTATTGAAGCCGCACTATAAATAGTCAGGAATATCCATACTCTCATTTAAAATAAAAAGGTCAGATCCAAATTGACCGTTCGTTCGATATTGGTTCAAAGCAGTCTTCAAAAATCATCATTCTTCCAATTCCAGAGCTGCCCACTGCACTCATTTATTTTCCGCCGCCGTATAATTCGAATGATCTTGGGTTTATAACGTTACTTTTTTCTAGAGGCTAATTTTTTATAAACTGCGTTTTTATCACGTTTGCCAACGGCGAGGACATATACAAATATTTCGTCATCAATGACTTCGTAAGCTAAACGATATCCAGCGGTACGTAACTTAATTTTGTAAACCGAGTCATAACCTTTTAATCTGGCTGATGGTACATGTGGGGATTCCAGGCGTTCAGCTAACTTTTTCTTAAATTGCCTACGAATTGGTTCACCTAATTTATCCCATTCTTTCTTGGCCACAGGAAGGAATTTTAACTTATAAGTCATCTAATGAAACTTCGATAGCATCGGATAAATCAGCACGGCGACTTTCGACAATTTTTCCCAACTCGTAGTCGTCTAATACGTCCATCATCCATTCATATGTTTCTGCCGGGACTAAGTAAGCTGTAGGTTTATTATGGTTTAATATCGCTATTGCAGAGCCATCAGCTTCGTTTAATAATGCTGTCGGATTTTTCTTTAATTCTGAAATGCTTGCTGAACAATCCGCCAATATCTGTTTCATATATCACCAATAAGTATTAAATTAAGTGCTTATTTTAGGCCTTAATTGAGCATGAAGCTAGATGTTAATTGTGTTGATATAGGGCCAAACACTCACACCGTTCCGGCTCTAGTTCGAGCCATAACTTTGATCGACTCCATATTCAGCACACCACCATCTCCACTCGCGATACCTTTATTGATCGCAGTCTGGAGGGCTCGCAACTTTAATTTTGCGTGTTCCTTTGTCGATTTTGTTTCTGTCTTACTGATTCTTTTCATCAAGTCTTCTTTATCAGGTAGATCCACTAATGATTTTAGCCAATATGGTATTTTTACTCATGCAAATCTGGCACTGTCCACGGCATCCATTTTTTTACACTGGTATCAAACTGGCCATCGGTTTTTAATACTTGGGTATCGGCGCTTTTATCATCCAGTAAAAAGCGGCTGAGGTAGGCATTCAGTTCGGGGAGTTGGGCGTCGGGGTATTGGCAGTGTTTATGGCCGCCTAACTGGGATACGCCCATATTTTGTGGTACGCCCAAAGCTTGCCAGATGCTGTGCGCGACTTTGGCGGTTAAAAAGGTGCTGGCATTGCCCAGCCATTCCATTGAGGTGTTTTCGATTACCAATAAACCGCGCGGGGCGATTAATCCCATTAGCTGGTGATGATCTACCGGGATTTTATTGGTCTGGCCGCTGAACTGTTTAAAGTTGTCACGAAACCAGACGTTTTCGGTAACGATTTGTTGTTGGGTTTGCACATTTTGTCCGGCGGCTTGTTGGGCATCGGAAGTACGCCAGCTGGCGGAACCACCGGAGCCGGATTCCTGGGCTATGGTTAGCGCAATACGTTCATCAAACGCCCCCGCCACAATGGCGCCTTTGCCGTTGCGGGAACAGCCGGTTACGCCAATATGGGTTGCATCAATTTGGCTTTGACCCGATTCGGCCAATACATCGATAATGCGACTAATGCCCCAGCTCCAGGCAATCATGGCGCTGGCAGAGTGATCGGCACCATAAAGTTGATAAAACTTGCCCTTGCCCCGTGAGCCGGTGTCTTTTTGTTCGCCAATCTCGTTATTATTAAACTCAATCACTGCAACGCCGGCTTTATCTAGCGCTTCTTTATTCAGGCAAAACCAGCCAATCGAAATCATCGCCGGATAAGGGGCTTGCCCGTGGGTGGGGTAATGCACTTTGGCAGTGAATTCTATATTTTGCTGTAAATGACTGGCCTTGACGCTGAGCAGTTCGCCTTCTAATGAGCCGCTGACCTTTTTCGGTCGGGGCGGCTTTTCACCCAGTTCATATTGTTCGAACAGGGCGCGGCTATGGGCGCGAACACAGGGCCATTGGTCTATGTGGCTGATGGGTTGACCATTGCCCTGTAAAAAGGGATTGGGCAATTCAGCCACTGTCGGCAGCTGTTCAACCGGTTTAAAGCGGGATAGCTCGCATTGGTGAATCGTGGTTTCGGTCAATGCTGTGGAATTACTTTGCGGGGCGTCACTCGCCCAAGCCTCATTGATACTGGTTACCAGAACGAAAGCGGTTAATAGACGCGTTAAAATATATAGATGATGCATAAACAAACATCCTCCTTAATTTTTGTTGTCGTTAGTGTGCGTTGAGAAGTCTGCTTGTCCTATGGCAAATTCTGGTTTTGGCGTTGTTATATTTTTAACCGCTACCCGGCTGCGTGCTCTGCAGCCCGGAAAGTTGATAGTATTTGCGCAAAAAGCAACAGGATTATGGCTAGTATTTATTTTGAGCATATTTTAAGCTGAAACTGCATTTTTTATTAAAATCAAGGGATTGCTATGCGCCGACCTATGTTTTCCTGCCGTTTGGCACTTTACTCTTTAACTGTATTCAGCCTGATGTTTAGCGGGATGACATACTCCGCGGAACCCTTGTCGTTGCAACACCGCTTTAAACTGGAGGAAGTGCAGTGGATTAAGCAAAAGGGGAGCGCGACATTGAGCGGTAAAGCCTTTATCCGTTTAGAGGATGGCAGCTATAAGGGATGCGCAGGATTTAATATCGAATTGTTGCCGGTCACTCCTTATTCCAGTGAGCGTATCTTTAAGACCTATGGCAGCAACCAACAGGGGCAAATCTTGCTGTCACAAAACCCACCCTCTTTTACACCGGACGCCAAGGCTTATCATGAAATGGAGATTATTTCCCAGTGCGATCAAAACGGAGAGTTTCATTTCAACAATATTAAGGCCGGTGAATTTTATGTGATGGCTTTTATTATCTGGGAAGAGCAACAGCACGGAAAAAACCTGAAAAAGGGCGGGGGCGTGATGCATTATATCCGTTTGCAGGATCACCAGCCGCAACATATTCTGATGAAGTACTAAGTTGTTGAGTTGAGAATTGCTGCTGGCCGGATATTGATTTGGCAAATCTCTGCTGCGTTTTATGCAGGAATTATTTACACTGTCAGTACTTTATTAGTTCTCAATCTCCCATGATTGGCGATATTGAGGCAAGCCGTTAATCAAGTGAGTCGTAATGGAAGTTTTGCAGTCTTTTTTATGGCAATTAACCCGCTGGATGCAGCCCTACTATGGTGAAATCGCCTTAACCATTCTTGCCACTGTGCTGGTGGTATATGGTGATGTGTTAAATAAGCACATCAAGCGTATGTTAAGTCCTTATCATTTTATTATCCGTACCATTGTATTTGTGCTGGTGTGCGCCTTTGGTTATGGATTGTTGATGGTGTTTACCACCCCATTGGTCAAACAGATTTTGCTGATGATCCCCGGCCTATACCGGGGACTGGTGATTGTCGGTATTTTCCTGTTGCTGGGATATTTAGCCGAACATCGACGTTATATCTAGAGCCTGTTTATCTTTGCCGCAGAGCAACTCTGCCAGCCTTGCTGTATTGGCAAATGCCGTTTCGACGGACTGCTGATGCCGTTGGTCGCCAAATTCCTGATATTCCGCTCTGACTTCGTGAAAGGATTCCGTGCCAAGATAATGTCCCAGAGTGCGAACATGGGGTGATAAATGATTCATATGTTCGCGGATACCGCCTTTTTCAAAGCCAAATTCGCCAGTCGATGTGAGTAACACCATTTGCTTGCCCGACAAGATAGGTTCGAGCGGGAAGTCGCCCCGTTTCAAATCAAAACTAAAGGTTTTGTTCACTCTAATCACCTGATCAAACCAGGCTTTAAGAGAGGCGGGCATACCGTAGTTGTACATGGGGGACGAGATAAGTATCAGGTCTGCCTGTGTGAGCTCGTCGATCAGGGTATCGGACAGGGACAATAGCTTATGTTGCGCGTCACTGCGTTTATTTTCGGGGGTAAACACCGCACTTAGCCAGTCCTGATCGATAAAGCCGACCGGTTGCTTAGCTAAATCTCTATGAATAACTTTTACTTGATTATCAAATTGCTGCCATTGCTGAATAAAAGTGTTGGCCAGAGATTTGGAAATGGAAGTGTGTTTGTTGCTGCTAGTGTCAGCTTGCCTTACGCTGGCGTCAATTCTAAGTATGGTCGTCACGCTGTTTTCCTCTATCATTGTTGTGAGTGATCATTTTCCTTTTCAGTGGGTATATTGACAAAGGATAATAATTTTCTTATAGATGAGATTATTTCATCTATGAGTTGCTGGTATGTATTATTCACTTAACGCGATTCGAGCATTTGATTTAGCTGCCAAGCACAAGAGTTTTAAGCAGGCAGCAGATCAACTGAACGTGACACCTACCGCCATTTCCCATCAAATAAGACGGCTTGAAGAAATTCTGGGTAGCAGTTTATTTAAACGGAAAATTCGGGCGGTTGAATTAACTGACGCGGGCAAAAAGCTGGCAAGTGTTACCACGTCCAGTCTGAATGAACTGGATGATGTGCTGGATGAAATCAGGCTCAACCAGCAAAAATTAACCATCAGCACCACATCATCTTTTGCATCACTATGTTTGATACCCATAGTTAATCTGTTTCTCGACAATCATCCTGAAATCGATCTGTCGTTACGCACAACTGAAGATCTGGAAAGAATGAAAAAAGACGACAATATCGATTTAGCGATTCGTTTTGGCGATTTAACCGGGGTTGAGCAGCAACATATTCTGCTGTCTGATCCGGTTGATATTTATGCCGCAAGCTCGTTTCCGGCGGAATTGGCTAATCTGGCCGGACAGAACTTGCTGGAAACCCAATGGAAAAACACCGGTTTGCCTACCGTCTCGTGGCGAGATTGGGTGAATGAAACTGACCAAAAAGGGGTAATAAGGCAGTTCGAGCAGGAACATCAGGTTATTCACGCTGCGCTGGCTGGACAGGGGCTGGCGTTAGTCAGCTCGCTACTGGTGAGAAACTTTGTGCGGGAAGGGTGGCTTAAACCTGTTACTGTAAAGGATATTCAGCCACAAAGTCCGTCGCTTGGATACTACCTGGTCTATCCGCAAAACATCCAGCCAAATGGCAGAGTTGAACACTTTGTCCGCTGGTTAACGGCTGCCCTAGTTTAAATAAGCTTTAATTCATATTTGTAAGCATTTGAATTATAGTCATAATTTATATTCAAACGACACTTCTTATCCAGAGTTTAGGTTAATGATGTTAATTCGACTTAGTTTGATGTTTTTTATCCCGACACTAGTGTTACTGTCTTGTAGCCAGAAAGAAGCGACAAAATCGGACTGGCAAAAACCGGCAACCACTACTATCAGTTGCGATGACTATGCGTTGCAGCATACGCCCAGCGGGATGTTATTCAACAATGTCTGGAATAAAGACGCGGCAAAATCCTTTGATTGGCGGCAGTGTCTGGAAAAGAGCAAATCAGAAGAAGTGTATGGCTGGTCCTGGAAGTGGCCAAGCGACAGCGACACAATTTATGCCTACCCACAAATCAAACTCGGCACGTCTCCCTGGGCACCCACGCCCGCCGATAAAGGCGATTTTCCGTTGAATTATGCCAACTTAAAACGCCTGCTAATCAGTCACAAACTCGAGGTGTCGGGCAATAGCGAGCATAATGTCGCGACATCGATGTGGCTAACCAATTCGGCCAATATCGGAGCCGAGCCAAATCCCGCAACCATAGTGGCGGAACTGATGATATGGAGTTACACCACGCCCAATCATATGGATCCTGCCGGTCGTTATCAGGGTGACGTCAATGTTGATCAGCAACAGTGGGAAGTGTGGGCTGACAATAATTGGGGAGATGTATCCGGGCAACATAATAATCACTGGATCTACCTCACCTTTCGGGCAAAAAAGCGCGCTTTAGCCTCCAAGTTTGATGTTATTCCCCTGGTACAATATGCGGTAGAACATCAGTTGCTCCCCCAGACGTTTTATATTGCCGATATTGAGCTGGGAACCGAAATAATGAGCGGTTCAGGTTTGGTCTGGCTTAAGTCGTTTGATATTTCAATCGATAAGAAACAATAATTTTATTCCGGGTTTTAAACCTTTGTACAACAGTTTGCGACAGAGTTATCTGACATAGCTATTTGCCAATATGGCCATTGACGAAAACAAGGATTCCTATGAAACGCATTCTTTCTGCCCTCATTGTATTGATGTTAGCCCCGGCCAGTGTGTTGGCTGCAGAAAAACACCTTAATCTGGATGCCAACGACATCAAGCAATTGCGAACCGAGACGGGTGCCGGGGCGTTGCATATTCATGGTGAGGATGTTGAGGAGATACAGGTAAAAGCCATTTTGCCTGATGAACTCAATGCAGAGGATTATCGCCTAGCGCTCACGGCCAAGGGCGACAAGGCGCTGCTGATAGCCAAACTGACTGAGCAACGACATCACTACAACCAGGGCATTGATATCGAAATTATTGTGCCTAGAACTATTCAGCTGGATGTTTATGATGGTAGCGGTGACAGCTGTATACGCACGATCAGCGGCAATGTGAATGTGCATGACAGTTCGGGTGATCTGGCGTTGTATACCATCAGCGGAGATGTTGATATTACCGATAGTTCGGGTGATCTGGTGGTGAATACCCTAACCGGTAACCTTAACGTTCAGGACAGTTCTGGCGGTATTGAAATTGTCACCCTAACCGGAGAGTTGCAGCTCAGGGACAGTTCCGGGGATATTTATGTTGATAGCGTGACGGGTCCCGCCAGTATTGAAGATGGTAGTGGCGATATTGAAGTGAAAAACGCCAGTTTTGTACATGTGATCAGCGATGGTACCGGGCAGCGGCGGTTTCACAATGTTGCCAAAGTGGTATTACCCGATTCTGACTAAGTTAAGCTTTGGCGGGTATTCCATGGGACTCTAATTAAAGCCCCATGGATAACGGTAGAGCTAAAAATCCATCACTGCGTGAAATGCCGATTTGGGCTGATGATTGACATCAAACAACATTGGAAAATCGGCTCGTCCTGAATCGAATTCGGATAACCAGGTGTTGTCATCGGCAATGCCCCAGAAGGTCACACTGCTAATGGCTTCGCGGTTGCGACGCAACATGGCAAACAAGTCGGCGTAGCGTTGCGCCTGTTTTTGATCCAGTTCGGCAGGAATGCTATCGGCAGTATAAAAATCACTTTTCTGATACTTGTTCCCGCCAATATACAGCGATACGTCCAGTTCGGTAATTTGTACCTCCAGCCCTAATGAGGCATAGAGTTGGATGGCTTTTTCCAGATTGTCGATACTCTGGTGGTAAGACTGATGCTCAGGATTGGACGAGGGAATAGTATTAATATGTGCCTGTAATCCTACGCCGTGAACGGGGACACCGTCATCCAGTAACTCTTTCACTAGCTGATAAATAGCCTGCTGGCGGGCTGGAATGTAATTGTAGTAGTCGTTATAAAACAGTTTGGCTTGCGGATCGGCGGCATGGGCATAACGAAATGCCGCGGCAATATAGTCTTTACCCACTGCGCCGTACCAGTAACTTTTTTGATCGTCGGCTTCTTCTTTATCAGTACGTAAACTACCGTCATCCATAATCGCTTCATTGACCACATCCCAGTAATCAACTGTACCTTTAAAATGACCGACGACATTGTCGATATGGTTCTTCATGATGGCTAACACATCCTCTTTGCTGCGAAGCTCGCCTTCATCATTAAAAAATACCCAGTCCGGAGTTTGCCGATGCCAAACCAGCGCGTGCCCACGTACCGCCATATTATTGTTTTTGGCAAAGGCTAACATCTTGTCGGCAATCTCGTAGTTGAAGTTATTTTGGGTAGGCTCGACGGATTCAAACTTCATTTCATTTTCGGTCGTGAAACTGTTGAAGTGGGTTTTGAGCAACTCTGCATGAGTGATATACGAGCCTTGATCGGCAGCCGCACCAATTAAAAAGTAATCGGCATATTTATCGCTTAAGCCTTGTTGGCCTGCCGGCTGAGTTAATTTTTGCTGGGTATTCGCTAGCGCAGCGGCTGGATTGGTTGGGCTGTCATTATTGGCCGGACTACAGCCGATAGTCGTCAGCACGACCGCACATATGAGCGGAGTAAGTAATCTATGTCGCATTGTATTTCCTGTTTTTAAAGAGATCGTGGTAAAAATCATGGGGCCAGAAATCCTTCCGCCTTAACTTGCCATTGGCCGTTATCCGGAAATCCCAGTGTTGGCTGCTTGGTATTGGTGGTCGCCATCCGTGCCACCGCTGCCAGTAAGGCACCGTTGGCAGGTAGATAAACCGGCAACCCGACTTTTTTCTGCGGGCAATGACCGTTAACCGCATAATGATTGTTATGGGCGTCCATCAAAAGGGCGTCGACGGCAGTTTGCGGTTGCCCCAGCTTGTTGGCGGTCATGGCAATCATCGGATAATCCCAACCCCAGATCCGTGTTTCGAAATCCCAGCTGTGCATAACGGCGTCAAGTGTATTGCGCATGGTTTTGAGATTAACCCGCTCGTCGGCCAGCAATCCCCAGGTGGCGATCATTGCCGGGTGATCGTTACGGCTATCGATATTGTCAAAGGTATCCGGAATGGTTTCTATGGCAACATATTTGTCGTCTTTTTGTGGTAACTCGGCCAGTTTGTCGATTTGCTTTTGCCATAATGGGTTAGGCTGGAGTCCTTGGCGTTGTCGCCATTGTTGTGCTGTTAATAACGCAGTACGCCAGTAAGCCAACTCAAACGACGGGTTTTTGGATTCGGTGACATCGTAATGTTCTTGTGCAATCCAGATAGGCGGATTGAGTGAATAACGCTGTTTTTCCTGTTCCCACATCAACATGGATGACAATCCCTGAGCGGTTTGATCGACCAGTTGTGCATATCGCTGCAAAATAGTTGAATTGGGTTGGCTTTGATAAACCAGTTCAGCTAAATCAATCGGTTGTGGCTGGTTCCAGATAATTAACGGATTGCCGCCGGGGCTTTCACGACCATCGGGCCCGACCATTTTTGACCAGCGTGCGCCTTGCAAACCTCGCTGATGGGCTGTTTTCTGGGCGATATCCAGGTGTGCGACGTACCAGTCGAGTACTTTTTGTGTTTGTTGCGCACGACCCCACATTGCCCAGTGGGCGCTGTGCCACCAGCTCATTTCGGTATGAAATTTTCCATACCATGAGCTGCTGGTCAGCCCGGTTTCCTGGGCCGGAATAGCAGCACGTTCTTGTATCGCCATTAAATATTGACTGAGTACAATACGCCGTTCCAGTTCATTGGCTTGTGGCGCAGTGCTACCGCTAAAATCAATTGCAGCACCACTATTCCAGAATGTTTGCCAAGCCTGTTTGGCTGAATCCGCCACTTGGGAAAAGTTATTGTTATCCGGCAGTGCATCTTTGGACTGGCTAAATTGCACGGTGAAGGCAAACACCTGAGCAGACGAATCGCCTTGCAGTAATTGCAACTGGAATTGATGGTCTTTCAATTGACTGAGTGTGGCCTTGCCTTGCCATTGTAGTTTGACCCAATGCTGTTCATCGTCGATCTGACGGTAGAACAGGGCTGAATGGTGATCACTTTGTTTGAGTTGGGTGGTGTGTTGCTGATCCTCATGCCAATCCAGATCCGGCGTGTTTTTTTTCGCTAAATCATAGCCACGCGGAAAAGCCAGCTTGATACTCAGTTGTTGCTTGGCGATTAAATCCGACTGTAATTTAAACGCCAGTGTATCGGATTGGTTAGCGGCGATGGTCTCTACTTCGACCGCCGTGGAATCAATTTGATACTGGCTGTTTAAGCGTCCTTGCCACAGATCTAACGACTGATTAATCGCTGTGAGCTGATCGACTTGTATTGGCCTTCCTTTATAGTTAAGGGAGATACGCGCTAAGGGCAAGTCATGGGGATTTTGGCGTAGCCATTGTCCGGCAGCCGAGTCCATATTGGTGGGGAAATCGACTTTTTGACCGTAAGCATCATAGCTTTTAGCGACATCTTGCAAGCTGTAGTTTTGTGGATTAGGCCGACTGTGCCAGGCCCAACGGGCTTTGGTTTCAAGCGGGGTCCCCTGGTTAAAATAGCTAGTCGCTAAGCTCTGAAAGCCGGTCACATCGGCGGTAAAAGCAAATTGACCGTTACCCACAGTGAAGGGTGATTGCCAATCAATAGCATCAAGATGCGGGTTATGGCGGCTGACCAGCGCTTGTCGATCTATCTTATGATCGACTTTGCTACTGCTCCCGCAGCCCGACAGAATGATTAGCGACGTCACAACGATTAAGCTGCCTTGTTTAAGGTACTTCATTATTATTCCTGTTTATTGATTAATATCTGCTTATTAGTCCATTCTGAACCAGTCAAAATCGGCATAACCGCCGCTTTTATTAATACTGGGACTTAGTGCAAATAACCCGACTTTGGCACCAATCCATACACCTGCAGTGGCTTGTAGCGGTTCACCTAATGGGGTGAAATCTTCTCCATCGCGACTATAGTAAAATTGATACTCGCCACCCTCCTTAACATTTACTTTTAAATAGTAATCATATTGTCCGTTGGCAGATAATTTGGCTGGAATCGATGCCATTTCAACGGTGGCATCGTCATACTGTTCATAGTGACCTTTAAATGCGCCTAGTCGCACTCCGTCGTTAGTTTGATAGAGGGCGATATAGCCCCATTTTTGACCATTAACTACAAGGCCACTTTTGTCGTTAAGCTGTTTGGGGACAAAGCTGATTTTGGTGGTGGCGCTAAAACTGGGTGAAGAAAACTTCTGCAACAGCTGATTACCGACAAAACGCAAATTACCAAATTGGGTTAAGTTCTGTTCTGCGTATAATCTGATATGACCGGGATTGGCCTGATTGAGTGAATACCAGTTTGGTTGCGGATTGGCATGCCATTGCCATTGCAAGCCCAGTTTATCCTGATTGAATTCGTCCGAAGTCTGCGGGACAGTGACCGGATAGGTTTTGCCTACGTCGGGCTTTTTCCATCTAGCCACAGGCTCACCAATACCATCGTTATTTTGATCCTTCCCCATTTGTGGCCAGCCATCATGCCAAGTCATGGGCTGTAGATGCGGGATACGCCCGAATAGACCGCGATCCTGAAAATGCATAAACCACCATTCACCGGATTTGAGCTGCACAACGCCGCCCTGATGGGGGCCGTTAATTTCGGTGTTACCTTTATGCAATATGGTTTTACTTTCGTAAGGACCATAAATATTTTTGGAGCGCAGTACCGCCTGCCAACCGATTTTTACCCCACCGGCCGGAGCAAAAATATAGTAGAAGCCGTCTTTCTTAAGGACTTTGGGGCCTTCAATCACCGGTTGAGTGTCGAGATCTTTGAATATAACCTGACCGTCATCGAGCAGACGTTTACCATCGGCACTCATCTGGTGGATATATAAAATGTCTGCTCGCACCTTGCCGCGGATCAAATAAGCTTTTCCGTCATCATCCCAAAACGGCGTCGGATCTTCCCATAACTCAACACTGGCCATTTGTTCCAGTTGCCAGGGGCCAGCCGGATCTTTGGCTGTGGCAACAAATAATCCGCTATGTGGAGTACAGAAATACACATAAAACTGCCCGTTGTGGTAACGAATAGTGGGCGCCCAGGAACCGTTGCCATGGGAAGGTTTGTCGAACTTTTCCAGTGGAAGATTATTATAAACGTGGCCAATGATGGTCCAGTTAACCAAATCTTTGGAATGTAAAACAGGAATGCCGGGCATCACATTAAAACTGGAGGACACCATATAAAAGTCATCGCCCACTCTGATCATGTCCGGGTCAGAATAATCTGCATATAAAACCGGATTCTGATAGTAACCATTCTCAAGGTCGGATTGCCAAGTGCCGGCTAAGGCACCCTGAAATGGAACGGCCAATAACCAAAGCCATAAATAGCGTCTTATCTGCATAGTTGTTTTATCCATAGTGTTTTCATATCAAGTTAATACAAGACCATTGATGAAAATGCGAGCGTTTTTGAGTGACCTGAGCATAGAATGTTGCGTGTTTGTTGCAATATCAATCATGAGACTCGTTAACGTTTGCGTGTTTTTAAGCAGCGATAATTCAACTAAATCACCTCTATATAGCGTGCTACCGGTGGCAGGATAGCCAATTGTTTGATCTTCTGTCAAATTTTCGTTAATAAAATGTGATGATTGGTATTGACCTAAAATGTCTTATTGTGTATTTTTTGTGAACTAATTTGATTGAATGTGATTTATTTTGGATTGCATCAATTCAATAGTAGTTGAGCAAAGCAACAAGATAACACGACAGCATTTATTTAAATCTTATGGGTGTTTGGGAAGTCGCCCAGTGGATACTTGGAGAACATAACAAATGAAACAACATAAAATATCTAAATTTCATTCCTGTACCCTGTCCATGCTCGCAATGGCGGTCGGGATGGCCTTAATTCCTGGTGTGACTCAGGCCCAGGAGCAGCAACCCAATGCGCAAGATGATGCGGTAGAAAAGATTGCGGTAACTGGTACACGTCTGGCACCGAGAGGAATGGATTCGCCAACTCCGGTTAATGTGGTAGGTGAGGAAGAGTTTGTACTATCCGGCACTCAGAATGTTGAAGAACTGTTGCTCGATACACCACAGTTCTCAGGAAACCAGCTAGAAGGACCTAAATCAAATACGGTGCAAGCCGGGCAACCCATAGGTGTATCAACGCTTAATCTGCGTAACTTTGGTGCGACGCGAAATCTGGTATTGGTTAATGGTCGACGCTTTGCGATTACCGGGCCATCAATGACGACGGATATCAATACGATCCCGGCGGCGTTAATCCAGCGTACCGAAATTGTAACGGGCGGTTCTTCCGCAGTTTACGGTTCAGATGCCATTACCGGTGTGGTTAACTTTGTGATGAAGGACGACTTTGAAGGTGTTGAGTTAAATTTACAAAGTTCCTGGGACCAGCCTTCAAGCTCGCCAACTTATAATGTCGATCTTACTTTTGGTGGTAATTTTGATAACGGTAAAGGCAATATTACCGCGTCGTTAGGTTATTTGAATCGTAAAGGATTCACCACCAATCAAATTGCTGATATTGCTTTTCCGGGCCTGTCTGACGGTTGCGTGACTGCAGACTCATGGAGCAATACCCATGCGGGCACGCCGCTAGATACAGGTGGACAAAGTTGTGAAGCCGCAGGAGGGCGCCTTGGTTTTGTAACCGGCGGCTCATCCAGTGTACCGAACGGGCGGATTGGAAACTTGCCGACTGTCGGTTCGGCCCAGTCTGACCCCGAGTTAGATGCTGCGCTGATTGCTGCAGGTTTGCAGGATATGACAGGACTGGGCGCAATTTTTGACAAACAGGGTAATGCGGTAAGACCTTTTATTAGTCCTGATGACCGTTTTGACTTTAACGACAACTCTTTTGTGCTTGCGCCACAAGAACGCTGGATGGGTAACGTTTTCGCCAACTATGATTTGAATGACGATACCCAAGCCTATATGGAATTACATTACAGTGGCAATGTCACCAGTGTACAAATTGCCCCACCTAATGTGGGCGAAAACTTCTTGTTTGATGTTGATAACCCTTATTTAAGCCAGGAGATGCGAAATATTCTGGCTTTGCTTGATGCCCGTGAGACCGGCACAACCAGTGTTAATCCGGGTAACTTGACCATGACAACTGTGGCTAATGATGGTTTGGCACTATTGAATTATGGTCGTCGTTTTAACGACCTGGGCGGGCGCTATGCGGAAGCTGACCATAATGTTTTTCGTACTGTAGTTGGTGTTAACGGTTTATTGCCCAGTGTATCGAGCGATGTCTTGTATGACTTGTCCTATGACATTTATTACAGTTATGCCAAAACATCGGAAACGGATCTGCAAACAGGCTCAGTATCCAGAAGTGCTGTACAACGATCTTTATTATCACAAAATGGTGAAGCGCCACTGCTTAACCTTTTTGGTAACGGCAATATCAGCGATGCGGCTGCAGAGGCCATATCTATTGGTGCAGTATCCAAAATTGAAGCTGAACAAAAAGTAGTAGTGGCAGCATTAACCGGTGTCGCGTTTGATATGCCAGCAGGGCCAGTGGATTTTGCCTTTGGTCTGGAATGGCGTGATGCTTCTGGCTCCTATACGCCTGATTCCTATCTTGCATCAGGTGATGTATCAGGATGGAACTCGGCTAAAGCCACCAGCGGTAGCCAGTCTGTATCTGAAGTCTTTGGCGAATTCCGTATTCCGCTGCTGGCTGAATTACCTGGTATCGAGAGTCTGAATCTGAACGCCGCGTTTCGTTATTCCGACTACGATGTCGGCAGCGATGATGGTGTATGGACCTACTCCAGCGGTCTGGAATGGGCGGTGAATTCGGATCTGTCTTTCCGTGGCCAGTTCCAGCATGCTATTCGTGCTCCGAATATTGGTGAACTGTTTGGCGGACAAGGTTCTGATGGACCGACCGCTATTGACCCCTGTTCAGCAGGGCAACCAGCGGCAGGGCAAACTCAAACGGTTAGAGACCTGTGTATTGCTACTGGAGTACCGGCCAATGCGGTGTTTACCGTCGGTGTTCAAACTTCACCTTTCTTAACTCAGATTCGGGGCGGTAATCCTGAATTAACCCCTGAAGAATCCGATACCACCACTTTGGGTGTGATTTTTCAACCGGGTCAAATCAAGGGTCTAGCCTTGGCGATAGACTATTTTGATATCGAGCTGGAAGATGCCATAGCGCCGTTAGGCGGTGGTGGATTGCAGAACGTTCTGGATTTGTGCTACAGCACTCTTCAGGATGCTAACAGCGTTTATTGTCAAGCCATTAACCGTGACAGTACCGGTCAAATCGCGGCACCCAAATACGTTTACACCACCAATGCCAATATAGGCGGTATCAAAACCTCGGGAATTGATATCAACGCCAGCTATACCTTTGACGTAGATTGGGGTTTATTTGATGGTGGTAGCAAGTGGAGCCTGAATACCTCCTGGACCTATACGGATGAATTTACCGTAACCCCGATTCAGGAACTGCCCGATATCACTAACGAATGTGTTGGTGCCTTTGGCAATACCTGTGGCCAACCGTTGCCAGAGTGGAAAGGCAGCTCCCGTATTACGTGGGAAAATGGACCTGCGTTAGTGTCATTGCGGATGCGCTACCTGGGCGAAGTGACAACCGATAATATTGTGGTACCAAAAGCAAGAGGTGAGTCAGCGCCATCGCCTGATTCCTATGTTCATCCGACTATTGATTCCTATGCCTATTTTGACCTGACTGGCGGCTATCAATTATCGGAAGATACCAACGTTACTGTGGGTGTGCGCAATATGTTTGACAAAAAGCCGCCAATTATGGGCAGTTTGACGCTTGGCGGCGCCAATACTATTCCGTCAACCTATGATGTACAGGGGCGTACATTGTTTGTTGGAATCAATACGCATTTCTAATCGCGTTTGACCTATCAAAAGGTGTAGCTGTTATGGCTGCACCTTTTTTTATTGCGTCGTCAGCAGATTTTCATTTCTGTAGAGTGGCAATATATTAAAAAAAACAAATTAAGAGGAAAATAGTGTGACTTTTAAATTGTCCCGCCGGAATTTTATCTGGTTAAGTCTGATGACCAGCGCTTGCACTGTTATGCCGTGGGAAAACAGACAAGGTGCAGAAAAAAGCGCCGATGCCTGGCAGAAGGCTAGTCGAATTCTAGACTCATTGGTACCGCCGAACATCCCTGATAACCAGTTTAACGTACTGAATTACGGAGCGATGGCCGATGGTCAAACAAAAAATACGGAGGCGTTTGCCAAGGCTATTGATGCCTGTTACGCCGCTGGTGGTGGCACAGTGGTGGTGCCGGAAGGACGCTATCTGACTGGTGCGATTCATCTTCGTTCTAATATCGAATTGCACATTCAATCCGGCGCGGTGATTTTATTCAGTACTGATCCGGCTGATTATCCGCTGGTATTAAGCCGTTATGAAGGCGTGGAGGTTTATAACTATTCGCCGTTAATTTATGCCCGAGATGCGCAAAACGTGGCGGTTACCGGTAAAGGTATATTAGATGGCCAGGCCGCCGACCAAAACTGGTGGTCCTGGTGTGGTTCGCCCAAATTTGGCTGGCAAACCGGCATGCCAAGACAAACCGAAGATCGTAACCTGTTATTCCAGATGGCCGAGGCAGGCGTGCCGGTTGAGCAGCGATTATTTGGTCAAGGACATTACTTGCGGCCCAGCCTGATGGAATTTTATCAGTGCGACAATGTGCTGGTTGAGGGACTGCATATACAGGACTCGCCGTTCTGGAATATTCATCCGGTGCTATGCAAGAATGTGATAGTGCGTGATGTTGATGTTTCAGGACATGGTCCGAATAATGACGGCTGCAATCCCGAATCTGTCGACGGTATGTTGATTGAACATTGCCGCTTTGATACCGGTGATGATTGTATTGCAATTAAATCCGGGCGCAATGCCGATGGTCGTCGTGTCGCGGTGCCATCGCGCAACATTATTATTCGCCACTGCCAAATGAAAGCGGGGCACGGTGGCGTGGTGATTGGTAGTGAAATTTCCGGCGGTGTGTATAACGTGTTTGTAGAGCACTGCCAAATGGACAGTCCGGATCTGTGGTATGCATTGCGTTTCAAGAATAACGCCATGCGCGGTGGACGGATTGAAGATATTTACGTACGCGATGTCAATGTCGGGCAGGTCACCTACGCCGCCATTACCTGTGATTTTAATTATGAAGAAGGTGCGGACGGCCCGTTTACGCCCGAGCTGAATAATTTGCTGGTGGAGCGCCTGCATGTGCAACAGGCAAAACAGGTGCTGGATTCACAAGGTTTAGCCAATGCGCCGGTGCGCAATATACGTTTGCAGGATTGCAGTTTTAACGGTGTGAGCAAAGACAGTGTGATCACTTATACCCAAGGTCTTGAACTTAACAATGTCCGGGTTAATGGTGAAACGGTGACCGAACTGTAAGAACATTCATCGTGACTTCCAACAGAAGTGAATATCAAAGATAAGCTAGATACTTTTTTAGTTTTGATTAAAGTAAAATATTCGCAGCATCATTGATGCCGAACGACATCAGAAGTGGGGACGACCTCACCTCTCTATTTTCATTGGGGACGGCCCCGTTAATCTGGAGAGGTCAATATGAACTGGTTTATTTTGATTTTGGCGGGTCTGTTCGAGATTGTCTGGGCCATAGGGCTGAAATATACCGAGGGTTTTAGCCGTTTATGGCCAACAGTCGGTACGTTGCTGGCAATGCTGATTAGCTTTGGCTTACTGGGTATGGCAATGAAGTCACTCCCGGTAGGGACTGCTTACGCTGTTTGGGTCGGTATTGGCATGGTGGGAACCGCTATATTAGGGATAGTGTTATTTGCCGAACCCGCCAATACATTGCGATTATTAAGTTTACTGTTAATTATCGCCGGTGTGGTGGGATTAAAGTTAGCTACTCCGGTTTAGTTGCCGGATTCTCACAGCACCAATACCAACCTGAAAGTGAATAAAAATCGCTTGGTAGGCCTTTAGCCCACCAAGTTTGCCATCCCGGCAGTTTTTTCGGTCGGGTCCAGGGGCAGGTAAATTGATAGCTTAAAGAATGGATCCCTGCCCAAAATACCGCAGGGATGACGGTGGGAAAATCGCTGGGATGAATATATTGCATTGCCCTTCGACTATTCGTGCCTCATGCTCAGGGCGAACGGTGTTTTTCAGTTTTTAGCCCGCTACCCTTAGCTTGTTTCTTCTGTGATCTCTGCGCTTCTGTGGTAAATTTTGTTTTTTCTTTAGCTCGAAGCTCGTCGCCTGCTATTCGCGGCTATTCATAAATTAACCCTGACTTTTAACTCGACGTACTGCCTGCAACCAGCCTTTGTATAATTGGTTACGCTGTTGTTCATCCAGCGCAGGTGAAAAGCGTTGTTGGCAATGCCACATCTTTGATAATTGCTGCATATCAAATAGTCCTGCCTGGATTCCGGCTAAATTGGCGACTCCTAACGCGGTGGTTTCGGTAATTTGCGGACGTTCAACCGCACAATTCAACATGCTGGACAAAAATTCGAGGAACCAGTCATTGTTAACCATACCGCCATCTACGCGTAGTGAGCTGGGACTGAGTCCATCCTGTTGCATAGCTTTTTGTAAATCTTTAGTTTGGTAGGCGACTGATTGCAGTGCTGCCGAGGCAATATGCTCGCGCTGACTATCGCGGGTTAAGCCCAATATGGCACCCCGGGCATCAGGATCCCAGTGCGGAGCACCTAAACCGGTAAAAGAGGGGACTACATATACCCCGTGATCCGGTGGTACTTGTCTGGCCATTGTTTCGCTTTGTTTGGCACTGGGGATAAGTTGCATATTTTCTACTAGCCACTTGATGATCGCTCCGGCCATAAAAATACTGCCTTCGATGGCATAAGTGGTTTTGCCTTTGAGTCGATACGCCACGGTGGTTAACAAGCGATTGTCAGATTTCAATGCGTTATCGCCGGTGTTAAGCATCACAAAACCACCGGTACCATAGGTAATTTTTGCCATACCTGGATTAAAGCAGGCATGACCGAATAGGGCCGCTTGCTGGTCGCCTGCCACGCCAAGGATTGGAATAGCCGCACCCAGTAGATCTTTTTCGGTCAAGCCAAACTCATCGGCGCTATCCATCACTTCGGGTAACATAGTTTCAGGAATATCAAACAGCGCCAGCAATTCATCATCCCATGCTTGTTGGTGAATATCGAATAACAGGGTACGTGAAGCATTAGTGGCGTCGGTACAGTGCTGTTTGCCGCCGGTTAACTGCCAAATCAGGTAACTATCCACGGTGCCAAAAAGCAGTTGTCCAGCCTGGGCTTGTTGCCTTGCGTTAGGCACGTTGTCGAGTATCCAGCGGATTTTAGTGGCTGAAAAATACGGATCGAGTAACAAGCCGGTTTTGGCCTGTAACATTTTTTCGATTGCAGGCGTAGCCAGTTTTTTACAGTAATCCGCAGTGCGACGATCTTGCCAGACGATAGCGCGATATATTGGCTTGCCGGTTTGCTTGTCCCACACCAATGTGGTCTCGCGCTGGTTGGTGATGCCAATGGCGCAAATCTGATCTGCGTCAATCTGCTGTTCATCCAGCACCTTTCGGCAGGTGGTTAAAACCGACGACAAAATATCGTCAGGCTCATGTTCTACCCAACCATTGTGTGGATAATGTTGAGTAAACTCTTGTTGGGCAACGCTGGTTACTTGTCCCTGTTGGTTAAATAAGATGGCTCGTGAGCTAGTGGTGCCTTGATCGATAGCCAGAATGTATTTTGCCGTCATAACGCTGTTTCCTGATGGTCATCAATATATTCCTGTAACTTGCTCTGCCACTGATCAGCAAACAGGATCTTGCAGGCTTCGGCCAATCCTGGCGCACTGATCAAATCCTGATGCGGTACCACCAATGATATTTTTGAGCGACGGCGCAGAAAATCGTCTAATTTGGTGACCATTTCACGCTTGGCGGCATGTTCTACTTCAACTCGTAAATATTCAGCTTTTTTAATCAGTAACTCTGCCATAGCCGGGTTTTCACGAATTTGCTCCAGCATATTGATTGCGTTACGCCCATAACGACGCCAAAAGCGTTGGCTTAACGGTTCAGTTGAGATGTTGGGAGTCAGATCATCCAATCCCATTAACTTAGCCCGGTGATAAAACTCGTTTTTAACTGAATCATCGGGTTCGCCATACCACTTATATTCAGGATAGGGTAAGTTGATACCGCATTGCCGAATCAGCTTAGTGACTTCATTGCCCACATTAATACAATCGGTAAGCTTGCCGCCAAAAATGGACAGATAACCGTGTGTTCTATCCATATCAATCGCATGTTTACGAGATAGTTGCAGCCAATCGCCAGTGTGATCGGTGCTGTTAATTGCTAAGGGCCTCACACCGCAGCGTTCGGCAATAATATCTTGTTCCGTCAATGGCCGGGCTAGGTCGAGTAGCTTATTAACGTTGCCTAATACAAAAGCCCGATCTTGTGCTGTTACCTTTGCACCGGGTTGTTCTACTTGTGTATCGGTGGTGCCAATACAAGTTTTGGGACCCATGGGGATAATAAAAAACAGCCTGCCATCGTCGGCAAAAAAAGTCAGTACTTTGTTAAGTTCGGTGATCCGGTTAACAATCAGGTGTATGCCTTTGGAGAACACATGGCGATGCAAGGTGGGTTGCTGATTAATCTGATTCACCTTATCCACATAAGGGCCGCTGGCATTAATTAACGTCTTACTGCGAAGCCGGTACGGTTTGCCACTGATGCGATCATGAAGTTGGCTTACCCAATTACCATCTTGCTGCTCAGATTTAACCAGCTCGATATAATTGGCAGCAATACAGCCATAGCTCATGCTGGATCTAATAAAGTTGAAAACGAAGCGGGCGTCATTGTCATACAGGTAACTGTCTGAATATTCAAAGCCGCCGCTGACGTTATCGATATTGACCACCGATGCCTGCTGTTTAATTGCCTTTTTTGATAAATATCGAGGCATGCGGGTAAAAAAGCCTCCCATGATCCAGTAGATAATGGTACCGATAAAAATTAGCCAGGGCGGAAAGCGAAAACCTTTTTGGATACTGGTCAAAAAGCGGATTTCTTTTACCGTGGAAGGGTAATTGCGCATTAGATGATTGCGGCTCTTACATAATTTGTATACCAGATTGTATTCAAAGCTTTCCAGGTATTTTATCCCGCCCCAGGCCAGATTGGATGAGTTGGAGCTCGTCGAACCGGCAAAGTCTCCCTGATCAATCAGTGCCACTTTAGCTCCTTTGGCCGCTAATGCTGCTGCCGATACCGCACCGTTGATACCAGCACCGACGATCAAGACGTCGTAAATGCCTTGTTCAAATTTATCGATATTACTTTGTCGTAAGGTTGTCATGGCAAAACTGGCTGCTCACCGATAGTGATGTCTATCATCTTTATACAATATAAGGGAATCGCTTGAATAAGAAACCACAAATAAAAAAGCCGCGACTGAATTAACCGTCACGGCTTTGTTAAGATTCTCATTCCCTGCAGATAACAGGTTTATGTTATCTGCATTTAAAGATTCTCAATCGTCTGTTTTTGCTCATTCAGTTTATCGATCTGTAACTGGAATTCATCCAGCTTGGCGCGTTCTTTGGCGATCACTGCCTCGGGCGCTTTGCTAACAAATTTCTCGTTACTGAGTTTGCCTTGTGTACGACCAAAATCGGCCTGGATTTTCTCCAGTGCTTTAGTGATCCGTGCCAGTTCGGCATCTTTGTCGATAAGACCAGCCATGGGGATCATCACCTCCATCTCACCGACAATGGCAGTGGCGGACGCTGGGCCTTTTTCACCGGCAGGCAACAACTCGATATTCTCCAGCCGCGCCAGACGGGACAGGAATACATCGGTGATTTTTAAACGACGTAAATCTTCATCTCCGGCATTTTTAAGCAATACTGACAATGGTTTACTCGGCGCAATATCCATTTCGCCGCGAATATTACGCACGCCGACAATTACTTGCTTCAGCCATTCGATATCGGCCACCACCTGCTCGTCCAGTAACGCATTGTTCTGGGCAGGGAAGGACTGCAGCATAATGGTTTGCTCGCCATCAATACCGGCCAGCGGTGCGACACGCTGCCAAATTTCTTCGGTAATAAACGGCATAACCGGGTGCATTAACCGTAACAGGCTCTCCAGTACGTTCACCAGAGTATGGCGAGTACCGCGTTTTTGCGCGTCGCTGCTGCTATCTGAATTCAGTACTGGCTTGGATAATTCCAGATACCAGTCACAGAACTGGTTCCAGGTAAATTCATACACCGCCTGGGCGGCGATGTCGAAACGGTAGTCTTTGATGGCCGCTTCAAACGCGCTTAGGGTTTGCTGGAAGCGCGCCCAAATCCAGCGATCCGCCAGACTGAGCTCCAACTCGCCGCCGTCTTTGCCGGTATCCTGCTCTTCGGTATTCATCAGTACAAAGCGTGAGGCGTTCCACAATTTATTGCAGAAGTTTCGGTAACCTTCGACCCGGCCCATATCAAAGTTGATATCCCGACTGGTGGAGGCCATTGCGGTAAAAGTAAAGCGCAGCGCATCAGTACCGTAAGCCGCAATACCTTCCGGGAATTGCTCTTTGGTGCGTTTGGCTATTTTCTCAGCCAGTTGTGGTTGCATCATGCCAGCGGTGCGTTTTTCCAGCAGGGCATCTAGCCCGATACCGTCAATCAGGTCAATCGGGTCCAGTACATTACCTTTGGACTTGGACATTTTATTGCCCTGTTCGTCACGGATAAGGCCGGTGATATAAATTTCCTTAAACGGAATTTTACCGGTGAACTTCTTGGTCATCATAATCATTCTGGCTACCCAGAAGAAGATGATGTCAAAGCCTGTGACCAAGACCGACGAGGGGACAAAAGTATCCAGCTCAGGCGTCTGTTTTGGCCAGCCCATGGTGGCAAAAGGCCACAAGGCAGAGGAGAACCATGTATCCAGAACGTCTTCATCCTGACGTAATACGACTGAATCATCCAGTTTATGCTTGGCGCGAATTTCGACTTCATCGCGTCCTACATAAATATTCTCGTCCTGATCAAACCAGGCCGGAATACGGTGTCCCCACCAGAGTTGCCGGGAAATGCACCAGTCCTGAATGTTATGCATCCACTGGTAGTAGGTTTTGTTCCAGTTTTCCGGTACAAATTTGATTTCACCGCTTTCTACCGCTTCAATCGCCGGCTTGGCCAGAGATTCTACCGCTACATACCATTGATTGGTCAGATAAGGCTCGATGACAGCGCCGGTGCGATCGCCACGTGGCACTTTAAGTTTGTGCGCATCAATTTTAACCAGCAAGCCGGCGGCTTGCAGATCCTCGACAATTTTCTTACGTGCATCAAAGCGGTCCAAACCACGGTAGGCTTCAGGCGCCTCGTCATTGATTTTGGCATCCTTGGTGAAGATGTTGACCATCGGCAGGTTATGGCGTTTACCCATGTCATAATCGTTAAAATCATGGGCTGGGGTGATTTTGACGCAACCGGTACCAAAATCCTGTTCCACATAGTCGTCGGCAATAATCGGTATCAAGCGGCCGGTGAGAGGCAGCTTAATCTGTTTGCCGATAAAGCTTTGATAACGTTCATCATCGGGGTGAACCGCAACGGCGGTATCGCCCAGCATGGTTTCCGGGCGAGTGGTGGCGACAACCAGCTCACCGCTGCCATCGGCCAGCGGGTAGCGCATATGCCACATATGGCCGTCTTCTTCCTCGTTAAGCACTTCCAGATCGGACACCGCAGTGTGTAGAACCGGATCCCAGTTCACCAGACGTTTACCTCGATAAATCAGGCCTTCTTCGTGTAAGCGGATAAACACTTCCTGTACGGCCTCGGACAGGTTGTCGTCCATAGTGAAGACTTCGCGTTCCCAGTCAGGAGAGGTGCCTAAACGGCGCATTTGCGAGGTGATGGTGCCGCCGGATTCTTCTTTCCATTGCCAGATTTTATCGATAAAGGCATCGCGTCCCAAATCGTGGCGGGTTTTGCCTTCGGCGTTCAGTTTACGTTCGACCACCATCTGCGTGGCAATACCGGCATGATCGGTCCCAACTTGCCACAAGGTGTTGTCACCTTTCATGCGATGGTAGCGAGTCAGGGTATCCATAATGGTTTGCTGGAAACCGTGGCCCATATGCAAACTACCTGTCACATTGGGGGGAGGCAGCAGAATGCAATAAGGTTCACCTTTGCCACTGGCCTTGAAGTAGCCTTTTTGTTCCCAGTCCTGATAGCGGGTTTGTTCGATATTTTGTGGATTAAACGTCTTATCCATTGTGTGTCTCGTCTTTTTGGGCAGCAGGGGCGGTACTTAGCTGGTGTCCTGCGGCACGGTAATGTTTGTATCTTTCTCGGGCTTGTTGTTTCAGATTGTCTTCGGCAGGAACAAAGTCGTAAATCTGGCGAAAACGTTCTGCCTGGGCTGGCATCTGGCTGCTCAAATTGATTAACACTGCGCGATTACCGGTGTTATCCAACTGCCAGACAATCTCTACCGGTGCGCCGCCATTGGGTCCTTCGCCACTCAGGTTATGCGGCACAAACGCGTCGGTGGGGCGCTGCCATAGCAGTTCATCGAAGGCTTCGGCCTGTGCCTGATTTTCGGCTAGTACCACGCAGCGCTGACGTTGTCTGAAACAATCCGTCGCCAATTGGCAAGCCAGCGCAAAATGCGCCGGCTGATCGTCAGTTTGTTCCTGCTCAAGCAGGTAAAATAAAATATTGGCCACTAATCTTCCGTAGGAACGCCCGAGCGGTTAATCAAGAACTGGGTTAACATCGGGACCGGACGACCGGTTGCTCCCTTGTTTTTGCCACCACTGACCCAGGCCGTGCCGGCAATATCCAAATGTGCCCAATTATATTTCTTGGTAAAGCGCGACAGGAAGCAGGCCGCTGTGATGGTACCAGCAGGACGTCCGCCCAAGTTGGTGAAATCAGCAAAAGGGCTTTCCAGTTGATCCTGGTATTCATCCCACAAGGGCAAGCGCCAGGCTTTATCACTGCTTTGCTCCGAGGCGTTCATAATTTCATGCGCCAGCGGATTGTGAGTACTCATTAACCCGCTGGCATGCTTACCCAAGGCAATAATGCAGGCACCGGTAAGGGTGGCGACATCAATGACCGCGTCGGGATTAAAGCGCTCGACGTAGGTTAGGGCATCACATAATACCAGCCGACCTTCGGCATCGGTATTCAGTACTTCAACGGTTTGGCCGGACATGGTGGTGAGAATATCGCCGGGACGATAGGCCTTGGCATCCGGCATATTTTCGCAACCGGCCAGTACGCCAATCACGTTAATGGGTAAGTTGAGTGCGGCAATGGCATGCATGGTACCCAATACGCCAGCCGCGCCACCCATGTCATATTTCATTTCATCCATGGCTTCGCCCGGCTTCAGTGAAATACCGCCGGAATCGAAGGTCAGTCCTTTACCTACCAATACAATAGGGGCCTGACTGGCACTGCCGCCTTTGTGATGAATAATCGACATGATCGATTCATTATCTGAACCACGACCCACTGCCAGATAAGAATTCATGCCCAGTTCGGCCATTTGGGTTTCACCAATGGATTCAACCGAGATGGATTGGTACTGCTCGGCCAGCTCATTGGCCAGTTGCAGCAAATAGGCGGGGTTACAGATATTGGGTGGCATATTGGCCACGTCTTTACAGGCTTTAACCCCAGCGGCTACGGCCAAACCATGCTCGATAGCCCGTTCGCCGTAGGGTAATTCACGGCGGGTAGGAACGTTGAAAACCAGTTTACGCAGCGGACGGCGCTGATCAGACTTTTTGCTTTTCAGCTGGTCAAAGTTGTACAGGGAATCCTGAGTGGTTTCGACTGCCTGGCGTACTTTCCAGTAGGTATCGCGTCCCTTGACATGCAGTTCGGTCAAGAAGCAAACAGCTTCCATCGAGCCGGTTTCATTCAGGTTGCTGATGGTTTTGGCGACTATCTGCTTATACTGACGTTCGTCCAGTTCCCGTTCTTTGCCGCACCCGACCAGCAATACTCTTTCGCTCAGAATATTAGGTAGATGGTGCAGCAACAACATTTGTCCGGCTTTGCCTTCCAGATCACCACGGCGGATAAGATTACTAATGTAACCGCCGCTGATTTCGTCGAGCTGTTCGGCAACTGGCGTTAATCGACGTGGCTCGAAAACTCCGACCACAATACAGGCGCTACGTTGTTTTTCCGGACTGCCACTCTTGACACTGAATTCCATGGCTTTGTCTGCCCCCTTGAAGTTCGCTGGTTAAAGCTGTAATTTTGCGTTTATCCGATAAAAAAAGGTCAACAAATTGACCTTGTTTGTTCACATCGAGAAAATTAAACTTGTGAAAACACTAAGTTTACTTAAAATTTCACATCATGCCACTAAAAAACCCACTTTTCCTTAGGTTGCGATTTGCTGATATTTAGATATTTACTGGCCGAAACAATGAAATCGCAAATTGCGGTATTTATGGTTTTAATGGCGATCTTTATTACCCAAAAATTTGTTCGGGTGCTGGCTGACGCCACCAACGGCGATATCCCGGCCGGATTGATTATGGGATTTCTGTCTTTGCAACTTCCGGTACTGGCCGCGTTGATCCTGCCCTTGAGTCTGTTTTTAGGCATTATGCTGGCCCATGGGCGCCTCTATGTTGATAGCGAAATGGCAGTCATGCGAGCCTGTGGCATCAGCGAATGGTACGTGACCCGGGTGATGTTATCGTTGGGATTACTGATGGCACTGATCACCGCATTGTTAACCTTATGGCTGGCACCTGCCGCGATTGAGCGTGAATATCAGCTGGAAGAACAGGCTGGTGCCGAATCCGGTTTGACCACACTGATACCGGGCCGTTTTCAGGAAACCGCCAATGAAAAAGCGGTCATGTTTGTGCATGATATCGGCAGTGAGAATAACCAGCTTGAAGGGGTATTTGTTGCCCAGCATAAAAGCAAAACCGATGATAAGTCGGTGCATATCGTGTATGCCAAAGTGGGTAATGTAAACGAGGAAGCGGATGGTTCCCAGCAACTGGTATTGGGCAAGGGGATTCAGTACGAAGGTATTTTGGGTCAGCGCGATTACCAGGTAGTGAAGTTCGATCAGTATCAGGTACAGATTGCCGAGCAACAAGCGGAACAAAAACGCCGTAAGCTTACCGCTTATCCTACCGATCAATTATTAGAAGATGATTCCCTTGACGCTATCGCAGAATGGCAGTGGCGTATTGCCATTCCGCTGTCGATCCCGTTTTTGATTTTGATAGCCGTGCCACTGAGTTCGGTCGACCCAAGACAGGGCCGATTTGGTAAAATGTTTCCTGCATTGATGCTCTATCTGGGCTATTTCCTGTTGTTGATGGCCGGTCGTAAAGTCCTTGAAGACGGCAAGGTTCCACCCGCGCTCGGACTCTGGTGGGTACATGGGGTGGTGTTGTTTATCGGTATGGTATTGCTGGTGCGGGGTCGATCATTTGGCGTGAAACTGCGTGCCTCGCTCAAGGGATTAAGAACATGATCAAATTACTCGATCTGTATCTGGCTCGCACCCTGCTTGGCACCACTTCAATTAGCTTGCTGATTCTGGTTGGACTAAGCAGCTTGTTAAAATTTGTCGATCAGCTCAAGCATATTGGTCGTGGTAGCTACGATATGATGGCAGCCGGAATTTATGTGTTGCTCAGTATGCCCAGAGAAATTGAGCAGTTTTTCCCGATGGCTACATTATTGGGTGGTTTAATCGGGTTGGGTATTCTGGCCAGCAACAGTGAGTTGGTGGTGATGCAGGCAGCAGGTTTAAGTCGCAGCAATATCATTGTATCAGCGATGAAAACGGCGTTATTGATGGTGCTATTTGTAATGGCTTTAGGGGAATGGGTAGCACCGTTGACAGAGACTAAAGCCAAGGAAATTCGTACCCAGGCTATTTCTGGAGGTAGTCTGTTCTCCGGCGACCAGCTGGTATGGGCCAAAGACGGGGATAATTTTGTCAGTATCGGTGATGTTATCAGCAAAGATGAACTGGCCGATGTGAATATATATCAATTCGACAAGGCGCTTAATCTTGAACAGATTACCTTTGCTCGTAAAGCTAACTTTATGGGATCAAGCTGGCGTTTGGTGGATGTGTCATTTACCTATTTTGGTGATGATAAGGTGCGCTCTGACAATATGTTACAAACCCGCTGGCAGTCTTCGCTTACGCCGGATAAATTGGGTGTGGTGACCATCAAGCCAGAAGCTTTGTCGATTCGCGGGTTACAGGATTATGTAAATTATCTGCACGCCAACAGTCAGGATGCCAACCGTTATGAGCTGGCATTGTGGCGCAAAATTTTGCAACCCTTATCGATTGCGGTGATGTTATTGATGGCGTTGTCATTTATATTTGGCCCGTTGCGCAGTGTTACTATGGGGGCGCGAGTAATTATGGGCGTATTAACCGGCTTCGGTTTCTTTATCGCCAATGAGATCTTTGGTCCTCTGAGTATGGTCTATCAGTTCCCGCCTATTGTCGGGGCCGCACTTCCCAGCCTGGTGTTTGCCGCTTTTGCGGTATATCAAATAAGACGCTAGCTAATCTTCTCTTCTATATTGCGGTGGATTTACTGCCGCATAATCAGCCATGTTTGCTGTACCTGGCAAATATGTTTTGCTTCAGCCAAATAGGTAATCCGCATGTCTTGCAGCGCATAGATAAAAAGTAAGTTTATTTGTTATAAATTTATATCTTATAATTATCCATATAATTCAAATAGTTAGTCAAAGGTTCACTTTGTTGATTAAAGTAGGCCGGTGCAGTTTAGGAATATTCCTGTAGTGGGTCGACAGCTAAAAGAGCAATTTGCAATATTCAGCGAGCAGTTTGCTGGCAGTGTTTTTTTAACACGACAATAGGTAACGATGTGGTCAGCAATCAGACAAAAAATAACAACGAATAATTGAGTAGGCTAGGGAATAATTGGCTGCTCTCTGAAAATTGCAGAGGACACATGAATGTTTACAAGAACTAAACTCTCCATTGCTATGATTGGCGCACTGAGTACTTTGAGTCCGCTATATGCCCAGCAAGCGGACAGCAACAAAGATGAAGAAGTCGAAAATATCGTGATTACCGGCATTGCTGGCAGCCTGGAACGCAGCATCAGTCGTAAACGTAATCAGGATCTTATTTCCGACGGCATTTCCGCCGAAGACTTAGGTAAATTTCCTGACAATAATATCGCCGATTCATTACAACGCGTTCCCGGTGTGGCGATTGACCGGGCAGGTGGTGAAGGGCGTTTTGTCAGTATTCGGGGACTAGGTCCTGATTTTACCGGCGTAGTTATTAATGGCCGTACACCTGCCACCGAAAATGAAGAGCGAGCCTTCAGCTTTGACACGCTGGCATCCGAACTAATCAGTACAGTGGATGTATTCAAAACATCATCAGCCAGCCTGAAAGAGGGCGGCCTAGGCGGTTTGGTTAACATTGTAACCGCCAAGCCATTTGACTATGACGGGTTCAAGTTTGCTGGCAGTGTAAAAGCGATGTATGAAGAAAATAGCGATAAAGCCAAGCCTCAAGGCTCCTTTATCGTTAGTAATACATTTAATGACGGCAAGTTCGGTATTTTGGCCTCTGTTACCTATCAGGAACGTGCCACCGACAAATATACGGTAGAAAATGAACATATTGCCAAAACCACGCTGGAACCCTTTTTAGGCTTTACCGATCCCAGTCAGGGATGGGCCGGTGGTTATGCCTATTCTGGTGATGGCCTCGAAGAAGACACCTATCGTATTCAAAGCCTATATGCCGGTATTACCCATGAAGAGCGTCGTCGGGTAGGAGGTAATGTGGTCATGCAGTGGCAGGCAACGGATGATCTTATTCTTACCGCAGATTATATTTATTCTGATTACGATACCTCCACATCCCGCTATTGGACCGGATCTTACTTGTGGGCACCGACGTTGTCGGACAAGAATGTGGTGGATGAAAATGGATTCTATCAAGTCATTAATCATGGTTTCGACGACGGATATAACATTAGTGGCTATGCGCATGGTTTAACCACCACCGAAAGACCCACCAAATCCAGTGTGGCTGGTTTGAATGCTGAGTGGTTAATCAATGATGAATGGACCATGGTGGCGGATATTTCCCGTTCGGATGCGCTACTGGATAACCGTGGTCTGGATCGTATGTATATCCTCGAGTTTCTTGACCGCCCCGGTTATTTGCTAACCTCAACGGGGGGCATTCCCAGTATTGAATATGCCGATGAAGCAGCCATTAAACCCGAGATGGGCAGCCAGAACATGAAGGATCTGCGGGCAAGAATTACTTCTGATGATGGTGTGTATAACAAGGCCGACAATAACGAGTTTAAACTCGATTTCAAATGGGAGCCTTTAGGTTCCAGTATCCGTAAAGTGAAGTTCGGGATGAATAATACTGTCGCCAAGAAACAAACCGAGTATTGGCAGACACCTGATCTTATCCGTCGGATGTATCATGGTTTGGCTACCCGTCAGGAGATTGATTACAACAGTATTGTGACGGGCGTATTCAGTCCGGGTGATGCATTCAATGGTTTAACTGCCGATGTGTATATGATTGATCCGGATGCTTACCGTACCTGGATGGCTAACAATATTGACGGGCGAACCAGAGCCGATACGGCAGCAGGAATAGCATCCAAAGAAGCCTTTCTGGCCAACAACAGTAGCTGGGATGCAGTCAAGTCGAACGATTCCTACCTTATTGAAGAGGAAGTGACATCGGCCTACGTTGAAGTTTCTAGCGATACCACCGCTTATGATATGCCATTGTCAATTACTGCGGGGCTACGTTATACCCAAACGGATCTGACCTCTAACGGTACTACCCAGGTTCTGGAAAGTTTGGAGCGTGAAAGTACCTTGCCGGATGAGCCACCTTCACCCTGGTTGGTACAAACTTTTGCTGATGCTGCCGGTACCGCTGTCGCACTGGATAACTCTTATGACAACTGGTTACCCTCAGTTAACGCATTATTGAAGGTAACGGATGAGTTTTATGTGCGCGGTGCGTTCAGTAAAACGCTAACCAGACCGACATTGTCTGCGATGGCACCTTATACGTCATATGGCACCACAACAGTGACAACTAGAACAGCCATGGGCGGCAATCCCAATCTTAAACCCTATACTGCAAAAAACTATGACCTGTCGTTTGAATATTATTACGGCGATTCGAATATTTTGGCACTGGCCCTGTACCGCAAGGATATTGATAACTTTATTGTGCGATTGTCCGGTCCAGAGACATTTGACAATCTGCAGGTAGAAGATCCTGCCTGGAAAGAGTTTTATGTAACCCGGCCGCAAAACGGTAAATCTGCCACTATAGAAGGGGCAGAAATTAACTGGGCGATGACGTTCGATAATGGTCTTGGCGCCACAGCCAACTATACCTTTGTGGATAGCAGTGCATCCCTTAGCGATGCCAGTGACGCAGAACAATTTGCCTTACCGGGTTTAAGCGATACGGGAAATGTATCGGTGTTTTATAACAACGAAAAATTACAGGCCAGGATCGCCTATAACTATCGAACCCCTTTCCTGGGAATTGTATTTAACGGGCCTTCAAACGAGCCAATTCATTACGATTCTTACGGCACCGTTGATGTGAGTTTGAGCTACAACATCACTGAACAAGTTACCGCTTTTGTTGACGGTATGAATATTACCGGCGAAACCGTTAACAAGTATGGTCGTTACCAGAACCAGTTTATCGGTTTCGAAGATACCGGTGCGTTATTCACTGTTGGAGTCCGTGTGAGACTCTGATCACTGTGTTTGGCCCGATCTCGTATCGGGTCCTTTTTATTTCCTGATTTCATTTAATAACTATTGGAAATGACACAATGAACAAGTGGATAGGACTACTAAGTATACCAAAGGGTATAGGCGTTTGGTGTGCCCTGGGATTGGCTTTGCTGGTTTCATCTGTGCAAGCTAATGCCGATTGTGAGTGGGTCAAGGGTATGTACGTGTCGTTGAATCGACCCGAGTCGGCATCCTTGCTGGGTGACCAGCAGCAGGAAACCGCCTTGCTGGAATTTGCCGCGGAACATGGTTTTAACTATCTCATTTTGTATGATCTGGAAGGGCTCCAGGCCAGCGGTAAGCGGGCTGAACAACTCGCCCGCTTTATCAGTACAGCAAAAAAAGAATATGGTATTGCACGAGTTGGCGCTGCGCTGGGCAGTAAACAGGCTGCCGATAATATTATTCGCTTCAATTTAGCGCATACCAAATCGCAGCATATCGATGTGCTTAATCTGGAATACGAGTTCTGGAACAAGTCAAACCGTGAACAGGCGTTTGAATATAGTCTGTCGGTACTCGACTATTTCGCTCAACTCGCATCCCGATACGGCATGTTGAGTGAAGTCTATATTGGCTGGATTACACCAGCAGAAGGTGAAGCACTGGCAAAAAATGGTAGCCGCATCTTATTGCATTACTACCGACATGACGATGTGAATATCATCGACTACGGACTGGAGCGCATGGCGTATTTGGCTAGCGCCGGCGTGACTGTCGATATCGCCCCTATCTTTTCCAATGAAGGCCCTGACAATTCTGCCGATCCTTCGGGGTATTTTATGGGCCCCTGGCTGGCGAAAAATGGTGTGGATAAGGCATTCCTGAGCTGGATACAGCAATACCAGCAGCTCGATGTTGGCTGGAAATCTAACCTGCATGTTTTTGGCAGCAGCTGGTTTTTGTATAACCATTTTGCCGATATTCAGTTTAGCCCGACGCTACCGGAAATCACCGATACGCCCAGTGGCCGCTGTGCACCATGAAGCTGGGGCAATCCTTATGCAGTCTTGTTATTCACTTACTCCAGAAATAAATTTATGAAACTTATCCTTGCGATTTTATTCTCATCCTTTGTCAGCCATTACGCGTTTGCCCTGGATACGGAAAACTTTACCCGTCACGCCGAGCTTAAATTTGGTGTATCGACTAATTTTGTTAGTCAGGGCCAGTTTGAGGCCTTTGTGGAAATCAACAATCAGTCCAGAACCGCTATTCCTGAAGGGACTGGTGATTGGCAAATATATATACATTCTGCCCGCCGTATCGTGCAGTCTTTAACCGAGCAAGTCACATTTCAGCGTATACAGGGCGACCTGTACCGTATTAGCCCAACTGACAAGTTCGCAGGTATCGCACCGGGCAAAACCGTGCGTTTTGGCTACCGCGGCCTCGGGGACATTGCCAGTTACAGTTATTTTATGCCCAGAGCCTTTATGGTTGACGGTAGTGAGCAACATTTTGTATTCCGTAATACCGACACGGAAACATTTCAATCCTATGTGTTGCCATTTGAACAGCCGCAACAATATTTGCGATTTAACCAGCCGGTGGATCGGTACGGTTTGAGTAAAGATGATCCTGAGTTTGAGCAGCACTATAAAATGGATGGTCAGACCGACAGAATTGCTATTGTGCCGACACCTCAGCAGGTTACCAAGTTGGAAGGAAAGGTCCATATTGATTCTGCCTGGACAGTAAAACAACCGGGCGGCCTGGAATTTGCCAAGGGATATCTTGTTGAGCAGCTAGCCTTTCGAGGGTTGAAATTGGATGCTGATAACCGCCAAGCCGACAGCAATGTTATTGAGCTGTCTTTTGACCCGTCCATCGACGATGCTGAAGGTTATCGGCTAGTTGCAGATTTGCATACCATCTCAATAAAAGCCAAAACTGAAGCCGGTATTTTCTACGCTGTGCAAAGTTTGCTGGGGTTATTGCCGTCTAAAACGGTCAAGCAGGTGTTAAGCCTGGATGCGATCGATATTAGTGACCATCCACGTTTTACATGGCGTGGTATGCATTATGATATCGCGCGTAACTTTCATGGCAAACAGGCCATTTTCACTTTGCTTGAGCAGATGGGCAGATTCAAGCTGAATAAACTGCACTTACACCTGACCGATGATGAAGGATGGCGGCTCGAAATCCCCGGTCTGCCCGAACTGACCGACATAGGTGCACAACGCTGTTTTGATTTGCAGGAACAGGATTGTTTGCTGACCCAGTTAGGTAATGGTCCGGGTAAATTGCAAAGTGGCAGTGGTTTTCTTACTACCGATGACTATATTGAGCTGGTGCGTTTTGCCAAACAACGCAACATTGAAGTGATTCCCGAGATAGACATGCCGGGCCACGCCAGAGCGGCAATAGTGGCAATGAAAGCGCGCTACCAGCGTTTGTTCAGTCAGGGAGATGAACCGGCGGCCAACCAGTATTTATTGTCTGACTTGCAAGATAAATCTGAGTATCTGTCGGTGCAAAGTTATAGCGATAATGCCATTAACCCCTGCCTGCCTTCGACATTTCATTTTGTCCAAAAAGTGATGTATGAACTGGAAAGAATGCACCGTATGGCAGGCAGTAAACTGAATATCTTCCATATGGGCGGAGACGAGGTAGGTAAAGGTGCGTGGCAGAAATCGCCTGCCTGTCAGCGGCAGTTTGATTCATTGGCTTCGCCTTTGATGGGCGTGGATGATATCAAGCCCTATTTTGTCAAAAAGGTAGCTGAACTGGCAGCACAACGGGGGCTGGCTATTGCCGGCTGGGAAGATGGTCTGATGTATAACCGTGACCAGCCTTTTCAGCGCAACGCTATTCCCAATCAGCAAGTGATTGCTAATGCCTGGGACAACATCTGGGAAGCCGGTGTGTCTGATCGGGCGTATTTGCTGGCGAATGCAGGATATGATGTTGTACTTTCCTCGGCTACGCATTTGTATTTTGACCATCCTAATGAAGCGTCTCCCTTTGAGCGTGGTTACCACTGGGCAACCCGTTACAGTGACTTATACAAAGTGTTTTCCTACACACCGGACGACCTTTATGCTAACGCAGCCAGAACCTTGCCAGGTGATAAAATTGACGATCTTGACCATTTAGTTAACAAACATCATGTGGCATTGCAGGCGACCGGCAATGTGCTGGGAATTCAGGCCCAGTTATGGTCAGAAACAGTGCGTAGCGAGACGCAAATGGAGAATATGGTGTTTCCGCGAATTATCGCCCTGGCAGAGCGAGCCTGGCATAAAGCGGACTGGGAATTACAGCCCAGGAATAAACAATCCTCTGCTTTTGCCAATGATTGGCATGGCTTTTTGCGTGTACTGATTGAGCATGTGTTGCCAGAGCTGGATCGACAAGGTATTCATTTTTATGTTCCTCCACCCAGAATTAAACAGCAGGGTGATTCCCGGATTGCCGAGCCGCTCATTGAAGGTCTGGAGGTACTGTATAGTTGTGATAGTGGCCAAAGCTGGAGCCGCGGGCAGCAAGCGTTTTGTGATGATAATAGTCAGGTGTTGTTCAAAACCCGTTTGGGTAACCAGCATAGTCGTGAAACATCACTGGCTGAGTTGAGTCAGTACTGATGGTAGACTGCGTGGTTATTGTCACTTATCCAGGCTAATTGAATGCATCTTGAGCAGTTGGAAGAAAAAGCACGACTGGCACTTATCCAGGGACGGGATCAGCAAGCCTATGAGTGCTTGCAGACTATGCTGGCAACCGATGAAAACAATGATAAAGCCTATTATCTGCTCAGTAGCCTGGCGCATAAATATGCCAATTATCGTCAAGAGTTGCAGATGCTGGACTCCGCGATTGCACTACAACCTGCAATCATTGATTACCAGGTTTATCGGGCTCGGGCACTGGCGCTGGCAGGGGAAACTGACAAGGCCAAAATGCAACTGGATCAACTGGGGTTGCAAACTACCAGCCAACCCGCATTGATTGATGCCATTGCCACCACCTATAACCGCCTGAATTTGTATGCTATTGCCTGCCAGTGGTTCGAGAAACTGGTCCAGGTTGATGATGCTAATCCATATAGCCTGTTCAATTTGGCCACCTGTTATAAATTTTGCGGGCAATTTGAACGGGCGCAGCAAGCTTACACTAAGGCCGTTGAGCTTAAACCGGATTATTACAAGGCCCAGGCCGCCATCTCGCAACTGGGGCACGCTCTTGACCCGGCCGAAAGGGTCAAATGTCTCGAATCATTAAGACAAATGCAGCCGCATCTCGATGCCCGGTTACACTTGGCCCATGCCTTGTCGAAAGAATATGACAGCATGGGGCAGTTTGATCACGCATTTAAAATCTTGAAAGACGCCAAATCAGCAGTCAAAACACAACTCGATTATCAGTTTTCGTCCGATCAACAGCGTTTTGACGCGATTCAACAAGGCTTGATTAATACTGACGATCATAAGCCCGCTGAGTTAAGTAACCTGTTTGTTGTCGGTATGCCGAGAACTGGCACAACCTTGCTTGAACGCATTCTGTCGGCGCATGCTAACGTCGTGTCGGCCGGAGAGTTGTATCAATTCAGCATGGCGGTAAAGCAGGTGACTGGCGTGGCTGAACGCTGTTTTGCGCCTGCGCCATGTTTGGCGGCTATCCAGCCCGATCAGTTGGAAAAAATAGGTCAACTTTATCAACAACGTACTGACTATTTTGGTGAAAACGGGCAAATTTTACTGGATAAACTGCCACTGAATATTTTGTATGCCCCGCATATTCTGGCTGCGTTACCCAATGCGATTATGGTCTGTCTGGATCGCCATCCTCTGGATACTATTGTCAGCAATTATCGGCAACTATTCAGTTTTGAAGATGAAGCAACACGCTATTCTCTGGATGGCCGGGATACTGCCCGTTTTTATCTGCAGTTCAGACAGTTGATGGATCTGTTGCGCAACCATTTCCCACAACGATTTTATGTAATTAACTACGACAAGCTGGTGACCGAGCCGCTCGATGAAGCGAAAAAACTCTTTGCATTCTGCAAGTTGGAATGGAACGACGGCTACCTCAACATTGAGCTAAATGATGCTCCGGTGGCGACTGCCAGTTCAGTCCAGGTGCGGAATAAAATTAGTCCAAAATCTGTTGGACAATGGCAGCGCTACGAACAGCAGTTAAGCGAGGTAAAAGATATCCTCGTCCGCAACGACATTCACTTCTAACCGGACGATTTGTGCGACATATGTGTGGTTCGGTATTCGCTAGGCGACAAGTCGGTTAAACGTTTAAAAAATCGCTGAAAAGCAGATTTGCTGTTAAACCCGGACTCCAGCAAGATGTCCATGATCGACATATCCGCATATTGCGGATCGGCCAGATAACGCTTGGCCTCTTCCACCCGATAAGAATTGATAAACTCGAAGAAATTGGTGCCGAATTCACGGTTGATGGCAAAAGACACATCTCTGGCTGGCAGGTTAATTTTGTCGGCAAACTGTTCAATATTAATACTTTGGTTGAGATAGAGTTTATCGGTGTTTATGCCAGTCATAATGCCATCAATGATGTGTTTCAGATTACCTGAAATGTCGCTGGCTCTTGAATGCTTGCGGGTCAAGGTCAGCTTTTGGGCATGCGACGCACTGTAAAAGAATAGGGCTATTAGCAGACCAAAGTTGAGGTAGTTTTCGGTAACGCCATAAGGGAGTCGATATACCAGAGCCAGAATACTCAGGATCACCGACCAGCAACTGGTGCCGATAAAGGCTAAAGTGAGCAAATACAGCCAGATAATGGCCTGTTCATTAACATCAGAGTTATCAGATACAACCGACTTGTGGTAACGGTGCACAATCAGCAAACCAAACACAAAATAGGCCAAAGGTACCAGTTTTAGCGACCACCAGATCATGTCTGTGGTGAGATAAGCTGCCCGATCAATGCCAAAGGTATCCAGTCTCATCAGATTGATATCAACACTAAAAAAGTACAGGCAACCAAATACAATCAATATCGGGATTAGATGGAATAAATTGCGTTGGGATAAACTGAAATCCTGATGAGTAATACTGCCAACATACAGCACCAGCAGAGGGCCTTTTATGATAGTGGAAAAACTGTACAGATAGGGGACCAGCTTTTCGATCCAGGCGGGCTTGGGCAGATATTCATTCCAGATAAGCATGACGCCAATATCAGATATGGCGATAGAGATAAAAAACGCGCTAAGTAAATATTTTGACAGCTTATTTTTGGCCGCAATAACGGATTGAAACAGTGCCAGTATAATACTCAAACCAATAGAGAGAATTAATATTACATCATTAATATTAAAATAAAGTTCAGTCATTTTTATTGTAATTGTTCGACCTTATTGGCAGGCGATCAGGGTTGAATTCGATATTGTTATCAGCTGAACAATATAACGGACAGTCTATCAGCAATGAAGAAGGTGGACCAAGCTCCCGATACTAAAGTTTTGCCAAAATTTAACTCAGACCTTTCCAGCTGCGATGATGGTTGGCTTCCTTGGTTAGACTCACTACTTCAGTATGAGCGATACGATCTTGTAAAGACTGCTTGTGCTTAAAATCAAATAGTACCAGCAGGGTTCCTAAACCCAGCAATGAACTGAGCATTCGCAGTAAAATACGCGGGTAGGTTAAGGGTTGGTCGGTGGTGCTCAGTATTCGTAAACGCCAGGCGCGCATGCCAATGGTTTGGCCGCCATTGCGCCAAAACCACATAAAAAAGCCGGTAACCCATAATCCGACCCATACCTGGATGGCCGTTCTGGTTAGGAGCGAATTTTGAATAAAGTCACTGGCATGTTCCGCGCCGCGCATATCGATAACGCCGTTCTCCAACAAAATAACCAACGGCAGAATTATCGCCATGGCTGCACACATCCCCACTGCCACCGCGACCAGAAGGTCGTAAACCATTGCGGCCAAGCGTCTGAAAAATCCTGCTCTGGGAAAGGTATTAACTGAATCGGACATAAAAAAATCTGGCAATAAAAGGAGGCAGAAGTGTACCAGTATATTGTCGCTATATTAAACATTCGCGCAGTCAGGCAATTATAAATAACCAGTATGTACCAATAATATCTTTATTAATCAGTTCATTAGCGTGATTTTGAAATGACTCTTGAGCCAGTGAATTGCTGCGCATATTAAAACAAAATATTCATATATGGAGTTTTTGACCAACAATCGTTGTTGTCCAAGATGAAATTTCATAACCTAAAAATTACATTTACTTAACAAGTGGATGTTTTTTTTAACTTAAATTGCCACCGGTAGCATAAATGCTTGAATGCTTAAGCAAAATCTAAAAAAGTGCGGCGTGATCGGGGCAATAAGGGACAACACAACAAATGAGGTGGTTCACATGCAACCAAAATTTCAATACAACAAACTCGTAGCCAGCATTGGCTTAATCTTGGGTATTTATTCGACTCCCCAGGCTTTCGCACAAGACAACACTGCAGTGCAAACTCAGGATGAAGATAGCCTTGAGGTGATAGAAGTATCCGGATTTCGCGGATCATTAAATAAAGCGCTGGCAACCAAGCGTACGTCGGTGAATGCCAAAGAATCTATCGTGGCAGAAGATATTGGTAAGTTTCCGGATTTGAATATTGCTGAATCTTTACAACGGGTGCCCGGCGTGGCGATTTCTCGTGAAGGGGGAGAGGGACGCCAGATAACCCTGCGTGGTTTGGGGCCATCTTTTACCCGCACCACGTTAAATGGCATGGAAGTACCGGCCAGTACCGACGGAACCGACTCTGGCGGTGGGGTTAACGGCGGACGGGCATTTGACTTCAATGTGTTCGCCTCCGAATTATTTAATCGGGTCGATATTCAAAAAGCACCAACCGCAGCCATGGAAGAGGGCGGAATCGCCGGTACCGTGGATATGTATTCGGCCAAACCTTTTGACAATCCCGGTTTCCATGTGGCGGCGTCAGGCCAGGGTAGCTATAACGATGTTACCGGGGATGTTGATCCGCGTCTGGCAGTGATGTTAAGTAATACTTTTGCTGACGATAAACTGGGTGTGTTGTTTTCTGTAGCCAAGTCTGACCGCACTGTGCGTCAGGAAGGTTATGGTACCGTGCGCTGGACCACGCCGGTTAAAGACGGCGGTGGTATCTATGCCGATACCAGCAACACCATTGTAAACGGTACGCCGGATGTCGGGAGCTGTGAAGTCGATGAGGTTGCTGTAGATCCTATCAACTGTTTATGGACTCCACGTTTACCTCGCCCCGATTTTTTTGGTAATGAACAGGAACGCCTGGGTTTTACCGGTTCAATCCAGTATGCCCCGTCCGACAATCTGGTGCTGACTTTCGATACCTTGCATTCAACGCTGGATAATGAGCGTACGATGTACAACTTCTTTGAAATGTTCCGCAGTACCTTTAGTGAAATTACCCCAACTGAAATTACCATTGCCCCCAATGGCAGACAGGTGTTGGCAGGTACTTACGACGGGATCAAATCACGGATTGAAAGTCGCCAACAAATTTCTTCTACCGATTTTAGCCAGTATGTTTTTTCCGCTGAGTATTTTGCGACGGATAATCTTAAAGTTAATGCTATGTGGGGCACTGCAGAATCGGATGCCCGCTCCGAACAGTATCGTTACAACATGACCAACAATACTGCCCATACCTTCAGTTTTGATTTTAGTAATAATGCCAATGTTCCTGTCGTGGATCATGGTTACGATACTGATGATGCCAGTATGTATGACCTTAGTGATGGTCGCTTACGCGCTACTGATGTGTTGCGTCAGAATGACACCGGTAAGATTGACCTGACTTACACTGCTGATTTGGTCACCATTAAAACCGGTTTGGCTATCAACGATCGCACAGTGTCCTACGCAGAAGAACAGATTAACGGCTTCCCGGATCAAAGTTCGGCTGACGGCTTTGCGCATATGATCCCTTATGATGATTTTGGCAACGGTTTTGATGGGCCGCTGGAAAGCTTTATTGTGGCGGATTTTGCCGCGATTGAATCACAACTGCTGGATAAAACCTGGGTTCCTCGCAGTGCACAAAGCTGGGAAGTACAGGAGAAAACGCTTGCCGGTTACCTGGAGCTGAATTCCGAGTTTGATATTGGTGATATGGTGCTACGCAGTAACTTCGGTTTCCGTTATGTGGATACCGAAACCACCTCTTCGGGCTTTATCCAGCAAGATACAGTCAGTATCACCAATGACTACGACAACTTTTTACCGGCGATGAATTTGGCCCTGGACGTGACAGATGAAGTGGTAGTGCGCTTTGGCGTCTCTCGCTCCATGACGCGGCCGAGCTTAAGTTCACTGAATCCGGGTAATCCGTCGTTTTCTTATATTAACGGCACGGTTAGTGCGGGTAACCCCTTCCTTGACCCCTTTACGTCCAACAATGTGGATGTAGGTTTTGAATGGTACTTTGCCGAAGAATCATTGTTGGCGGCGACTATTTTTTATAAAGATATTGAAACCTTTATTGAAAATTCATCTGAAGAGCGTTTAGTCGATCCGGCCTATTATCCGTTTATTGACTCTGATCCTCAGTATGACCCGCAAATTGCGCTGGACCCGCGCACAGTGCCCTATACCCACAATTCACCGGTTAATGGCGAAGGTACCGACTTGAACGGTTTTGAGATTATTTATCAGCAACCCTTCAGCTTTTTGCCAGAACCCTTTGACGGTCTAGGAGCGGTAGCTAACTACACCAAAGTGTCATCCGGTGAAATTACCGGGTTGTCGAAAAATTCCTACAACGCCACCTTGTACTACGAAAAAGACAACTATGGCGCACGGATCTCGGTCAACAAGCGTGATGACTATATTACCAGCTATAGCGGTAGTAATGGTAACGCCGAAGAAGCCACCACAGGCCCGACCCATGTGGACTTCTCATCTTTCTATAACGTCAATGATAACCTCACCATCACCTTCGAGATTATCAACCTGACTGACGAATATGAGCGTCTGTTTACCACCGGTGACGGTGATCTGGATCTGATGCGTGAATACAACCACACAGGTACCCAATATCTGTTTGGTGCGCGTTACTCCATGTAACCCGCGAATGGCCCTGTTGCTATAGCATTAGCGACAGGGCTTTTTTGTATCTGGAACAAGAGAAATACTATGCAAAAACAATCGGTCATACTCGCTGCCGTGCTGGGGCTGGGGATCGCAACGGGATCGCAAGCCAATATACCTCGAGCCACGGTGTCAGACGCAGAAATCAGCCAGATTTTAAGCAAGATAGAATCGGTGAAAATTCCCCACAATAGCGTAACAGTCAGTGATTTTGGCGCCATTGCAGATGACGATAAGGATGATCGCCAAGCTATTTTAGCCGCGATTGAACAAGTTTCGGCGTTAGGTGGTGGCCAAGTGATTCTGCCAAAAGGCAACTGGTTCAGTCAGGGGCCGTTAGTACTGAAAAGTCGTATCGACTTGCATCTGCAACAAGGTGCCGTATTAACATTCTCGGCCAAAGCCAGCGATTATTTGCCGGTCGTCAAGACGCGCTGGGAAGGAACCGAAATGTACGGCTATTCGCCGCTAATTTACGCAAAAGATGTAGAAGATGTTGCGATAACGGGTAAAGGCACCATTGACGGCAACCAACACAGCGAGTTCCACGCCTGGCACCAACAAGCCAATGACGACATGCAAGCCTTGCGCACTATGGGGATTAAAGGCGTGCCGGTTGAACAACGTCAGTTTGGCGAAGGACACTATTTGCGCCCCAGTTTAATCCAGTTTTTCGGAGCCAAACGGGTACTGCTGGAGAATTACACCAGCAAGAATTCGCCATTCTGGGTTAACCATCTGGTGTATGCCGAGCACGTTACCGTGCGTAACCTCAAAGTAGATAGTCATTTTGCCAATAATGATGGCGTGGATCTGGATTCGGTGACTTACGCAGTAGTAGAAAACAGCCATTTTCGCACCGGTGACGATTCGGTGGTGATAAAATCCGGGCGGGACAAAGATGGCCGCGATATTAATCGCCCCAGTCGCTACATTGTAGTGCGTAACAATGATATGGGCGGCGAAGACGGTATAGGTTTGGGCAGTGAAATGTCAGCCGGGATCAGCCATGTTTATTTCGACAATAACGTGCTGCGCAAGGGCAAAGCGGCTATCCGTTTTAAAGGCTCACTGGATCGTGGTGGTCTGGTCGAACACATTCGGGTAACCAATATGCATATTGCCGAATTTGACGACCTGTTCTGGTTCCAGCTCAATTATCCCGGCGTCATCGAAGGTGGTCACCCTTCAACCTATCGGGATATTGTATTTGAAAATATTGAGGTAGAAAAAACTAAGCGGGTATTCGAGATCCACGCCTACAAACAGGCTCCTTTGAGCAACGTTAAGGTGAAAAATGTATTTATCAAACAAGCCGAAACTCCGTTTGTGCTGGAAAATGTGACAGGTTTAACGCTGGACAATATGGTGATTAATGGCCAACGCTTTGATGGCGAGCTAAGTGCTATTGAAAAACCATAATGGTTTTCTAAACAACAGGTTACAAGAGGTGACAATTAGCCGACTAGTGATTTTCGACCCGCTATACCACCCAAAATTAGGCCGCCCGGAACGGGCAATCCGGGGCGGCCGATTTAAAACTGCATATTGTTTAGACAATTGATATTCGGCTCGCTATAAAACACTTGCAAGCAAAGCTTTGATCGCTATAATGCACAGCCTGTTCAGCACTAGCTGAATAGAAAAATCACTCAATGCCAGAGTGGCGAAATTGGTAGACGCAGCGGATTCAAAATTAAGCGCGTCTAATAGCATCAAGATGGCAAGTCATTGAAAGGTAAGCACCTTTAGACTTTAAAAAGCAAAAAATTGCTTGCAAAGATTTGCAAAGTTTTAGTGCTTTGCAGACATCAAAATTTGATGCCAGAGTGGCGAAATTGGTAGACGCAGCGGATTCAAAATCCGCCGGTGGCAACACTGTGCCGGTTCAAGTCCGGCCTCTGGTACCATTCTTTGCAAGAGATTTTAGCTTATTAAAACCGACCTTCGAGTCGGTTTTTTTGTGTCTGAATTTTAATGAATTCAAATCGCTTTCAACGAAACTAGCTAATTGAGTATTTTTCAAGATATATAATCGTTGCTTTGATTACGTATTGTCTACTCTATCCCTCAATGAATTTCGATATCAGGTTGATTTCGCCAATTGGTTATTGCAACAAATGCAGTATGTTTGGTAATAGCAATATGTTTTTGAATAGCATCAATATTTTCATTAGTTGAAAAATTTAAACTGCATACATTTTGTATCACGTCCTTTAGGTTTCTATAAGGAATCTGCTTTAAAGAATATAAACTGTGCATCCTTTGCCACCCTTTGCTATTTGAATAGAGTCGAGCAATCGAAGCGTAAAAGTATTTTGAGTAGCTTTTCGAAAATCGTTGATTTAGTTCTTCTTTGAAAATGGATGGCTCAACTGGTTTACCGTAGCTAATGAGTACATTTTGCAGTGCATCCAAATACGCATTAACGTCAATATTACGATACGCTTGATCTGGTGTCGTATATAGCATCCGATCAAACTGCACAACTCGACCATCTTCAATCAATTGATCCAGATAAAAGGCCGCATGCCCTAAGCTTTTGCTTTTTAGCAAGTTTGCTATTTCAGGCTTTGTATAGGGCTTTTCACGATTATTCATGGCTTCGATGATTACTTCTTTTTGGGTGATTTTTTTAAAACCCTTTTTAAGACCAACTGAATCGGCTTGTGAGCGTCCATCAAAGTAAAAACCATAATCTTCGCCAAAGTGTTTAACAAAATGGCGAATCTCATAGTAGTCAACACGTTTAAGCTCGTCAGAAGCAGAGTAACATTCGTTTAAATGAAAAATATCACGGCCACTTGACTCGACAAACTTTGTTAACTGAAGAAATATTTCATCAAGTTTGATTACCTCTGAACTCATAAAGTTAGTGTGTTTGTATACTCCCTTGCCAGCCAAATAAAGATAATCTCGGTTTTTGAAGGCCTGATGGTCTAATCGATCTTCATAAATTTTTGATCGTGAAAGTTTGTTTGCATTTACAAGCTTGGCAATATCTAACCAAGGCAGGCCTTTGGGATAATTTACTAATACACAGGCACTAGCTTCAGATTTACCCAACAACTTCGGCCATACAAACTCCCCTTCTAGACTCAACACATCCTGAGCAACCAAATGGTGAATAGCGTTGCTAATGTTGCGAATAGTGGGCAACTCTAGGGCAGCTAAGTACTCAGCGATATCTTCAATAACAGAAGGCGCGCCATTTTCGGCAAAGTAACTATTGAGTAATGATTTATCGATTTCTGGATAGACAAAGTTAAACAAGTTATTTTTCTGACATATTAGATCTAAAAACTCGTAAAATGCTTTTTCGGATGAGAAACACGAATATATATCGGGCCATTTTTCTGGAAAACTACGATCTAGTTCTGACTCAATTAACTCCCAAATTATATTTGGGTGTAATCTTAAACATTTGAGAAAAATTTTGTTATTAATAGCTTCTTTTTGACGGATGCGTTCTCGACTTACATTATAACTTACGCCTATATCTTCAAGGGTCTCTTTTTGTTCTACATAGCCCCAACGTCGTTGCACAATGTCGACGTCTTCATCAGAGAGTCTATCCAAAAACAAATCGATATCATCAAGTAACAGTTGCTCTATTTGTTGAAGCGGTAGACCATTAATATTTTTAGGAACTATTAGTCGTGACTCAAAATTTAGATAATTAATTTTACCACTAATAATTGCTTTTATTTCATGCTCGATTTGTCGTTTGAACTCCATAAGAGCACTCACTGCCGCTTGACCAAATCCATCTTTAGATAATAGTTCGTCTCTTTTTAAAGACAAAAAGTCGTCTATATGAAACGTAAAGTCATCAAATTTATGAAATCGAGCATATTTTTCTAATGGCTTAATTAAACTTTCATCCACGCCAACAAGACTAATTCTAAAATCGCTTGTATCTATGGCTGAAAAATCTAATTCATCATTTGGTTGAATAGAATTATCATCTGGCTGATTCATAAATATTTTTAATTCTTTGAAGGTATGAACGTACCAAGCACCTACGTTAGGCAGGTTTTCAATGGCATAAACGGGTAGAGTTATTAGGTCGTACAATTTTTCACCTAATGTAAAAGGTGCAGGACTATCACTGACATTTCTTAGCCTCTTGATTAACTTCATGAATTTTCCTGGCAATTCAAGCGAATCTAAATTGGTATTCAATGGGGGAGTCGGAAATGTACACTCTTGGATATCATTTCTAACTGGGCTTTTTGGGGGGGGCGATTGTGTAGTGTCAAGCACAATCGTTTCGTTTTCCGGTTGCAGGTCACTTGCTTCTAGGGCATTAAAAGATTTATCTTGGCTTGCTTTTTGAGTGAAATAAATTGACCGCAAAACGTCTGCAAAATAGACATTAGTTTTTAAGGCGTTAAAAGACGCCTGATCAAGCTGTTCAATAACATCCCAAAATGAATTGGCTTCCTTGATTAGTATATTCTTGCTTAGCAGAAGGCTCCTTATCCATTTTGACAACGCGACCGTCACTTGGTCTGCATCGATATTAATTTCAACTTCCTCTGCTCTATTGCTCATGCTTTAACATCTTTAGAAAAATGGATACAGAGCGATACTTCTGCTTAATTGGTTTAAGTTCTGACTCAGTTAACAACTTTAAGTCCGCTCGTGTGTGGATTGACCCTTTATATCTTTCAATAAGTTGACACTTTTCAGTATAGGGGCGCTCTTGGACAGACTCAGCAAAACTATTTACATGCTGACGTTCGTTAGGAAATTCTTTGTAAGTATAATCAGGTAACAGTAATTTAATTTCACGTTCGCTGAATTCGAATAACTGCTGATACGCAAAGTTGTGAGTTATGGCTCGTAAAGTGGGAGTAATCCGCGATTTTTCTCGAAATTGAGAGACAAATTCTCGTAACCTTGTTTCCATTGGTTGCAAATCGACATCTTTTCCAAAAGCAGCAAGTAGATAGCTATAGTAAGACCCGAAATGGGTTGCTATTTGATCTAAACTTATATCATCAATATTTTGCGTAAAATCAGAAATGTTCGGAATATCATCGTTTTGTTCTCGATACTTACGTAGCTTATCGATTAGTATTTCACGACTATTTAGCTGCATTTTCATTTGCTCAATTAGCGTGAGTACTCTTGCTGCTTCTTGGCTATAGGTAACTTCTATGGACGAATCGTGTAGAACCAAACTCTTATGAGTTAAGGTGTTGTCATCATCTATTAGGTTGTCTAGATCAACGGGGGTGCGTTCAATTTCTTTTGAAAGTTCTTTAATTTCATTCAATCGTTCTAAAGAGCCAACAAAATCGAGAACGTGCACATAATCTTTATTTGGTGTTTTACGTAACCCTCTACCAAGTTGCTGTAGCCAAATCGTTCGAGAGCCTGTGTGACGCATAAATATTAGTAAATTCGTCTCAGGGATATCTATTCCTTCATTAAACAAGTCACAAACCAAAATAAACTTAAAACTACCTTCACGAAAGTTGCGAATATTTTCTCTACGCTCATGATCCAACATTTTAGAATGAACTAGAGTTGCGGTACCAAGTTCAAAGAAACCTAATAAATGCTTCATGTGCTGTATATTTCGGCAAAATATAATCCCTTTTACATTATTGATTTCTTTTTCGATTATTGTCTTTGTAATTATTTTGACAACCTCTTGATCTTTTTTGTGCAGAAAGAGGCGGCTATCTAAATCTGAAATAGACAATCCACTTTCTAATTGATCAATTCTGTCTTGATCTAAGTCATCAAGTAGTACCATATATTTTGGAAAGGCTAGTTTGCCGTGTTTTAGAGCCCAAACAAGATCGAATTTTCCAATATGTCCATCTGTCCCACCAAAAAAGCCAATAACATCTTTATTGTCTGCACGATAAGGTGTAGCGGTTAGTCCAACCAACAATTTCGGACTGAATAACGTTACTACCTCAGCATATGTTCTCGCAGGCGTGTGATGAGCCTCGTCAACTATTACAAAATCAAAAACTTTTTTTGCAAGCGAATGAATTTGCCCATACAAAGTGTCAAATGAGGCAAATACGAAGTCGGTATCTTCTGGTTCTGAGCCGGAAAAACAGGCGGAAAAACTGTAGTTCCCTATACCCAGCACGTTTTTAAATGATGTAACGGACTGTAATAATATTTCTACTTGGTGTGCTAAAAACAAAATCTTTGGTCTTTGAGTTGATTGTAGAATCAATTTTTTCATTAAATGAGCAACGGTATACGTTTTTCCCAAACCTGTTGCCATTTCAATTAGGAGCCTTGATTTTCCGTTGTGATATTGTGACAAGGCTTCATCAATTACATCTTGTTGATACTTACGAGGTTTAATATCACGGCCTATTTCAGAGTGTTTTACTACCCACATGTTTTGCAATTCATCGCGATCTATGAGTTCGACACCTAGCCTCAAAGCTCGAACTTTTACTTCTGAAGTAAAATATGAATTAGTTACTAAAATCTTATTTGTTACATTGGCTAAATTTGCTCCTGTGACTAGTTGATTTAAAGCTTTGACATCAACAGTGTTGTTTGACGCTCGTTGTTTAACCTCAATTGCAAATTTACGTTTACCTTTAAATGCAAAAATATCAACACCACCATCGCCGTGCTTGAATTCCTTGCCTATCTTGGTAATTCTTGCATCGCTCCATCCGGCCACCACAAATAAATCTCTGATAAATATTTCGAAATCGGATGGTGAAAGTGCATCTATATCTTTAAATTCACTAATCATATCTTTGATTAATCCTTTATTGAATCGAGAGCGCTTTTGCTTCGTAAGGCAATTTCACAAACACCTTTATTGGTGCAGCGCGAGGTCATTTTTTGTCTCCGTAACTGTACCCCGGCGCAATCGCTAAGTTTTGCAAATTGTTCAACGTAAACCGATTTTGTAGCCAAAGCTGGTACTCCGGTCCCTTTAAGGTGGCACGTTCAGTGCAGTCGACGTTCCATCGTCTTAACAGGTAGCCTGCCATCGCCGCTCGTACTTCGATCAGCAATTGCTCATTCTCCATACCGTAATCCATCTCGATGGCAGTAGGATATTCAACGTTCTTTGGATGAGGCACCAATTGCAGCGGAATTAAACGTTGCCATTCGGCATCGGCCGTTGCCTGTTCATGTTGCCCGGGAGCACTTTTGAGTGTGACCTTACTAATGCGGGTTAAGACAAAATCGCGAAAGCTGTTACTTTTGCGATCAAAAGCTCGAACATGCCACCGCAGGCCGTTATCCACAATGGCATGAGGCACCAGTTCCCGCGCCGCGGAGCCACTGGATAGTGAGGTATAAATAATGCTCACCGCTTTGTTATTGAGAATGGCTTGTACCAGTCTGGCCACAATAAAAATATCCGGCACATTTAAACTCGATGGTGCTTCCACCGGAAAATGCACATCGCCAATGGCATCAAAACCATCGGAAATATCATTGGCTAATTTGGTTAGGGTGCGGCGCGCATCGTGCTCAAACAGCGGTTTAAATTCGGCCGTCTGGCAGTATCTGCGTTCAATGGTGTCGTAGCTAAGATTATGCGGGGCTAGCTCTTTATATAAACTAAAATCGCGAGAGCCTGCCGATAGCCCAACTTCAAAGCGGTTGATTAGATCCTGACGGTAAATTGTGCCTTTAAACAACAGGCAAAAGTCGATATAGGCAAGGCGTTGTTTTTGAGCAAAGCTGATGGAATTGAGCATTGTCCCTATTTATTATTTTTATAGTTTCGCCCAGTGTGGTTCGTTTTGAAACGGTTGTAAAGGGTAGATATAATTAATTCAGTAGAAAATCAGCTTTTGATTCTTCCGTATTTGCATCAACGCCTTTGACTTTGTGTATGGCTTAATACTGCACCATTATAATTAATACCCAATCAATGTTTGGACTGGATTATAATATCGGCTTATCAAACAAGGATGTCTGAATATGCCAAGAAAGAACGTGTCTTTTGCTAATCTTCTTTTTCACGCTCCGTGGTGGGTTTCTGTCTTAATGGCTGGGGTAGTTTACGTTGTGTTGGGACATGTTTTACCGGCATGGGAAACTGAAAACCCGATAATCAACACAGTACTCAAAGCCTTTGTTATTCCTGCGCCGTACTTTGCATTTTTCATGTTAATGATAGCGCCATTTGCCTTTTTTAACTCTCTTCGAAAAGCAAAGCAATTGGATGCTCAACGCAATATTGAATCCATTCGACAACTCCACTGGCGCAATTTTGAAGAGCTGGTGGCAGAAGCTTATCGCAGGCAGAGTTATCGGGTAACGGAAGGCGGTTTCGGTGCAGATGGAGGTATCGACCTAGAATTGAGGAAGAGCGGCGAGCTCACACTGGTGCAATGCAAGCAGTGGAAAAACCAGAAAGTCGGTGTGAATGTGGTGCGTGAAATGTATGGCGTATTGACCGCGAGTAATGCAAACAACGTCGTCATTATCTGCTCAGGCCGGTTTACCCAGCAGGCGATAGATTTTGCGGCTGACAAACCTATCACTCTGGTTGGCGGAGATGGACTGGTTTCGCTAATTCGCGATGTACAAGCAGAACCCAATATTGAACCTCCTGAAAAAAAGTCATGCCCAAGGTGTGGCGGCGAACTTGTAGAACGTGTTGCTAAACGAGGAGCCAATAGTGGTAATAGTTTTCTTGGTTGTTCAAACTTTCCAAAATGTCGCCATATTGAAAATTAAAGAGTCAGGACGACTATGTATATCTCATGTCGCCATTCAATTTGTTGATTGTATTTTAAACAGGTTGGATTTTAACAAGCAAAACTTGTTAGGCAACTAATCGGCTGGTGAGCTACTTTTCAAATATAGACATGTAGGATTTATACGTCTTTACTGAGGCTATCGCCAACTCCTTCGTTGGCAAATTGCATAAATTCGCTGCAAAGGAGTCCCTCTGCTTAACGTGCTGCTTGCAGTTTAATTGCAACGTTTTGTATATGTCATTCGCACCGGCTAGGTTATCGTTCAATAACCAATATCCCATCAAGAGCATGTCAGCCTGAACAAAATTATGATTTCCTTTTGATATATATTTGTCTCTTGCGCGGGCTAATTTCTCCATCGCTGATTCAGCATTGTTCCCCCTAAGTAATATGACACCTTCCCAAAAGAAACCTTCTGGATTTTCGGGAAACATTGTCTCAAGATCGGTCGAATGTTTTAACGCTTCTTCAGTTCGGCGCGTCTCAATTAATATCGGAATAATGTTCTGAATTGCGATTTCATTATCGGGCTTAACTTCCAGAGAGCGTTTGTATAAATCGACTACTTCACTGTTTCTACCTAAGCGCCTCATCGCACGAGCATGATGATCTATTGCCGGATAGTATGCGGGACATTCTTCATAAATTGATTGATATTGAGTGGCTGCTTCTGCAAATAATTCTTGAGAAAACGTTGCATTCGCTTTGGAAAACAACTCGTTCATTCTAGCTTTTCGCGCAGGAGGAATATGCAACTCTAATAAGTGCACACTTTCGTGCACAAATATCATGAATAGCCATTCCGTGCTTTTGCCTGGTAATTGCTTTAATGACGAAATCGGTATTCCTGACATTCGACTTCCAACACTACGAGGATCGCGTCGGATAATTGATCCATCAATATAAGTTTCACGTTCGCACGCAAACGTCACTCCAGCACTGAATAGCTCACTCTCTAAGAACAACTTGTAGTTTGTGGGAAACCACCAAAGACTTAGCGCTTTCTCGACGTCAATTACATAAAGTTTTGGCGTATAATGAGTTGAAGCAGACTGAGGCTGATTAACTAGAATACCTTTTTGATCCGCAAATTCCTTTATCGAATCAGTTGGCTTGATGAGAAGTCCGTGCCTTGATGCAAGTTCTACAAATGCTTTACTCTGAAATGGTTGATTAAAAAAATGCCAAAACTGATTCACTCCGCCCAAAAGAAGCGTCAACAAAAAGATACAAAGTACTATGAGTTTTCCTTTCTTCATTACCCCGTTCCAGCTTTCTGAGTACCTTTACGAGTAAGATTAACGCCAAGCATCGTTTGCCAGAAGAAGCCATTCTGAAACGCCATAAGTGATCCAGCAAAGGCATCTGGATGTTCAATAGCTACTGAATAAGTAACAAACAATACTAACGGAGATAATACTATAGGTGCGAATGACGCAAGTGTTAGCCTGGAAGATGGATCTTGTGATCTCGCCCAGATGATACTCGACAAGATACCGAGCAGAGTACTTAGTCCAAGGATAAAGCCAGGAAACATACTGGCGTATGCAGGCCAATTATCTTGCACAATTTGTGGAGCAGTAAATCTGGTAATTGAATCTTCTATTCCTGTTGCGTGCGGATACAAAAACCACCACCCTGCGATATGCAAGGCTACGCAAATCAAGATTCCGACAACAATTAATATTTTTTTCATCAAAATCCCTTTATTTTTCAGAACTATGTTGACGACGAGTCAATAAAGGACAACAGCTTTAATATCAAGACCATAAACACTTCCTGACAGTCCTTGCTATCTGTATAACCACTCTACAGATGCACGAAAACGAATGGAAGCCTGTTTTCATCAATTACAACAAAAAGCTCCATTGCTCCTTGCAACCAATTGATTCTTTTCTTTTAACCCACCTAATAGTAAAGCAAGGTTATTGTTAGCGTACTAACATAAAATTATTGTATGGATGGTCTCCAGTCATCTGATTGATGTACAAATAACGTTGAACTTTGAGCAAAAAGCTGATTACCGTCGTTACCATGACAGACGGGCGACGACACGCTTGTCGGCAGCGAGCAGCGAAAACGACCAGCCATTGCGCTCACACAACCGTTGCACTATACCCAGTCCCAGACCATAGCCTTGAGAGGACGTAGCGGTCGGAGCTTGCCGCTCATCAGTTTCACTGCTCAATTGGTTGGTGATTAATAGCTCATGCTCTTTGATGAGAATGGTAATCTGTCCCTGTTCGTCGAGCGTGTGCTCGAATGCATTTCTAACCAGATTATTGACTGCGATAGAAAAAGCTTGTGGATGTCCGCAGACTTTGGGTTTTACGAGAGCGTCGATTTCAACATCGATGCACTTGCTGCTTAACAGGTAGCGCTGCTGTTCTATCGCCTGGTTCACCAACGGCATCACTAAAAATTGCTCGTCATACAATCCGTCGTCGATTTCGCGAGCAAGGCACAAGAACATTTCAATCGTGGTTTTCATGTCGAGTGTTGCCCGTCTCACTCTATCCAGCGCTTTCACGTCGGCCGCTGACAGGTCGCTTTGTTCAAGCAACTCAAGCGCGCCTGTGATTACCGTGATCGGCGTGCGTAACTCATGACTGGCTGAACTGGTAAAGTATCGTTCCCTTTCAACAAATGCGCTGATACGTTCAAGCGTTTTCTCGATGGTCTTAGCGAGCAAGCCAACTTCATCATCGCCGAACCGGCTGGATTCTATGCGTTTATGATCTTCAGCCGATAGTTTTTCTGGGTCGATGTCTGCTACCGCCTTTGCGAGTTGCGCGACCGGGGCGACCGCTTTACGCATCACAACTATACCCAGACCGAAACCAAGCGCGCCTAGCGTCCCCACGACACCGGTGATCACAAGTAATAACCACCAGTCTTCTGACGATGCAGCTTCAATCTCGGCAACATCGAAAACCAAAAATGCGCGCGATTGTTCATTGTCGGTAGATAGCACCGCTACATGCAACTCTTCGGTTTCGAACTCGTAAAATCCTTCAGCAGGGTTTGTCTGCGCCCACTCCCTGAGTGATTCCGGCAAGTTATCAACGTTGTCGTAACCGCGAAGGTCGGTCGATATATCGGGATAACTTTGGGCGGCGCGCTGCAGCTGATGCTGCAACACATGGTCTTCGGTCAATCTGATCGCAGCGAAGAAAGCGAACCCCCAGAGCACGCTGAGCACAGCAACACAGATGGCAAATGCAATTGCGACACGCTTGCGCAAACTGTATCGATACATTACTCATCCTCTGCAATTCGGTAGCCGATCCGATGTACCGTATGAATTAGCGGTTTCTCAAACGGTTTATCGATAGCCTGCCGCAGTTTGTACATATGCGAGCGAAGCGCATCGCCATCAGGGTGCTCGTCAGCCCATAACAAGGTTTCAAGAACATCGCGCTTCACCACCGACGGTGCCTCTTCCATTAGCCGTTGTAGCAATTTCATGCCAGTAGGGTTGAGATCGACGCGCCGTCCCGCGCGATGGACTTGTAGCGTGGAACGATTCAGAGTCAGCTCACCAACAGTTAACAGGTTGTCGGTTTTTCCGTGACTGCGTTTGTACAGCGCTTGCAGTCGAGCATGTAGTTCTTGCAATGCGAATGGCTTGACCAGATAGTCATCGGCTCCCGCCTCAAACCCCTTCAGTTTATCGTCCAGCGTGTCTCTCGCCGTTAGCATCAGTACAGGCGTTGCAACTAAGGCATCAGCTCGCAGCTTTTGGCAAAAACTCAAGCCATCCATCCCCGGCAGCATCAGATCCAGAACAATCACATCAAACGAATTGGTCAATGCCAGGTGCATCGCGCTGACACCGTCATAGGCAAAATCCAGTATATAGCTGTGCTTTTCGAGATAGGCGGCAATATTCTCACAAATATCGCGGTTGTCTTCGACAATCAATGCTCTGATTGTTGGTGCACCAAACGCCTGTACCATATGCTTTTCCCCTTGCGCCTTTACCATGCGTAGTCCATTCGCAGACCAATCAGCGGCTCGGCTTCGCTATCGTCTTTCACTTCAACACCTCGGCGGTAGTCAAACTCGGTGTCGTCGCTTGACGATGCTGCCGTTACATTGATGACATCGAGAAAGGCGGTGACATCGATGGGACCAAAAGCGCGCCGATAGTCAACACGAACGTTCAACAAGCCAGAACCACTTTTACGACCAACATTACGTTCGGTAATCTCTTTTGAGTAGCGTAGGGGCTGTCCTGACCCTAACACGTCTGAGTGAATAATAAACTCGTCGTCTGGTCTGCCGGACAGATATTTGTAGCGCCCGGCAACCTTCCAGTGATCGTTGATTTCCCAGGTCAAGCCGAGCGTAGCGACATGTTTGCGACTAAATTCTGCGGCGACATCCCCGCGACCATCTTTGCGGTCAACAACGGCATCATTGTAAGAATAGGTTGCGGTAGCATAAAGGCCTTCGAAAATCGTACCCTGCACCACGAAATCGACACCGTACGACGAACCATCACCCAGGTTGGCAAAGGTTCCGCTTGCCCGGTCAAGGTCTACCACCAGTTTGTCGAGGCTTTGATAATAGGCCTCGGTTAACAGGGACCAGTTGTTGGTCGGGAAATACTTAAAACCGACACTGGTATGGGTGATTTTTTCAGTCTTAAGCTTGTTTGACTCATTAGCAGCAAGTTCTAAATAGCGTGGTGACTGATGAAATAATCCAGCGGTGGCAAAATACCTGACACTGTTACCCGGCTGCCAGTTGACGCTAAACCTCGGTGACGCAAAACTTTCGTCGGCAAAACCGTCCCGTTCGACCCGCAAGCCAGTGCCAAGATCCCAATCACCGAATTCAAAAACCTGATCGACGTAGCCAGCATAGTTGGTTTCTTTCTGTCGTATTGATGAGTTGATACTCTCAGGCGTCAGTACTATAAAATGCTGCCCGGGATCCGGTCTGAAGTCATCGTCGTCGTAGACAAACCGGTTCCAATTGCCATCCAGGACAGTGTTGTAGTCCAGTTCAATCTGCGTAACCCGAACACCGGCACTGAACGTACCCCATTGATTGAGTGTTTCAAAGTCGCTTCGCCAGCCGATCTCCGTTTCATTTTCACCTATGGTAATAATGTTCTCCCGCACCGGAAAATCAGACGCGGGCGAGTCTGCGGGGACCAGATCAGGAAAGGCCTCACCTTCTGAGCTGATTTTGTCACTTTTGCGGTAATAAAGCTTGTTGGTCCAGACCGCTTGATCAAAAACTAATGACCGCAGAGTTAAACCATATAAATCACTATCCTGCACTTCATCCTGCAGCGCGACATCTTCGAAATTTGGCGACGCAAAAACGTGAGTGACACCGCGAGTGTAGTCCTCGTGGGTATCCATTAGCAGAACTTCCAGTGTGTTGTCCGGATTAACAGGGATAACCGACTTGACGATGATATCTCTTAACACCGGCTCACCAATGTCCAGCTCTTCAATCGTTTCAAATAACTTGCCGAAGTCCAGTCGACGGGCAGACATCAGCATGGTTGCGTCTTTAGTGATGCCGACAGGGCCATCGTAACCCACTTCATAGCCTGCGAGGTCATAGCGAAAACTGGCTGACGGACTTGGGTTACCATCGGCAACGTCCAGCTTGAGTAGCGATGCTGCACGGCCACCATAAGCCGGCCCCCAACCACCTGGAGAGAACTCCGCTCCGCTGACGACGTTGGGTGCGAAAATCGAGAAACGGCCGCCCCCACCGATATCTTCCTCTTCTCCCAGTGTTGCATCAAAGTGCACGGCTTTATCAAAGGGAAAGCCATCAACGAATAACAAATTATCTCTTGGTCCGCGGCCGCGTACACTAAAGCTGGCGAATTCACTGTTGGATGCCAGGCCGGGCAATCCGTCCAACGAGAGGAGTGGATCTGCACCACCACCCACAGCGCTTCGCAACGCTTCTCTGTCGAGATAGGTGCTGGAAGCTGAGGCAGAGATATCGGCTTGCTGCGCCCGAACCTCCACGACTTCAATTGTGTGTTCTCTAAGTTTAAATTCTACCTTGATATTTTTGCGCGTCACCACGCGTATGCTTGGCTCATACAATGAAGCGAACCCGCTTTTGGTCACGTTCACCGAGTAGAGACCCGGGTCGAGCTGTTCAACGACGGTGCGACCTTGTTCGTCGGTTGCTAACGTTTGCGTAGACGAGGTTTCTCGTTCCTTGAGTGTGATCTGCACACTTGATAATGGCCGGTCTGTATTCTGATCTTTGACTATAATGGTCAGCGAACCGGGCGCCTCGGCTGCATTTGCGCAAAATGGAAAGCCAATCATAAGCGGCCACAGAGTCAACCAGGATATTTGTCTCAGGTACCTGCTCATAGTGCTATCCCTCCAAGATTTAACCACCATGCCTGTCTCAATTGCTTGCTCATATAGCTATCCTCCAACGATTAATTGTATTTATTTGATGAAACGCTGTGAGGTTAGCAAAGCCAATGTGACTAAAATGTCGCCAAAATATGAAGGCTACATTATGCCGCATTTAGAAAAACATCAATTTCATCGATGGCGACTGACGCGGCACGCACGCTAAAAGTAAAGTCGTCGGAAACCTAATCAAATCCCCCGCGAACTAGCTAACTGTAGTTACGTAACTATTATGGTTGCATAATAATAGTTGTTTATGTAATTATATTTGTTACAAGAGTAGGCCAATACAATCGAGAACATAACTATGGATAACGACAGACCCAATTTTTTTGGTAAAGAACATGCCGCTCATTACGATAAAAGCTCAGAGCGTCTTGCTGCGCTTAAAAATGCCCTGCACTCGATCTTGAATATTGTCTTTAGGGACTTGCCGTCCCAAAGCGAGATATTGTGCGTCGGGGCCGGGACGGGGGCTGAAATTATAGCCCTGGCCGAGTGTTATCCGGAGTGGCGATTCATGGCACTCGATCCGTCAGAAGCAATGCTGGATGTATGCAGGCAGAAAGTTGAAAAAGCGGGCTTGTCAGCAAGGTGTGATTTTCATATCGGCTATATCGACTCACTTCCAGCAGATAAATTCTATGATGCGGCCACCTCGATTTTGGTTTCGCAGTTTTTAACTGATGTACAACAGCGACGCGAATTTTTTAAACAGGTCCGTAATCGCATGAAATCCGGGGGCTATTTATTTAACGCCGATCTTGCTCGCCCGGCAACAGCCCAGTCCTATGAAGGATTAAAAGACGCGTGGATTAAAATGCAAATGTTTACCGGACTATCCAGACAAAAGGCACAAGAATCAACTGCGTTGTGGAGAACCCATCTTGCAGTGTCAGAGCCTGCCGAAATTGAAAGTATTATTGTCTCAGGAGGGTTCCAAAGTCCGCTACTCTGTTACCAGGCACTATTCATTCATGCATGGTGCGCGAAAGTGCCCAATAACGTTTTATCCTCTTGTTAGGATTTTATCGGAGCTAGAGAATCGGTCAGCTGTTGTGAACACCATCCCGTACTGGAAGTCCGCTTTTCTGCTGGCCAAAGCAGCTTATTGTTGATCTACCTAGATCCGGCATTACCGCAAAGAGTCGCCATGCCAACTGCGACACAGCAATTTTATTAAATGGTACACGACAGGTTAATTAGTGCTGTTTTTATATGTAGGTACAGCAAAATAATCCAGCTTGTTCTTAAATCTGCAACTCTAATTGCTAAATGCAAGATTTTATTAGTCAAATAACAAATTTGACCACTAACCCTTTTTTCCGTTTATGTCACACTGTTTGTTAAATAAATGTTAACCAATCATTGTGAGAGGATCTGAAATAATGACTATTTCGGGCAAGTTATTGATCGCAGGAGAGTGGCAAGAGGGTGACGCGGGCAGTTTTCAAGCGGTGAATCCGGCCACCGGACAACCCATAGCGACACAACACACTAAAGCCAGCGAACAGCAAGTTAGCGTAGCAGCAGAATTAGCGGGAGAGGCCTTCGCTGGCTACCGTAATACATCGCTAAAAGCGCGGGCGACATTTCTGCATGCCTGTGCTGATCACATTATGCAACTGGGTGATGAATTATTAGACTGTATGCAACAGGAAACCGGCTACCCCCGTGGTCGTTGTGAGGGGGAGCGGGCACGCACTGTTGGTCAGTTGCGAATGCAGGCTGATTATATTGTTTCTGGTGATTATCTGGATCCACGTATTGATTCCGCCTTGCCTCAACGACAGCCAATACCACGCCCTGATCTGCGTTATTTAAATCAGGCAATAGGGGTTGTGGCGGTGTTTGCCGTGAGCAATTTCCCGTTGGCCTATTCTAGTGCTGGTGGTGACACGGCATCGGCACTGGCAGCAGGATGTCCAGTTATTGTGAAAGGACATCCTTCGCACCCGGGTACCGGAGAATTAGTGGTTCAGGCCTTGCAACGGGCGGCCAGAGAATGTGATATGCCGACCGGCGTGATCAGTTATATCCAGGGCGACGATAATATCGCCGGGGCGGCATTAATTAATGCACCACAAGTAAAGGCTATCGGCTTTACTGGCTCCATCAAAGGAGGAACCAGTATCGCTAAAATGGCGGCAGTTCGGCCGGAACCTATTCCGGTTTTTGCCGAAATGGGCAGCATTAATCCTGTGGTGTTACTGCCCCATGCATTGGCGGAATCGGCCACTGATATTGCTGCTGGATTCGTGGGGGCACTGACACTTGGTACCGGACAGTTTTGTGTTAATCCGGGGCTGATTGTTGCGCTAAAAAGTCCTCATCTGGATACCTTCGTTGAGGCAGTCAGTGCACAGTTGAATGGAGCTGGCGCGGGCGTGATGCTTAATCAACGGATCTGCCAAAATTACCAACAAGGTGTAGAGCAATTTACCCAGTATTCAGGTGTTGCCGTCGCGGCCAATGGCGAGCCCGTTGCGCAAACTGAAGGGTTCTACGCCCAGACGGCATTATTCCGCACTCAGGCGTCGTATTTTCTTGCCAATCCGCAATTACATGAAGAAGTGTTTGGACCAGCATCACTGTTGGTGGAGTGTGAAACAGTTGCTCAAATCCAACAAGTGTTACTGAGTTTGCCGGGGCAGTTAACCGGCACTGTACATGGCGCTAAAGATGAACTTGAGGAGCATTCTGCATTATTGGATCTGCTGTCAGTTAAAGTCGGCAGAATGGTGATCAACGGATTTCCAACGGGGGTCGAAGTTTGTCCCGCCATGGTTCATGGTGGCCCTTTCCCGGCCTCTACCGATTCGCGTTTTACTGCAGTTGGGACCGCTGCCATCCATCGCTGGATCAGACCCGTCTGTTATCAAAATTTTCCGCAAACATTGTTACCAGAGGCATTAAAAGATGCCAATCCATTAGGTTTGTTACGGACTGTCAACGGTATTAAAACCCTTGATCCCATCGTTTAACGCCGAGGAACGCACAATGACCAAGAAAAAGCTGCGCAGTCAGGAGTGGTTTGGTGGCAAAGACAAAATGGGATTCGTACATCGTTCCTGGATGCGTAATCAAGGATACCCCGATGATATGTTTCGCGGTAGACCGGTTATCGGTATCTGTAATACCTGGTCGGAGCTAACGCCCTGTAACGGGCACCTGCGAGAATTCGCAGAGTTTGTCAAAAAAGGAGTCCTTGAGGCCGGTGGTTTTCCATTGGAATTTCCAGTGATGTCATTGGGTGAAACCATTATGCGTCCAACCACCATGTTGTTCCGTAATTTGGCCAGTATGGATGTGGAAGAATCGATTCGGGCGAATCCGTTAGATGGCGTGGTGTTGCTAACTGGTTGTGACAAAACGACACCGTCTTGCATTATGGGAGCGTGCAGTGTGGATATCCCGACTATTTTGGTACCCGGTGGACCAATGCTCAATGGTAAGTTTCGCGGTGGGGAAATCGGTTCTGGCAGTTTTAACTGGACCATCAAAGAAGGTCAAAAAACCGCCACGTTTAGTGACGAAGATTTGCTTGAGGCTGAAATTGGCGCCGCGCGCAGTGCCGGGCATTGCAACACCATGGGAACTGCTTCAACCATGGCCACTATGGCTGAAGCCCTTGGATTAACCTTGCCCGGTGTGTCATCTATTCCCGCTGTGGATTCACGCAAAAAAGTCATGACTCAGCTTGCAGGGCGCCGAATAGTGGAAATGGTGAATGAAGATTTGACCCTATCCAAAATTCTAACTCGCAAGGCTTTTGAAAATGCCATTAAGGTCAATGCTGCAGTGGGTGGTTCTACCAATTTAATTATACATTTGCAGGCCATTGCTGGCCGCATTGGCGTGCCATTACATTTAAGCGATTTTGATGAGCTCGCTAGCCACATTCCATTGCTGCTTAATTTGATGCCCTCAGGAAAATATCTAATGGAAGATTATTTTTATGCCGGTGGTATTTCAGTGGTGCTCAAAGAAATGGCCAAGGTGTTACATCAGGATGTGCTAACAGTAAACGGCAAAACCTTTGCGGATAATTATGCTAAAGCGCCATGTTATAACCGTGATGTCATCGCCACCTATGATCGACCCTTTCAGGAAAACGCCGGTATTGCAGTGCTGACTGGTAATCTGTGTGAAAACGGTGCGGTAATCAAGCCGTCAGCCGCCAGCAAAAGGTTAATGCAACATACCGGCCGGGCTGTGGTGTTTGAAAGTATGGAAGATTATCACGCGCGTATCGATGATCCCGATCTGGATATTGATGAAAACTGTGTGATTGTGCTCAAAGGCGTTGGCCCTAAAGGCTATCCAGGCATGCCGGAAGTTGGCAACGTTGATCTACCGGAAAAGCTGATCTTGAAAGGGGTAAAAGACATGGTGCGGATCTCCGACGGGCGAATGAGCGGCACCGCCTATGGCACAGTAGTGCTGCATGTATCTCCAGAATCGACAATTGGAGGAACCTTGGCTTTAGTGCAAAACGGTGATCTTATTGAATTAGATGTGCCTGCGCGCCGGTTGCAGTTGTTAGTGGCTGATGCGGAACTGGCGCAACGTCGGCAAGCGTGGCAACCGCCGGAGCCATTAGCTGAACGGGGTTATGTCAAAATTTATATTGATAACGTTGAACAAGCTGACAAAGGGGCTGATTTAGGTGTGTTGGTTGGTAAGTCAGGTAGTCAGGTAGACAGGGACTTACACTGATGTTGATCCTATGGTTGATATTAAGTGTTGTGGCCATTGTGCTGTTAACGGTGCGCTGTAAGTTACATCCTTTTGTTGCTCTATTATTAGTCGCTTTAGCCTATGGTTTTTTAGCGGGAATACCCACACAACAAATAATTCAATCAGTTAATGAAGGCTTTGGTAAAACCCTTGGTGGTATTGGATTATTGATTGTCCTCGGGGTGATTATAGGGGCCTTTATGGAAAATACCGGGGCCGCCTATGCTATTGCCGAGTGGGTTTTAAAAAAGGTAGGGCGCCATCAAGTACCTCAATCAATGGGATTGATGGGGTATTTTGTTTCCATTCCAGTCTTTGCCGACAGCGGTTTTTTGCTACTGCAACCACTAAACAAGAGTTTATCTAAAAAAGCAGGACTGTCACTGGCGGGTACGGCGGTTGCTTTAGCGATGGGGCTCACCGCGTCACATACTATGGTACCACCGACTCCAGGGCCGATTGCTGCAGCGGGAATATTAGGTGCAGATTTGGGTTTGGTATTGATGTTGGGTATTCCGGTTAGTTTGTTAGCGCTGGGCGTCACGCTGGTGTTTGCAGTTAAAAGCGCCGCCAAAATCTGGATTGACCCTAATCCTGATATGGACGAACAGCAACTGCTCAAACTACAACAAAGTGCGCCCGGGGTCGGATTGGCCAGTTTGCCGGTGATTGTGCCCATTGTATTGATACTCAGCCGGTCGTTATTGAATGCCTTGCAGTGGCAGGGGATGGTTGTTGATATTGTGATGTTTGTTGGCGAGCCCTTTATTGCGTTGCTGGTTGGGGTATTTTTGTCACTGCTCCTCCCCCAAAAACTGCATACCGAGATGCTGTCAACGGAAGGTTGGATAGGTAAGGCCTTGTCCAGTTCGGCATCGATCATCTTAATTACCGGCGCAGGGGGCATTTTTGGCAAAATGCTACAAAATTCCGGGATCGCCCAGTTATTAGGTGATCTGCTCAGTGATGTCAATCTAGGGATATTTTTACCCTTTTTACTCGCCGCTGCGATAAAAAGCGCGCAAGGTTCCTCAACCGTCGCGCTGATCACTACCGCGTCAATTATGCTGCCGTTGGCAGAAACCCTGGGATTTTCATCTGAACTACAAAAAGCCATGTTAGTGATTGCCATTGGCGCTGGGTCGGCGGTTATTTCACATGCCAATGACAGCTTTTTTTGGGTGGTAACGCAAATGTCAGGCATGGATGTAAAGCAGGGATATCGCTTGCACAGTCTAGGAACCTTGATACTGGGCTCCAGTGCTGTGCTCTTTTTGTTCATTATCGACTTGGTATTTTAAACAATGAAACTATACAAAACGGCTTCGGCAAATCTATTGGAACTTGACGGGCAATATTACACCCTGCCGCAGAAAAACTGGGACACGCTAATTAATAATGACAATCTGTACCAAGATCTGCTTAGCTTGAGTCAATCGCTACACCCCATGACAAACGCCGACACGCTGATTAATACTCAATTGCAAGCACCGGTGCAAAGTCAGGAGTTGTGGGCCAGTGGTGTAACCTATTTACGCAGTAAACAGGGGCGTCAGGAAGAAGCCAATGAAGCCGGCGGTGGTGACTTTTATGAGCGTGTGTACGAGGCTGAGCGCCCTGAATTGTTTTTTAAAGCCACCGCTAACCGTATTTCAGCTAGCGGTGAACCTATTCGGGTGCGAGCAGATTCAACCTGGGATGTCCCGGAGCCGGAACTGGTGTTGGTGATTTCTGCCAGCGGAAAAATTATTGGCTACAGCATTGGTAATGATGTGAGCTCCCGCTCTATTGAGGGGGAAAATCCGCTGTATTTACCACAAGCGAAAACCTACGATGGATGTGCGGCGTTAGGCCCCTGTATTTTGGTGCTAGAGAATGAGCTCGCAATGGAGACACAAATTCACTTGTCCATTGAGCGCGAGCAGCATCCTATTTTTCAGGAATCCATTGCTATCAGTCAAATTAAGCGCCAGTTTACCCAGTTAGTTGAGTTTTTGTACCGTGAATGCAGTTTCCCCCATGGGGCATTGTTAATGACGGGTACTGGCATTGTCCCTCCTGGTGAATTTAGCTTATTACCCGGGGATGATGTACGGATTAGTATTGACGGAATCGGTACTCTACTCAATCCAGTGGCGGCTTGATAATCGAGTAAAAAACCTTATACAAAGCTCAGCTTCGTTAGTGCAATGAAAAGCAATTCAATAAACCGGCTTAAGCCGGTTTATTGGTGTTTGGGCGTAGCAATGAAACATGGCCCGACGGGTTTGTTTGTTATTTAAAGCCCTTGTTGTGTAAAAAAAACGAGTTGGGTTACCGGTTTTTCCTGCCGTGGCAAACTCAAGCAAAAAACACCAGACTCTGATGAATTGTCTAAGGTGATTTTCGTTCATTTCTATTCACAATAGAAATTCCGTCAGCCATGCATCGTTGATGAAATCGGCACTCTCTGACCTATATTCCACGCCCGGATTTTTACACAAATTTTACAAAGCGGTTGACATTATTATCATAAAAAGATAAAAAATTACAAAAATAACCTTATATTTGTAATTAATTATTCTTAAAAGGGATGGCAATGTTTAGCTTTAGCAAGAAAAAAGTAGCAGTTGCAGTAAATCTGGCGCTATTGATTGGTGGGAGCGCAGCCTTCAATGTTGCTGCCGCAGATCAGCAGGATGATAAAAAAGACAAAAAAGAAGAGGGCACTGAACGTATTGAGGTGAAGGGCTTTCGCGGTTCCATGCAAAAGAGCCTCAACATCAAGCGCTTCTCAGATGTTATTGTTGATGCGGTTTCTGCTGAAGATATTGGTAAATTCCCTGATCAAACCGTTGCCGATGCCTTGCAGCGCGTTGCCGGTGTGCAGGTACAAAAGTCGGAAGGTGAAAGTGACAGGGTTAGTATCCGCGGCACAGCGCCGCATCTGAACCTGACTCTGCTAAATGGCCAGAATGTGGCTTCGGCTACCGCTAGCAGTTCCATCGTGAGCGCGTCGCGTGGTTTTAACTATTCTCTTTTACCCACCGAGCTGATTGATACACTGGAAGTACACAAATCGGCAGAAGCCAGGGTGGTTGAAGGTTCTCTGGGCGGAACGGTGATTGTCAGAACCCGTAACCCTTTTGATTCCGAAGCCAATACCATGGCGTTTTCGTTAAAAGATGTCTATCAGGAAACTACCGGAGAACATAGTCCAACCTTGTCGGGTTTTTACAGCTGGAAAGATGCTGACAGCAAGTTTGGTTTTAACATTGGTGCAGTGCTAAAAGAAACAACCACCCAGCGCGACGGTTTGAGTGCGGGCGGTTTTAATCATATTGCCGCTAATGACGAGATGACCTATTACACCCCACGTAATTTAAATGCGTCCCGTTTTAATGCTGAAAAAGATCTGAATACGCTATCCGGCACCTTGCAGTATGCGCTGGCCGATAACATGGTACTGACATTCCATAATTTGTATTCCAAAGCCGACAAAGAAAACACGTCATTTGCTAACGGTGTTTGGGTAGGGGAAAACAGCTTTGCCGATTTAACCGGTACCTTGCAAGATGATGTGTTGATCTCAGGTAATTTGGCGTCTAACGATGCCGACTTGCAAAGTGATGCCAGATGGCATCATTACGGTAACTATCTGGAATCCCGTTACACCACCACCCGCGAAGCCGGTGCCTATAAAACACGGGTTCACGATCTGAAACTGGAGTGGAGCGCGGATAAATTTACCCTAAAAGCCCAGGCCGGTGTTACCAAAGCCGATGGACAAATCTCGATACGGGCACTGGATTTTGAAGCACAATCCGATGCAACGTTTGATTTAAGCAATAACCAGATTGATTTCACCCTGTCGGATCAGACCCAACCGGAAGATTATGTCGGTGTGTATATCGCTGACAAAAACTATGTGAATGACGAGAAAGAAACCTATTTCCAGACCGATATAAACGTGCCGGTGGAATATGGCGCGTTTAACTCGATTGATTTTGGTGTGCGCTACAGCGACCACGACAAAACCTCTCTGGTGCAACTAAATGAACATTATCCGTGGTTCTCGTATAACGAGGAATACAGTGGTTCTGCCTATCTTGAGAGTTTGTATCCGGGGTTTGGGGTACAGGCGCTGGATCTCGGCGGCTGGGCTATGGATCCGGTTAATGACTTTATGGGCGGCGGAGTACAACCTTACCTGTACGACTTTGACTTTGGCAAACTGGATAGCGCTTTTGATGAAGTGGGATTGTTGCGCAGTTACTGGCACCCATCTTATGCCCTCAGACTCAACGAAAAAGTGACCAGTGCTTATGTGCAGGCTAATTTCGATTCCGGTAAATGGCGCGGTAATGTCGGGGTGCGGGTGGCGCAAACCAAACAAAAGAGTATTGGTTTTGACATCCTTAAACCGGATGGCTGGTTCCCGGGCGACCAACTGGCAGACGCGCAATCACCGGTAACCACCGATCGTGATTACACCGATGTGCTGCCGAGTTTGAACATCTCTTATACCTTGCAAGATGACGTAATACTGCGTTTTGCTGCCGCCAGCGTTATCGCGCGTCCGGACTATGACTTGTTGGCACACCGCAAAATATACTCGCGCACTGGCGGTATTCAGGGTAACCCTGAACTCGATCCGACCAAAGCCGATCAATATGATCTTTCGGTAGAATACTATTTCACCGATGCATCCATTCTTTCGTTTGCCTATTTCTATAAGAATATTAAATCCTATGTGACCGAAGATATGGTCTTGGCCAATGTGTTGCTGCCGGATGACGATTCCACCAATGTGCTGGATGAAGAAGGAGTGGGTTACCACATTGAACAAATGGAATTACGCACGCCGATTAACGGTGAAGGCGGGGTTAATCAGGGCATAGAAGTTAATCTGCAACATGATTTCGGCAACGGTTTTGGCGCCCAGGCCAACTATACCTATCAGGACGCCGAAATGGACGAGGAAGACGCGGTATTACCGAACAACTCCGAAGATACCTATAACCTTAGCGGTTATTATGAAAAAGACGGCCTGCTGGCGCGTTTGTCTTATACCTATCGCAGTGAGTATTTTGCCGGATTGTCGCGTGATATTGACCGTTATACCGACGCCTACGGCCAGTGGGATGCCAACTTCAGCTATAACCTGAATCAGAACATTTCACTGAGTTTACAGGTGCTGAATCTGACCGATGAAAATCAGCAATCTTTTGCCCAGTCGGAAAGTGGTACCAGGGTGCTATTGTCCGATTACAACTATGGACGTCGTGTCTTTGCCGGGATCTCGGCCAAGTTCTAACCGGTTCATATAAAAAGAGTTGTCCTCTGGGGCCGGTCTGAGCCATTCAGCCGGCCTTTTTTATGTCTGAAAGGCCATTCTGCTTATAGGTGCCAAACCGTCAAATTTTGCTACTATCACAAAGCCAACTTTTATAACTATCAGTAGATTTAAGGTGCGCTAATGTCAGCTAGCAAAGCTTCACAACATCCAATCCGGACATCCGCAGAAACCCATCAGGTGTTTAACCAGCCAGCTCCGCTGGAGCAATACAATGCCTATAACGGCGATGCGGTATTACGCTACTGGGTTAACCAGTTTGGTGGAAGCTGGGGTGATGCGGCACTGAGCGAATTCGGCCAGGGTATTGGCCATCATTTGCAATTAGCCGGGTTTTTGGCCAATAAACATTTGCCTGAGTTTCAGTCCCATGATCGCTTTGGCAATCGTATCGATCAGGTGGATTATCATCCGGCTTACCATCAGTTGATGGAACACGCTATTGAACAGGGGCATTGCAGTTTACCCTGGACAGACAAACGCAAAGGAGCGCATGTGGTGCGAGGGGCGCTGGCCTTTTTACACAATCATGCCGATCCCGGTTCGGGATGTCCGTTAACCATGACGTTTGCCAGTGTTCCGGCTATTTCTGTGCAGCCCGATGTTGCCGAGCGCTGGTTACCAAAAGTTGTTGCCCGGCATTATGACGGCGCGAATAAACCCTGGTTTGAAAAAAAAGGCCTGACGATAGGAATGGCCATGACCGAAAAACAGGGTGGTTCTGATGTGCGTGTCAATAGCACAGTGGCGGAACCGGTTGAACAGGCGGGAGCAGGCAAGCTATACAGCCTGGTCGGCCATAAATGGTTTTGCTCGGCACCCATGTGTGACGGATTTCTGGTTCTGGCGCAGGCGAATAGCAAACTATCCTGTTTTCTGGTGCCGCGCTGGCGCGAGGATGGCAGTAAAAACCCGATGCATATCCAACGCTTAAAAAATAAGTTGGGCAATAAATCCAACGCCAGTTCGGAGATTGAATTTCGGGGTGCGCATGGCTGGTTGCTAGGCGAAGAAGGACGCGGAATTAATACTATTATCCAGATGGTGGCACTGACACGCTACGATTGCATGCTGGGCTCCAGTGCACTGATGGCGCAAGCAGCCAAAGAAGCTATCTGGCATACTTCGGGGCGCAATGTATTTGGTAAAAACTTGCATCAGCAGCCTTTAATGATCAATGTGCTGGCCGATTTGGCCCTGGAAGCCGAAGCTGCGCTGGCGATCAGTTTGCGTATTGCTTATGCACTCGATCATAGTGACGATCCGCATCAGGCAGCGTTGATTAGAAGTGCCACCGCAATCGGTAAGTACTGGATCTGTAAACGGGCGGTCCAGCACACTTATGAAGCAATGGAATGTTTGGGTGGAGTGGGTTATGTGGAGGAAAATATAGTCTGTCGCCTGTACCGTGAAGCCCCGGTTAATGCCATTTGGGAAGGTTCGGGTAATGTGCAATGTCTGGATTTGTTACGGGTACTGAATAAAGAGCCCGATACCTTAAAGGCTTTGATTAATGAGCTGGAGCAAGCGCGCGGTAAATTGCCGTTGTTTGATCGTAAACTGGATAGCCTGCTGGCCGAACTGGCTGAGCAACAGGATATTGAGATACGTGCACGTCAACTGATGGAGCAACTGGCGTTGTTGTGGCAGGCGGCGACGTTGCAAGTTTACGGAGAACAGTGGATTGCAGAGGCGTTTGTTAGCGCCAGATTGTCCGACAAGCAATACCACCAGTATGGCACGCTGGATAAATCCATCGACGCCAGCGCTATAGTTGAGCGCGTAATGAAGGGGCTGGCGGGATAACCTTTATTTAACCCCAGCTCCGGATAAGCCACGCTTCTCGATAACGCTCTTTTTGCACCTAGCGGCGTCGGGCTTTCAGTTATTTTTGCCTGAACTAGCGTCAAGATGGCTATGGCGCTGCCAGAAACGCTCAATGGCTTTTTTGGCCACGATGCCCAACACGTCCTGATTGAGTCCCTGGCTATTACCCAAAAACGTCTGTGCCAGTTCCCTGTCGGCCATTGCGGTGGCAACGAGATCGACGGCATCATCCAGTGTTTTTCCTCCTTCACTGTATTTGATGTGGTGATCAGCATCCAGGATGTGATCATCGGTGTCCGCGTACCATTTGGTGAAAACCAGCTTTGCCAGCTCACGATAGCGGGATTGATGGCCGCCAAAAACCACAAAAAATATATCTGACGGCGGTTTTTTGTATCGTTGGTTAATGATTTGCAACTGTTCCACCAGCCGGGCGACTTCATCCTCGGCGCTTTGCATAAGCAATCGGGCATAAATGGGTTCCAGTTTTTTGGTGTAGGTCATCAGTTCGGTATGCATAATGGCGCCGGATTGTTCGATATTCAGCAGAAACTGTCTGGTTGTATCGACAACGTCGGTAAAGATGGGCTCGCTATTGTCATCTGCAATCTCTGTCAGCCAGTTGCGGATTAACGGGATGGCGTCTTCGACAGGTTGCTGCAACAGCGTGTAATAGGCCGCAAGCGTCGTGTGGGTGACGGCCTTGAGTTTTTGATAGCGGGTATCGTTGATTATATATTCGCTGACTTCATTGGCGCATAAACTGATGAGGCGGCTGTCCATCCTGACAATCAGCAAAATATCGCCGTTGGTAATCTTTTGCTTGAATTGCTGTTTGTTGGTGGCGTAGCCCTGATGAAAAATTTTATTGATCTCGCCCAGCGGCGATGTCGAGGGTTCAGCCTGGGTATCCTCTATTTTTACATTCATATTTGAACCTTGTGACTAGAGCCTGTTGATCTTTGCGGTATAAATTTTGTTCTAACTAAACGCTTTTTAATCGCGGCGCTTATTTGCAGGCCTAATGGATTAAGTCAAAAATAAGCAACAAAGAGTATAAAGCGTTTAGGACGAACCCTTTGGGCAACGTTTGTGCGGCATTTCTGCGGCTTCAGCACTCATTCATGTAGAGCAACTACACCACAATCGTGCTTCATTGTATAAATGCCGCACGATTCGTTGCAAAAGTATACCGCAAAGATCAACAGGCTCTAGGGTTTTATGCCCAGTATAGTTGCAATCCCCACATCCTTGTTTTTGTGCCTACTCAGTAAAAATTGCCGAATAGTGTTGGCAAATCTACAAAATTTCGCAAAGGGTACTGATTTAAAGACTGGAATATTGACATTCAGGCGGCGATTAACAGGGGGTGCGGATAGCTCTGGTGGCTGGCATAGGCTTTGCACCACACTAATGTGAGTTAGACATAAATAAGCGACTAATGGCCTAACTGAATCTAGCGGCTCGACGGTAAATACCCCGGGCCTCGCACCTTAGGAGGAAAATGATGAATAGCCTGAATTTACAAGGTAAAACACTAGCCATTTTAGCCACCGACGGATTTGAGCAAAGCGAATTATTTGAACCGATGAAACAACTGGCTGAAATGGGCGCACAAGTCGACATTGTTTCACTTCAATCCGGCGAAATCAGGGGGTGGAACGAAACTGACTGGGGAGAACCGGTAAAAGTCGACAAAGTGCTTGATGAAGCACAACCGTCGGACTATGACGCACTGGTACTGCCTGGCGGATTATTCAATCCGGACAAGTTGCGCAATACTCCCGCAGCGGTCAATTTTATTAAACAATTTTATTCAGAAACTGGCGAGGCGCCTATTGCAGCGATTTGTCATGGCCCCTGGTTACTGGTTGAATCGAAGCTGGTCAATAATGTCACAATGACATCCTATCCCAGCATTAAAACAGACCTGAGCAATGCTGGCGCAAGATGGATCGATGAAGAGGTGGTCACAGACGGGCGGATCATCACCAGTAGAAAACCGGATGATCTACCGGTGTTTATCAATACCATCGCCCGTTATCTGCATTAGGATCTGGTGAGTTAACAATGTTTTTGCGGGCGTAACTGGTAATGCCGCAATGCGGGACTAATTATCCCGAGCTGGGGTTAATCATCCCGAACACAAGTTAATTGTTGTTGCCAAAGGCCCGGGCAGGCTCGATTAACAGGTTTTTGGCGGCATTACCTATATATTCCAGTGCCCGCTCTGTTGCAGAGTTCCAGTTACAGGCGTAGGAAAGCCGGATGAAATTAGTGTATTTTCCACTGGCCGAAAACGCTACGCCAGGCGCGATGCTGATGCCGTTTTTGATCACGTCTGCCAGTAATTGCATGGTATCGATTTGAACCGGCAATTCAGCCCAAACCATAAAGCCGCCATCAGGTTTGACGATCCTGGTGTTGTCAGGGAAGTACCTTTCAACCGCATGCAGCATCTTTTCCAGACAGTCTTTATACTCAGAGCGAATGCGGCGTAAATGTCTATCGTAGTGGCCATTGGACAGCACGTCGGCGATCACCAGTTGCGGAAAGGCTGAAGTGGATAAGTTAGTCACAAACTTATGGTAGGCGAGCTGCTTGGTATAGAGCGGATTGGTGACCCAGCCAATCCTTAAATCAGGCGAAATCGTTTTAGAAAAACCACCGCAATAAAAAATATCGCTGCCGTTGGACAAACCCAAGCAGGAGGACGGCCGGCGCTCACTAAAGGTAAGATCACCATAATTGTCATCTTCAATCAGGGGAACCTGGTGAGATTGCAGCAATGAGATCAACTCCATTTTCTGGATATCTGGCATCAATGTACCGGACGGATTACTAAAATTGGGAATACATAAACAGGCTTTGACCTTCCATTTTTGCAGTGCATGTTTTAATGATTTCAGACACATACCGGTTTTGGGGTAGGTCGGAATTTCGATCACTTTTAAACCCAGCGAGTAAATGATTTGCAATAGCCCGTAAAATGTCGGTGATTCAACTGCAATCACATCGCCGGGAGAGGTCACCAGACGTAAGGACAACATCACAGCTTCTTGTGTGCCGTTAGTGATCAGTATGTCATCCGGTGACACAAAGGTACCGTGATCGGCCATTCGTCTGGAGATAATGGTGCGCAACTGTTCACTGCCGAGCGTTTTTTCATACTTGATGGCGCTTTGCCCATAGGTTTTGGCTACGCGTTTTATCGCTCTTTGAATATCGTGAAATGGAAAGTACTGGGAGGCGGGAATGGCTTCTCCAAATTTCACAATCCCGTCAACTGATGCGCGCCCGGCCAGTTCTAACGCCACCTCCTGAGTTTTGACCAGGGTTGGAGCTGAAATGCCTTTAAAGGACAATTTGTCGGTCGCAGGAAGCTGCTTTTTGTTTTTAACCACATACCCTGAACGAGGTTTGGCTTCAACATAGCCCATTTGTTCAAGCGTTTGATAAGCCGTAATGACGGTTGAAATACTGGTATCAGAAACATTACTCAACTTGCGAATGCCAGGCAGTTTTTGGCCAGGCGCATAAGTGCCCTGTTCAATCTGTTTAACTAGCTGACCAACAAGTTTTTGATATTTATATTTCATCTGATGATTTCAATACTGAATTGATGGCTAAGTTAGCCTACCGAAAAAAGCGTCAGCATTTAGTGTACAGATGTGTTGCAGTTATAGGGTACAGATTTAATTAAAGTTTTTATAATTGTGATAAAAACCGGTTTGATAAAGCCAAACAATCCTGGCTGTATCTATCACAAACTTGGTGTCTGTATATTCAGTCTTTGCGTTGTTTTTTTAATCATACAAGCTCCATTAATAAGGAGAATAAAATGATTATTTTAATCACGGCGTTATTGACGTTTGCAGAGATAAACCCGGCCCCAGGCGCGGAAGCTGGAATTGATCAAACAGAATTACAGTTACAAAAACGCTATACCCAACCCGGGTATCCGTTCGGCAATTTGGCCATAAAGGCCGATCAGGTGACCTTAAGGATTACCGATAGCCAGGGCGGTCGAATCCATTGCGGTGTTGATGTCACCTTCGGTTCTCACTCCTGGTCATCCGACATTATTGAGGCCCAACAGGATGACTTTAATCGCGACCCGTTGAGAGCGTGCTTGCCACGCGATACCGCCAAGAAATTTCTCAAAGCACTGTATCAGGTTCATTAAGGGTTAAGGCTTTTTGACATTTTGCCCCTTGTTCGATCTATCAAGGGAATCTTTGTCTCTACCATCGCCTCCTACTGTAAACCAGACTCTAGGAGGCGACTGGCATACCTCATCACGACTTTCTGAATGGAGAAGTCACATTTTGTCTTAGCGACTGCAGCATAAGAGTAATCTGCGGCGCGACCACTCCGACAGAGATTAACAGGCAGGCAAGTATCTTGACGCTGTCGATGATTTCAGCGTGGAATATATGACTTCCCAATAAGCTAAATACCGGCACCAGCAACACCAGCGGCGAAACAATGCTTAACGGGTACTTAACCACCAGATAATTCCATACCCAGTAGCCGAACAGGGTAGTGGGGTAGGCCTGAAAAAGCACCGAAAACCAGGCGTTGGTATTCATCTGTTGCGGTAAAGCCGTGATTGGCTCGATACCACTGGTGAGTAGAGTCAATACAACCAGCGGGACGGGGATCCAAAGCATGCCCCACACGCTAAATGAAAATACTGTTTTGGGCTTGGCTTTTTTGACAATCAGGCCGGTAATGGCCCAGAAAAATGCCCCGGATAGGGCCAGTATCACCCCTGCAAAAGACACCATTCCATCCTGAGCAAAAGTTAAAATGCCCAGGCCGAGCGTGGCGAGTGCGACACCAATCCAGGTTGACTGGGCAATCTTCTCCTTTAAGGCCAGCCATCCGACCAGAATGCTGAAGATAAAGCTTGTTTCCAGCACCAGACTCGCGACCCCGGCGGATAGTCCCAACTCAATTGACCAGGTCACCAGTCCCCACACCCCGGTGCCAAATGACAGTCCATACAGAAACAAGTAACGGCTTGGTACTGCCGGTTTGCGGATAAAAAATATCATCGGAAACACCGCAAAGAAAAAACGCATCGCCACCAATAACAAAGGATGCACCTCTGATACACCGAGTTTGATCACTGAAAAGTTAAATCCCCACAGCGCCATCAGCACAAAGCCTATGCTGGAGTCCCTGAAATTCATGTTGTTGCACCTCTGATTGCTGATATCCAGAAGCTGACGTTAGCAATAGCGGTGAGCATAAATAATATACACAAACCGCCAATATTAGGGGTACAGATGTGAACCTGAAACGCACCGAAAGCTGACTTAGATGACAAAATACCGGTTGATCAGCTTGTGGTATCCAGAGTCGAGGGCATTCAGGTGCCTGGGGCAGAACTTTTTATAACCTGTTGAGTATCATCACGCTTAAACAAATATCGGGGTTGGCGTTTGCCATTTAATAACGCACCGATAACAGTAGAGCGCACAAACAGATCATAAAGCAGGATGGATAAAGCCAGAGTGATGCCACAGATGCCTATCCATTTAACTGTCCAGTGAAGGGGTAACTCGGCGACAGCAACTTGTAACCAGATCACTATCGGCAGGTGGATTAGATAAAGCCAATAGGATGAGTCTGCAATGAAGCGAATAAAATTGCTGGAACGGGTAAAAACACGCTTGCACAGGCCTAGGCTAAGCGCAATGAGCGCCCACATCATAATGGCGTAATTGAGCAAAAAAGCGGCCTTAATCAGATGATATTGAGGGTGACTAAATTGCCCCTCGAATTTGGACAATACAACGCTGGCAATACTGGCCATGATACATAAGGCGAATTTGAACCAGCTCAGGCGCGCAAAGTGTTGTAACAGCTCTGATTGGCGCTGAAGTAGCCAGCCAAATAGAAAAAAACCTGCGTATATCAATACTACAGGTATAGCCGGAATTAGCGACTTGTCCGGTGTATCCATGCCCCAATGGTCCATAAACCATAGACAACCTGCGGTGGGAATGGCAACCGCCAATATCGCCAGACGGGATTGGCACAGCCATGCAATGATACTGTCAGACAATGGCGCCAAGACAGGTTGTAGCGGTTGGTAACTTACGACCACACGACGGATCACAATAACACTGACCGAAATCACTAACAGATAATATAAAAACCATAAGTGGGTACCCACCAATAAGTCTTTCGGGATATCGGTTAATACGCGTAAACCTTGTGAGAGTGCTGAGCCAATGTCTGCCTCACCCCGCATACTTTCGGCGCCCATTATCCAGCCAGATACCAGCATTGGACGGAGTAAAAACCAGCCTAATATAAAGGGAATTCCAATTCGGACTAACCGTGAAGCGAGAAAAGCGGGTAAACCTTGTTGGTGGAACTTCATATGGGCAAAGAAACCGGCAATCAAAAAGAACAGTTCCATTCGGAATGAGTGACTGATGATGACAAAATCCGGGATTAACTCACTGGTGGAGATATCCATCACCGCCCAGCCGATATACATCGGCATAAAGGATAAGCTGGCGTGGAAAAAAATGCCTAATATTAAGGCTATGCCTCGAACCGCATCAAGATAGTCGAGCCTGCTATTACTTGGTAAGGAATTACTCATGGCGCTATTTCACTTTATTGATTTTTCAAACAAAGGGCTTTGCGAACAAAGCCCGCATACAAAGGCCTAGTAAAAACCGACTTCATCAATGACAAAATCGAAGGGCGCATTTTGCATGGCATAAGCAACGATACTGAGGCTATTGAGTGTTGCTGAATTGAGAGGAGTTTGTTCTGACCAGCCACGTTGCATGGCAGTAAAAGGTATTTTTACTTCATGAAACTGGTTATCTGCTGGCACCACAACAGGCGCGCTATGAAAATCAAAATTGCTGATCTCGGTACTGTTGGCCGAAATCGACATATTGCCACTGTTGATTTTAACCAGCAGTCGAATACCGGTGAATTCACTGGCATCTTCAGGCACACCCATCGCGCCAAGGGGTAATACTGAACTGGCCCATCCCGGCTGTCCTCGCGGCGGTACAATGTTACCTTTTATATTTAGCATGCCTGCTGATACGTCTGAATCGAGCTGGGTTTTACCGCCGGCCACTGTGTCACTCATAAATTGTCGTTCTATGCCTAAGCTGTTAACTTTTGGCTTGCTAAAGTCATCAACTAGTTGAGGTAAAGACGCGCTCCAAACGCCATTTGAAATAGCCAGCAAAGAGGTTAAGGCACAAGCTCTGGCCAGTTGAATCGCGGTTTTATTAAAGGTTTTCATCATATTGTCTCCAATTGAAAGTTTTTCGGTATTAAAGTTTTATTGCCGCATTGCAGCGTTGTTGAGTAAGTGCCTTAATGAAGAATAAAGGTGACAAAGAAATTAAGATTTTTTGCAAAACTAAAAAGTGTGATTAATTTACATAAAAAATTGTCACCTTTTACCGCGAGTTCGGCACATAGTGGAATAGAACGATAAATTGAGACTGATACCTATGTTTAGAAAGCGAAGCCTGATAACTGATTCGAACGATGCAACTCTGGTGATGTGTTCACTGGGGGGAGACCGCGATGCGTTTTGCGAAATTGTCAGGCGTTATCAGAATTTACTTTGTTCCCTGGCGTACTCCGCGGTCGGCGACGTCAAGCATAGCGAAGACATTGCACAGGAGACCTTTGTTGATGCATGGAAAAAACTCGATACTCTGCGCGACCCGGAAAAACTGAAGTCCTGGTTGTGTGGAATATTACGTTTTAAGGCCAGTCATCATCGTCGCAAAGAACATCATCAGCCGGTTAAGGATGCTGAGGAAGTCGAAGACCACAATATTGTCGCGGCACAAAATGCAGGAATGGATGAGCAGGCTATTCAGCAACAACAACAGACATTGCTTTGGAAAGTGCTGGATGGCATGGAGGATACCTACCGGGAACCGCTGGTCTTATTCTATCGTGAGGAACAGTCGGTTGAACGGGTGGCTGCGGCGCTGGAATTGTCTGAAGATACTGTCAAACAGCGTTTGTCCCGTGGCCGCAAGTTACTCAAAAGAGCCATGGCTAATGTGGTGGAAGGTACTTTAACCAGCAGCAAGCCCGGCGTGGCATTTACTGCCGGTGTTTTGGCCATTATCAGTAGTATTCCCGCTCCTGCAAAAGCCGCAGTATTGGGAGGAGGAGCGGCGAAAGCGGGTAGCTTGTTCAAATCGGCAAGTGTGTTGACCTTTCTGGCGTCCTGCTCTGGGCTGATCAGTGCTTTCTTTGGCTTTCGTGCCAGTCTCGACCAATCCCGTACCCAACGGGAACGCAAGCTTGCTATCAAGAGTCTGGTGTGGTTTATGTCCTTTGCAGCCGTTTATGTGGCAGGCAGTTTTACCTTCAAATATCTCGCATTCAGTTATAGCAACTATGCCGGATTTTATACTGCCGCTTCATTGGTGCTGGTATTGTTGTTTGTGACCAGTTATTTAATGCTAGTCTCTTGCATGTTTACCGCCATGCGCACACTTAGAGCGCAAGAGCGGTTATTTCAGCCACAGGCTTTTCTCGATCAAGCCGACCAACCAAACTCAAAGCAGCGCGAATACAAAAGCGCGTTACAGCTTTGGGGTGTACCGTTAATTCATTTTCAGTTTGGTATGCCAGAAGTGACTGATAAACCTGCTTTTGGCTGGATTGCCGGGGGTAGTAGTGCACGAGGATTATTGTTTGCCTGGGGCGGCGTTGCCATTGCGCCCATTAGTGTGGGGATTGTCTCCGTTGGCATCATCAGTATTGGCGCTGTCGGTTTTGGCGTTGTGGGTCTTGGCACCGTAGCCATTGGCATTATCGGTTTTGGTGCCTCGGCGATTGCCTACAAAGCCTATGCGTCCCTTTCTGCTTTTGGCTGGGAAAGTGCCTTCAGTGGCGGGTTTTCGATAGCTTCTGATGCAGCCATCGGGCCGTTTGCCTATGCCACCCAAATCAACAATGAGCAGGCAGCGCAGATCATTAACCTAACCATGCTGGATCTGAGCTACCAATGGCTACTGGCCGCGATCGCGATACTGGTTATCGTGCCTGCTGTTTGGCATTCCCGTAAAGTGAGGCAACGGATGAAACAGGTTGTGCGCTAGCATCTTATCCGAAGGAAATTAAGAGCATTGCCGCCCGTCTGGGCGGCACGATGCATAGCTAAAGGACAGCGCTATGGGAACTGGTCAGCGGCGTTGATAACGCTCAAGATGAGTTGGCAGTTGCTAACTAGAAAGGCGACAGCAGGGTTTTCAGTGCCGGTCTTAGTGCCAATAAAACCGTATCTTTTTGCAGCTCCGGATATAAAAATCGGCGTAATAACAATCCGCCCACCATGGCAAACATCACATTGATCCGGGCATCCAGTTCCTTGTCGGTAACATCTTTAACCAGGCTGCGTTCACCGGTAAGCAAGCGGCGCATTCTTGCCCTGGCCTGGGTATCGGACTCCTGTAACAGAAAAGCCACTTTTTGATTACGCGCGGCTTCTGCCAGCATTTCCAGTTCCAGCGCGCCTTGCTCCGCATCCATATGGCGATCGACACCCTCATCTGCACCATCGAGCATCACTGTAAGCAAATCGCCGGGATGATCTTCGAACTGTTGAAACTTGGAGAACATTTCCTCCATATCATGCTGGATAATAGCCTCGATGATGGCTTCTTTGCTGGCAAAGTAATTGTAAATATGACCGGCACTCATGCCCGCCGTTTTGGAAATCTCGGCCATACCGGCACCGTGATAGCCTTTGCGCCGAAAGCAGTCAGCGGCTGCTGTCAGTATTTGTTGCCGGCGCGCTTTGGCCAATTCCGGGTCGGTATGTCGCTTGCTATTTTTATCTGTCATTAGATATTCCAGTACCGGGCAAAAAGCCCGGTGATAAAGCTCTATTTAATGGCAACGGGCGCGCTTTGCCAACCGCCGCCAAGCACTTTATACAAACTAATCTGGCTGGCAAGTAAAGCTTGCTGTCCACTGATAAGTTGTTGTTCGGCTGCATACCAGTTGCGCTGTGCATCCAGTACTTGCAGATAACTGTCTGCACCTTGTTTAAAACGCTGGTCAGACAAATAAAAACTCTGCTGCTGACTGTCAGCTAACTCCCGTTGTGCTGTCAATTGCGCCGCATAACCTTGTCGATCAGCCAGGCTGTCAGAAACCTCGCGGAAAGCCTGCTGAATTTTTTGCTGATAAGTTGCCAGCGCGACCTGCTGCTGTGTTTCGGCCACTTCCAGATTGGCCTGTGTTCGACCCATATTAAAAATAGGCATGTTGATAGATGGAATAAAGCTCCAGGTTCCCGAGCCACCTTTAAACAGGTTATCCAATTCTGCCGAAGCCGTGCCGGCATTAGCGGTTAAACTGATGCTAGGGAAAAAAGCGGCTTTAGCAATGCCGATATTGGCATTAGCGCCCAACAGGTCGTGTTCTGCTGCTTTAATATCTGGGCGCTGCTGCAATAAATCGGATGGCAAACCGGCAGGTAATTCAGGCAAGTCGAGCAGTTTGTTTAAGGGCTGATCGGGTAGCAACTCGCTGGAGACTGGACTGCCCGCTAATAAATCCAGCGCATTTTTATCCCGCTGCAATACTCGTTGATACTTTGCTATATCGACTTTGGCGGTAGCCACAGTGCCTTGCAGCTGATGCAGTGTTAACGCCGATGCAGCACCCAACTCATAACTTTTTTCGGTCAAAGTTAAACTTTGTTGCCGACTATTCAGCGTCTCTTTCGCTAGCTCTAGCAATTGCTGATCGGCCGCATAGGTTAACCAGGCGTTGGCCAACTCTGCTACCAGACTGATCTGGCTGCTGCGCTGTGCTTGCTCAGTAGAATAAAGTTGCTGCAACGCCACTTGTGACTGATTGCGTACTTTACCCCACAGATCCAGCTCATAGGAGGTGATACCCACTGTGGCACTGTATTGCTGACTGATTTGGGCAGTACCGCTGGCAGTTAAATCACCGGGCAGCCGTTGTCTGTTGCCGGAGGCATTCAACTCCAGCGCCGGATACAGTGCTGAATCTTCAATCTGGTATAAGGCTCGCACCCGCTGCACATTCAGTGCAGCGATTTGCAGATCTTTATTGTTATCCAGGCTTTGCTGAATTAACTGCTGTAGCTTGCGATTATCAAAAAACTGCAGCCAGGGCAATTCAGCAGCGTTGCCTGCAGTGTTGTTGGTGGCAATATCATAATTGCCGGGTACCGGTAAGGTGATGGCCTGTTGCTCGGGTGCCAGTTGGCACCCATTTAACATCAGTGCGGTCAAACACCCCAGAGTTATTGAACCGAATCTCATTCTGCATTCTCCTCTGCGACTTTATGTTTGCCCGGGAATATACGGCGCACCAGTACAAAAAACAGCGGTACAAACAATATTGCCAGGATAGACGAGGCCAAGGTGCCGCCAATGACGGCAATACCCAGTGCATTCTGCGCACCTGAACCGGCACTGGAAGCCAGCGCCAGGGGCAAAACACCACAGATAAAGGCCATCGACGTCATCAATATAGGGCGTAACCGCAAACGCACGGCCTCAATAGCAGCCTCGACTAAATCCAGTCCCTGTTCCATCCGGTGGATGGCAAACTCTACAATTAGTATGGCATTTTTGGAGGCTAATCCGATGGTAGTCAGTAAACCGACTTGCAAATAAATATCGTTAGATAAACCGGCAAGCCATGCCGCCATCGTTGCTCCGAATACCCCTAAAGGTACAATCATCATAACCGATGCCGGTACCGACCAGCTCTCGTAAAGTGCAGCCAGACACAGAAATACCACTAGCAACGACAACGCGTAAAGTAATGGCGCTTGCCCACCGCTCAGGCGTTCTTCGTACGAGATACCTGTCCACTCAAAGGCGATACCGGCAGGCAGCTGTTTTACCAGCCTTTCCATTTCATCCATTGCCTGTCCTGTGCTGTATCCAGGCGCAGCCGCACCCTGGATTTCCATCGATGAAAAGCCGTTATAACGTTCCAGTCGCGGCGAACCATATTCCCAGTGTGAGGTGGCAAAAGCAGAGAAGGCAACCATCTCTCCCTCGGCATTACGGACATACCATTTGCCCAGATCTTCGGGCACCATACGACTGGAAGCGGAACCTTGCAGAAAGACTTTCTTCACCCGTCCGCGGTCAATAAAGTCATTAACGTAACTGCTTCCCCATGCCGTGGATAAGGTGCTGTTAATATTGCTCTGACTGACGCCAAAAGCTTCAGCTTTGGCCAAGTCAATATCCAGTGACAACTCCGGCATATCTTCCTGCCCGTTGGGGCGTACTCCTGCCAGGATTGGGCTTTGGGCCGCCATACCTAACAGCTGGTTACGTGCTTGCAATAATTGGTTATGGCCAACACCTGCTCTATCTTGCAGGTACATGGCAAAACCGTTAGCAGTGCCTAATTCAACCACTGCCGGTGGCGCAAAAGCAAAAACCAGTGCTTCTTTTATACCGGAGAAAAAGCCCATTGCCTTGCCTGCCACAGCACTGACCGACAAATCATCACGTTGACGCTCATCCCAGTGTTTTAAATTCACAAAGCCTATTGCCGCATTCTGGCCTGAACCGCCAAAACTGAAGCCGGTGACGGTAAAAATAGCCCTAACTGCCTCGGACTGGTCGTTGAGGAAATGGTTTTCCATTTTCTCCACCACTTGCAAGGTTTGTTCGGTAGTTGAGCCGGCAGGTAACACCACCTGATTAAACAGGATGCCTTGATCTTCATCAGGTAAAAAGGCAGAAGGAAGCTGACTAAAAATATAAACCATGCCACCAAATATCAGTGTATAACATAGCAAATAGCGTTTGCTTTGTTTGATCATGCGGCTGGCAAAACTTTGCGTGCCTTTATTGGTGCGATCGAAACCACGGTTAAATCCGGAGAAGAATTTACCAATCAATGAGCCATTAGTATGTACATGGCTGGGTTTCAACAAGGTGGCACATAGGGCCGGTGTCAGGATCAACGCCACCAGTACCGATAAACTCATGGCCGATACCAGCGTAATCGAGAACTGGCGATAAATAACCCCGGTGGAGCCACCGAAAAAGGCCATTGGCACGAATACCGCAGACAGCACCATGGCGATCCCGACCAGTGCGCCTTTAATTTCATCCATTGATTTACGGGTTGCTTCGATGGGCGACAATTTCTCTTCGGTCATAACCCGTTCGACGTTTTCTACCACAACAATTGCATCATCCACCAGCAGGCCAATTGCCAATACCATGGCAAACATCGTCAAGGTATTGATCGAATAGCCAAAGGCCGACAAGATGGCAAAGGTGCCTAATAACACCACGGGAACCGCGATGGTAGGAATGAGTGTGGCGCGGAAGTTTTGCAAAAACAGATACATGACCAGAAAAACCAGTCCGACAGCTTCAATCAGGGTACTGACTACTTTTTCGATCGACAATTTTACAAAAGGCGTGGTGTCATAGGGAACCACCGATTTTAATCCGGCTGGGAAGAAAGGCTCCAGATCTGCCAGGGCTTTTTTAACGCCTTCAGCGGTATCCAGTGCATTGGCACCACTGGCCAGTTTAACCCCTAAACCCGAGGCTGGCTTGCCGTTAAACCGGGCGACTACGCCGTAGTTTTCACCGCCTAATTCAACTTTGGCCACATCGCCTAAACGCACAACGGAGCCGTTGCTGTTGGTCTTAACCAGAATTTGGCGAAATTGTTCAGGCGTTTGCAGACGGCTTTGCGCGGTGACAGTGGCATTAAGGCGCTGACCCTCAACCGCTGGCATACCGCCTAACTGTCCGGCTGATACCTGGGCATTCTGGGCACTGATGGCGGCACTGATATCGGCAGGCGTGAGTTTGTAGCTCTGCAGCTTGGCCGGATCCAGCCAGATACGCATTGCGTATTGCGAGCCAAACAGCTGGACTTCACCGACGCCATTAACCCGCGAGATGATGTCCTGCACGTTGGAAGCAACGTAATCACCGATATCGATATTCGACATGCTACCGTCTTCGGATACAAAACCGGCCACCAACAGGAAGTTGCGCGCCGATTTGGCCACCGAAACGCCCTGACGTTGTACTTCTTGTGGCAACAGCGGCGTGGCCAGTGCCAGTTTATTCTGAACCTGCACCTGAGCAATATCCGGATTGGTATCGGCAGTGAAGGTGAGTGTCAGGTTCATCGAACCGTTAGATTCAGAGGTGGATGACATATACATCAGGCCATCCAGTCCTTTCATTTTTTGTTCTATTACCTGGGTTACGGTATCTTCCAGTGTCCGCGCAGAAGCTCCGGGATAGTTAGCACTAACACTGATTGCTGGCGGTGCAATAGACGGGTACTGCGCGATAGGTAGCCCTCTGATTGCCAGCACACCGGCCAGCATTACAACGATGGCCAGTACCCAGGCAAAAATCGGTCTATCGATAAAAAATCGTGACATCAGTAATCTCCGTTATTGGGTGTTAGCGCTAGAGGAACTCGCAGGACGGGCCTGAACGGATGCTCCCGGACGAACTTTCTGCAGACCTTCAACAATCACCTGATCGCCTGCGGCCAAGCCTTTTTCAATCAGCCAGTTCGAACCTATAGTGCGGTCAGCCTGTAATACTCTGGCTTCCACTTTGCCCTGTTTATTAACCACCATAGCGGTAGCCTCACCCTTACTGTTGCGGCTGATACCATTTTGCGGGGCCAGGATTGCTTCAGCTTTCACTCCTTCAACAATCACGGCGCGTACATACATGCCGGGCAATAACAGTTTTTCAGGATTATCAAATTGCGCCCGCAAGGTGACAGATCCAGTACCGGGATCGACTGTCACTTCCGAGAATTGCAATGTACCGGTATGGCTATAGGTAGAACCGTCTTCCAGTTTTAACTTCACTTGTGCCTGATCGGAAGCGTTACTATTTATCGCACCTGAGGCCAAGGCTCGCTTTAACTCAAGCAGTTCGGCGCTGGACTGGGTCAGATCCACATAGACGGGATCCAGTTGGGTCACAGTGGCTAATGCGTTTGTTTGATTGGCACTGACCAATGCACCGACTGTTACTGCCGATTTGCTGATCTGTCCGCTGATGGGGGCCGACACTTTGCTGTAGTCCAGATTGATTTGTGCGGTTTTCAATTGTGCCTGCGCCGTTAATAAATCCGCCTCGGCTTGCTTGTAAGTGGCATCCGCTTCATCAAAATCTTGCTGGCTGACCGCCTTGATTTTCAATAATTCGGTATAGCGTGCGGTTTTGGCTTTGTTGCTGGCAATGCTTGCCTGTGCCCGTGCAACAGCCGCTTTTGCGCTGGCTAAATTAGCTTCAAAGGTGGCCGGTTCAATCTGATATAGCGGCTGGCCGGCTGTCACCTCCGTTCCTTCGGTAAACAGACGCGATTGCACAATACCGCTGACCTGAGGGCGGATCTCGGCAATTTGTGACGCGGCGATACGTCCGGGTAATTCTTTGGTCAGGGTAACGGTCTGACTTTTTAATGTTACCACGCCGACAGGCACGGCTTGCGCCGCCGGCGCTGCATTTTGTTGTTCCTGGCCACAACCGGCCAAAGCAACAGAGCCCGCCAGGGCTGAAAGGGCAAAAAATAAGGTGCGGGAACGCTGCATGTGAATACTCTCCGTTTAGAATGAACGTTCATTCTAACTTTGTTCTGTATAGATTACCAGCGCTATTTAACCCGTGATAAGTGGCATTGGTCGCATATCGTTAAGCATATTAGCTGGTTAAAGAATTTTCTTTTCAGTCCTTGTTATGCTCGTCAACTAATAACTGCGCGATTAAATTAGCAGAGGCTAATAACAGGCTTGTATTTAACCAACATGCCCCAATTAGTAAATTAATGCCCACTAGCTAAGGAGATTTAATATGTCCGACCCAACTTACACCCCCCCCAAAGTCTGGTCATTTGACGCAGAAAATGGTGGCGAATTTGCCAGTATTAATCGGCCCACCGCCGGACCGCGTTTTGACAAAGAATTGCCTCGAGGCAAACATCCTTTCCAGTTGCATTCTCTGGCAACGCCTAATGGGGTGAAAGTTTCTATTATGTTTGAGGAGTTGCTGGCAGCGGGTTTTAGTGATGCCGAATACGACGCCTACCCGATCAGGATCGGAGATGGCGACCAGTTTGGCAGTGGATTTGTCAACATTAACCCGAACTCTAAAATCCCGGCCTTGATCGACACGACCACGACCCCCGAAACGCGAATTTTCGAATCAGGCTCTATCCTGCTATATCTTGCGGACAAGTTTGACGCCTTTATTCCAGTTGATCATGCCGGCCGCACCGAGTGCCTGAACTGGTTATTCTGGCAAATGGGTAGCGCGCCGTTTTTAGGCGGCGGATTTGGGCACTTCTATAAGTACGCGCCGGAGAAATATCAGTATCCGATTGACCGTTACACCATGGAGGTAAAACGCCAACTGGATGTGCTGGATAAGCAGCTTGCCAATAATCAGTATATTGCCGGTGATAGCTATACCATTGCTGATATTGCAATCTGGTCCTGGTACGGCCAAGTCGCATTGAATAGAGCCTATGAAGCGGCGGAGTTTTTACAGGTGCATGAATATAAAAACGTTTTACGCTGGGCCAACGATATTGATCAAAGACCTGCTGTGAAGCGAGGGGTGAAGGTTAATCGGACCTGGGGCGAAGAAGAAGAACAGGTACCTGAACGTCATCAGGCAGCTGATCTGGACTGATTCTGTAGCTCCGTTAATAAAGCCGCCACCTGCAATTCAGGTGGCTTTTTTGTCGTTAACAGCCGCTATTTATTCACATAAAACGGAATATTGGCGTTGGCGACTTTATTATCCTCACTGCGGATCGTCACAAATAACCGGTACGCACCGGATTGGGCGGGAGCGGTAAAAGAGAGGTTGCCGTCACTATCCTGGCGATTGAATAGACCCGTTAAAGGTTCGGGACGTGCTTCCGGATCGCCACCTGCTTTAATATCGGTGCTTTCTGGCAGGATCTCCCAACTGACAGTTAATTTGTCATTGCCGTGATCAATAATATCTACCCTGGCCTGATTTTGGCTGTCTGGTTGCAGATGAATACTGTCAATCGCATGTTGTTCATTGATGCGGTAGTCATCGATGGATGGGGCGCGATTGGCTGGCCATTCTCCTGTCCACAAGTATTGTAGGCTGTCGACAATTTCATTCGGGTAACCCTGTTCGGTAAATACGCCATACCAGGTTGGGGTGGTTTCCTGTTTTTGCCCCCATAAAAAAGCATAGGAGCCTAAGGCTCTTTGGGGCGCTCCCAGCACGCCACCTTGATAACGGCTGCGATAGGAAGCGGCTTTTTCGCTACTGGTTTGCTCTATCGGTACATCCCAGTCGGTTTTGGCGACTTCCCAGTGGCCGGTTGGTCCCCATTCAGTGACCGAATATGCACCCTTATAGCCATAATCCAGTAGTTGTTGCGGTAAGGCTTCGAGTCCGCCGTAGGTATTAATACTTAAATAATCGATGCTGGGAACCCGTTGCATAATCAGTTCGGTTTTGGCTTTATCAATACCGGCGGTAACCGTGGTAACCAGATGATTGGGATCCAGCTGTTTGATCATCTGGGCGATATCTTCGATGGCGTACCAGACATTGGTATTGGTATAGAACAAGTCGACTTCGTTGCCTATACCCCAAACTAGCAAGGCCGGATGATCTTTGTATTTGAGTACTTGCTGGCGAACCTGTTCTTTTTGCGCGGCGACCGCAGCGGCATCATCGTAATCAAAACCATGACGTTCATGCCCCAGCCGTAAACCCATCATCACGGTTAAACCGTTGGCCTGGGCACTATCCAGTACTTGCTGCGCGTTATCGGTACTCCAGGTACGCACTGAGTTGCCGCCAGACGCTTTTAGCAGCGCCATATCGCCGCTGCCGCCACCGCCTTTAATAAAGTAGGGCTGATCGTTGCGATAAATTTGGTACTGGCCATTTTCCTGTACCAGACGACTTTTAACCGGATGATCACTGTGTTGTTGGACTATCTGTTGTTGGCAGGCCGGTAGTAATAACAATGACAAACTGACCAGAAAGCTTCGCGAAATAATAGGCATAAGTAGGTTATTCCTGCTGCAAATAACAAATAGTTATTTGTTAAATATAAAATGATAGCGCTTACATTAGCTCGTAAGTGACTACCGATGCAAAATATTTTCGAGTTCAACCAATTACCTGTTGACCTTAACCTAACTTGAGGTTTTAGCATTCATGGCAGATTTTCATGAATTCTTAACTGTAAAGGAAGACTTATGTCACAACTTGCCAAGTACAACAGCAATAAAACCTTGGTGGAAACCTGGTTCAGCCGGTTTTGGGGCAATCCTGCTGATCTGTCGGTGATTGACGATTTACTCGCTGATGAGGTGGTAGTGGATTACCCCAAGCGTTCGATGCTCAAAGGGCGTGATCAGGTGCGCCAGTTTATGCAGCATTTCCGCGCCGCCTATCCGGATCTGCATTTTTGGCCAGTGGGTGAATTGATTGCCGAAGGGGACTACGTGATTGGTCGCTGGGATGGTCTTGCCACTCACACTGGTGCTGCGTTTGATGATCCTGTTGTCGGAGTGCCGCAAGCAAACTCCGGACTCAAATTACGCTTTACCGGGGGAACCATCCGCTTTCATATTGTGAATGGTAAAATTATTGAAGAGCGGGCCCGCGAACAGGCTCTCATGGTCATACCCTCGCTCGATTTCCGATATCAATGTCGCTAGCAGTGGTGAATATGAAAAATAAATAGCCTCTAGTTGCCAAGATACATTTGCTTACTATTGCTATGGACAAGCTTGGCTATTTTTCTTCTAGCGGGTTTTCTGTTCTGTTTAAGCTTCCATTAAATTATTAGCTGACTAAAAATAATTTAATTCAGCCTTATTTTAAAAAAAGACTGTACAGTGAAAAAATGTGTGGTTAAAGTGTAAGCAGAATTGTCAGAATTTGTACGACCTTTTTGGCCATTGGCATTCTCGATAATAGGCATTCCATCTAAAACTAAAAAAATTCAAGGGGAATAATTGTGTCAGAGCATACGAATAAATATTGGTTGTTAGCGGCGATGTCAGCTGTCGTCTTGCCTCTAAGTTCCATGACCTACGCGGCGGAAGATAGCGCTGAAGATCCGGACGCCGAAAAGTTTGAGCAAATCACTGTGACGTCGTCGAGAAGGATTCAGACCATTCAGGATGTACCCGCCTCGGTAACGGCAGTAAATCCCGAATCATTTCTTAATACCGGATTGAGCTCGATAGGCGATATTATTGATTATACCGCCGGTTTCAATATTGATCGCGGCAATGGTCAACGAGGACGAGGTTCGATTGCAGCCCGTGGTGTCAGTCAAACCGGTTCAACTGCTGTGACAGCCATCTATGTAGATGATGTGCCTATGACCAGTAATAGCGGCTTTGCCGAAGGCGGCACATTGTTTTTTGACGGATTGCTGGGTGATGTTGAACGGGTTGAGTTAATTAAGGGACCTCAAGGTACCTTATTTGGTGCCACAGCGATTAGTGGAGCCATCCGTTATATCAGTAAAGAACCTGCACTGTTTGATTCACGCGGCAGCATTACCGCAGATATTTCGACTATCAAGGACGGCGGCGTTAACAAACAGTATCGTGGTTTTTACAGTTTCCCCATCGTTGAAGATAAGCTGGGACTGACGTTGTCAGGATTCTCCTCGGATGATGCAGGATATGTGGATCAGGTTGATCCGGCTACGGGGGAAGTGTTGCGCGAAGACGCCAATGACTCGGAGAACTATGGTTATTCTGCTGACCTGTTTTATGAAGCATCCGAAGATTTAAGTTTCAGAATCAAGGGGCTCAAGCAAAAGTCTTCCTTTGGCATGGGATCGGCAGTCAGAATTGCCTCGCTGGATAAAGATGAAGCTTATGGCAAGCTCAAAGGTGACGATTCTTTTGGTAGCGACGAGATGGAAAATACCATGCTATCGGCCAGTATGACCTATGAGTTTAGCGGTGCGACTCTGGATGTGACCACCAGCGATGTTGAATACGAGGTTGTGCGCAGTGTTGACTACACCCAGATTTACGGCCCCTATCTGGATCTGTTGGCAGGCAATCCTCCCGGTACCACGACTTCGGCACCCGTCACCTACGATATTTATTCGGAAAAGCAGGTGCATGAAGCGCGCTTGACCTCAAAAAATAACGACAAGTTTGAGTGGATTGCGGGTTTATATGCCGCTGATGAGTCGACCAATAACCAGCAATCATTAATCGGATTGCCAACCAATATTGTCGGTTTGATTGCATCCTTTCCCAGTGAATATGAAGAGGTTGCGGCTTTTGGTAACCTGACCTATTACGTGACGCCCGAGTTTGACGTGACGGCCGGTGTGCGTTTAGCCAAAACTGAACTAGCATTACGCTTTATTCAGGATGGCCTGTTGCTACAAACGTCTGATGAGCAACTGGAAACCGCCAAGGCAGATATTCAAACCTATTTGCTGACCACCCGTTACCGACCCAACAAAGACACGTCTTTTTATGCTCGTATCGCCAGCGGCTATCGTCCGGCGTCGTCGAACTTATCATTGATTGATCCGGTAACGGGCGTACTGCTATCGCAACCAACAATAGAACAGGACGACATGTGGAGTTATGAGGTCGGGGTAAAAGGCGATATGGATAATCGCTGGTTTAGCTATGACACCAGTTTATGGTACATCACCTGGGATAATTTCCAGTCGCAAGTTTATTTTAACGGCTTGGGTACCGAAGGTAATGCTAAAGACGGTGTGACGGCTTACGGTTTTGAAGGCGCATTTACCATTAATCCCGGTAATGGCTTTAGTGTGACGACGTCAGTGGCGTATTCACGTAGTACTCTAAATGAGGATGAGCCACAACTATATGGACTAAAAGGTGCTGATTTAGCCGGTGTACCCAGATGGCGGGCGACATCCGTTGGCCGTTATGATTTTGAATTAGCTAATGGAACCGATGCCTGGGTTGGTGGAGGTTTCCGTTATACCGGTAGTTCGCCCTCCAGTTTTGTTAACGGCGATGAGACTAACCCGCTGGTCAATATTGATAGTGATAAGATATTGATGGTTGATCTGAATGCGGGGCTTGAATGGGAAAGTATCCAGCTTAATTTCTATATCAATAACCTGCTTAACAAAGAAGCTTATAGCGGCTATACCGCCAGAGCAGTGCCGGGAACGGACACTTTCAATATAACGGGGATTCCGCTGCAACCCAGAACAGTAGGTGCCAGTCTGACTTATTCATTTTAACTCGATTGGAAAGTCCCATCGCCGGGCCGGGTAACAACGGCCTGTGCATGGAGACGGGTGTTTTCGATAGTTCATTTTTCGACTCGTTGCGTTTTGCCCACAACAAAATGCAACGGCTCCGGCAGAGAATGTGTATATGAATCAAGTTACAACAATTAAATTATCTCCTCCCTATCTTATTTTCCTTGGTGATGTGGCCGATTTAATGAGCGCCAAAACGGGAGCCGGATTAGTGCAATGGTGCCCCGACATGGTAGTGGGCCAGTATCGCACCAGTGATACCGGAGTGGATTTGGGAGTCCCCGATTTAAATATTGAACAAGCTGTAGAGGCAGGCGCCAAAAGTCTGGTGATAGGAGTCGCTCTGGTAGGCGGCGCAATGAGCCAACAGTGGGCACCGTTATTGAATAAGGCGGCATTGGCCGGTTTGGATATTGTCAGTGGATTGCATACCGATTTAGCCGATATTCCCGGTTTAGCTGATTCTGCCAAACAAGCCGGGGTGAAATTAATCAATGTACGCAGAGCACCCGCTACTTTACCTATCGGCAATGGCCGCAAGCGGTCGGGTAAAAGGGTATTAATGGTTGGCACCGACTGTGCGGTAGGCAAGAAATACTCAGCGTTGGCCTTATCAAAAGCCATGAACGAGCGGGGTATGGCGGCGACGTTTCGGGCCACAGGCCAAACCGGATTGATGATCGCCGGTAGCGGTATTCCGGTCGATTCGGTGATTGCTGATTTTATCAGTGGCGCCGCCGAAGTGATTTCACCGGATAATCGTGATGACCACTGGGACATTATCGAAGGTCAGGGCTCGCTGTTTAACCCTTCTTATTCCGGTGTCAGTCTAGGACTGCTGCATGGTTCACAACCTGATGCTATTGTGGTTTGCCACGACGCCAGCCGCGAATTTGTCAGCTCTTGTGCTGACTATCGATTGCCGTCGGTCAAGCAATGTATTCAGTTAAATTTGGACTGCGCACGTATTACTAATCCGGATGTTGTGTGTATCGGTGTCTGTGTCAATACGTCAAAGTTAACAGTAGAAGCAAGGCAAGCCTATTTACAACAGCTATCGGAAGAGCTTGAGCTACCCTGCATTGATCCGATACTTGATGGTTGTAATGCCCTGGTGGATAAAATACTCACGCTGAATTAACGCCATTAGCCGTGTTGTATGTAACAATCAACACGCCCTAAACAGGAGTCAACATGGCCAAAGCCGGATTAGGTCTACTCAACGCAAATCATCTTGTTCGCCGCTACCTGGTTCCCGGTTTGGTCTTCCAGTCGGTGATTGTAGGCGGGGGTTATGGCACCGGGCGCGAAATAGCCGAGTTTTTTCTGATCCATGGTCCTTTAGGTGGATTACTGGGGATGGCCGTTGCCTGTATTGCCTGGGGTTTGGTGCTGGCCGTGGCGTTTGAATTTGCACGCCTGACCAAAAGTTATAACTACCGTACTTTTTTCCGCCAATTGTTAGGCCGGGCATGGCCGTTGTTTGAAATTATCTATTTGCTGATTGCCTTGCTGGTGCTGGCTGTGCTGGGTTCTGCGGCAGCCGAAATGGTTTCGGCTGCGCTGGGCATACCGGGCATTATCGGTACCTTTGTGTTGTTGATTACCGTGGGTAGTCTGGCTTATTTTGGCAGCAAGGCGATTGAAGGTGTGCTGGCTTTCTGGTCGCTATTACTTTATCTGGTCTATGCGATTTTTCTGGTGTGGGCATTAAATGTGTTTGGTGACGATATTTCCGCAGCGTTGGCCAGCGAGGAGATTATCGGCGCCTGGCATCTCGACGGCTTGCGCTACGCGGCTTATAACCTCAATGCATTGGCAGCGGTGTTGTTCGTATTACCTCACTTGCAAACCCGACAGGAGGCTATCAGTTCGGGATTGTTGGCGGGGGTGATCGGTATTGTACCCGGCGTTTTTGTGTTTATTGCTATGCTGGCCCAGTATCCGCAAATTATTGAAGTGCCGGTACCAATAACGTCGTTGTTGCAGGGATTGAACGCCGTGTGGTTCTTTATTGTGTTTCAGATCATCCTGTTCGGCACCTTTATTGAGACGGGGGCGGGGATTATTCACGCCATCAACGAGCGGGTCGCCAGCGTGTTTATCGAACGGCAACAACCTTTCCCCAACAGCTTACGTTTTGGCCTCGCGGTAGGTATTTTGGCAATTGCGGTATTCCTGGCTGACAGCGTGGGTATTATCGGCCTGATTGCACAGGGGTATGGCATGCTGTCCTACGCTTTTATCGCGATAGTGATTGTGCCGTTACTGACGTTGGGGCTGTACCGGATTATCAGAAGCTAGACTGATATTCCGGTGCGCGCTAGGGATTAGACCAGCAAGTCCTGAGTGTAGAATTGCTCGTGGGAGAAGATTGCATTCAAAATGCGCTCTTCGGTTTGTAAAATCATCTCCTGAACTACCGAGTAGATTTTTTTCGGTTCGTCACTTTTGATTACGTCCAGAATAATGCTTTGTTGCTTGCTGGAATAGGGAAACGACTTTTTGGTTTTCACATACAGCCAATATATACGCATGGCAGTGTCTTCCAACTGACGGGCCCAGTCATCCACCAGTGGATAACCGGCTGGTGTGCACAGAGCCAGGTTAAGCTGTTTGTTGGTCTTGAGTATCTCCAGCGCTGACAGGTCATCTTTGATCGGTAACGAATTCTGGATCTTCTCGTGCAACGCGTTAATGTGATCAAAGTCTACTTTAGCACCTGATAACGAGATAATTTCGGGTAGCAGGATTTTACGTAAGGTAAAGTTTTGCTTTATTTCCAGCAAGGTCAATGGTGCAACTTGCGTTACCCGCGGAGACAGCGATACCAGAAATTGCTGGGCAATCAGCCTTTCAATCAAGTTCCTTGCCACGGTCCGGCTGATGCCAAACATATCGCTTAATATATTTTCGGACACTTTCTGACTGGGTGTAAGCTTTTGCGTCACAATCGCGTCCATAACGATATCGTATGCATCAATAGCATCATTGCTTTTTGTAGCTCCCTTGGCCATTGGCTCTCCTCAAATTTTGGCAATGTGTATTTTGTAACCCACTCATTCGCAATATACAAGAGGTAAAATCGGCATAAAATCAAATTAAGACTGTTTTATTTTAAAAAATGGCTGTACAAATGCGATCTGTTGTGATTAAAGTATAACCAGTTCAGATAAAACATGGTTTATTTCAGATGAGCCAAACGGGTCATTTAACTCAGTAATATCACTGCCTGGTTGTATCGGCAGGTTTTAATGGTGAACAAATGTCATACCTAACAAAGCAAGTTTGGATCGCTGCTCTTACTCTGTGGCCGCTGATGTCAATGGCCAGTTCCTACGATATTGCCGTTATCGGTGGTCGGGTTATTGACCCTGAAAGCGGTCTGGACGGAGTGCGCAACGTTGCAATAAACGCTGACAAAATTGTGCTGGTTACCGAACAGGCTATTACCGCCGACAAAGTGATCGATGCTAAAGGTATGGTTGTCAGTCCCGGTTTTATTGATATGCACGCACATGGTCAAAGTCTGGTTGCCGGTCGTGTGCAGGCCCTGGATGGGGTGACAACGGCTCTGGAACTCGAGTCGGGCGCCTTGCCGGTGGATCAGTTTTATCATCGGGCAGCCACTGAAGGTAGGGCGATTAATTATGGGGCTTCGGTAAATTGGGCTAACGCCCGGATTGCCGCCTTCGTTAAAGATTTGCCGGAAGATGGTACACAATGGTTTGAACAGAATATGGACAAGCTGGACTGGCAACAACAGCCTGCCAGTAGCGCACAGTTAAAACAGATTTTAGCCGCCGTCCAGCAAGGGCTGGATCAAGGTGGTCTGGGAGTTGGCTTTCTACTCGGTTATGCTCCAGGCAGCGGTTACAAGGAATATTATCAGGTATCCAAATTGGCTGCCGATGCTGGCATGCCCACCTACACTCATGCCCGCTTTTTATCCATGCTTGAACCGGGCAGCTCGTTTGAAGCCATGTCCGAGATTGTTGGTGTCGCGGCCAGCACCGGCGTACATGCCCATATCGTTCATCTCAATTCGATCAGTTTGCGTGATATCGCCCTAATCGGTCCGATGATAAAACAGGCACAACAACGCGGCGTGGATATCAGTACCGAGGCTTATCCTTACGGTGCCGGTTCCACCAGCGTGGGTTCGGCATTATTTCGTGGCCCTAACTGGCGTGAGAAAGTCGGTGGCATCAGTGCACACAATTTTGATTTAAACGGCAAGCGGTTAAGCGAAGATGAACTGACTCATTTGCAAAAAGACGAGCCCGGTACAGAAGTGGTTATTCATTTGCTTGATACCAGCAATCCCGAGGATCAACATTATCTGGATGATGCCGTGTTATTTGATGACGGAGTGATTGCTTCCGACGGCATGCCGTGGCTGGTCGACGGTCATCCGGTTGCCAGCGGTGAATGGCCCTTGCCGGTCAAAGCCTGGAGTCATCCGCGCAGTGCCGGTACCTTTTCACGTTTTTTGCGCATTTATGTGCGAGAACGCAAGTTGATCAGTATGTCTCAGGCCATTGCCCGCCTGAGCTATGGCCCGGCCAGAATTTTACAAGACAGTATCCCACAAATGCGCAACAAAGGCCGTATTCAGCCGGGCGCAGATGCGGATATTGTTATTTTCGATCCTGCGACAGTTGCCGATAACGCAACCTTTGCAAAACCGGCGCAGACCTCAACGGGGTATCAGTATGTGCTGGTCAGCGGTGTCATGCTCGTGAAAAGCGGCGAGCTGGATACCAGTGTTATGCCCGGTAAAGCAATTCGTAATCCGGTAAAGCACTAACTTCAACCGGAAGTGGAGCGCGCTGCGAATAGCTGCATACGTCCCGTTTTCATTTAATAATAATAAAGGAGTCACAACATGAAGCGCTTTGCTTTCTTTCGAACTATTTCACAGGTGCTTTGTGCGCTTGCTGGACTAAGCGTATACGCGGTTGCACAACCGCAGGACAGCGGCACCACCGAGCCAATGCCGGGCCTTGAATCATTTATCGATGGTCTGGTTAACGCACAGCTGAAAAATAGCCATATCGCCGGTGGCACTATCGCCATTGTTAAAGATGGCCAAGTGCTGATGGCGAAAGGCTATGGCTATGCCGACGTTAAAAATAAGGTGCCAGTCAGTGGTGAAACTACAATGTTTCGGCCCGGTTCAACGTCGAAACTCTTTACCTATACCGCCGTCATGCAGCTGGTTGAGCAAGGTAAAATTGACCTCAATGCCGATGCCAATACCTATCTGACCCAGTTCCAGATCCCAGCTACCTTCGAGAAGCCGGTTAAAGTAGTTGATTTGCTTACCCATACTGCCGGATTCGAAGAAAAATTCATCAATATGATTGTGTTTGATGAGAAAGAGCTGGTTCCGACGGCTGATTTTATCGCTAACACCTTGCCGGAAAGGGTACGCCCTGTCGGTCAGAATTCATCGTACTCCAATCACGCTGTGGCGATTGCCGGTTTGATTGTGGCCAATGTGTCGGGCATGTCATTTGACGAATATGTGGAGAAAAATATCTTCCAGCCATTGGGAATGAATAGCACGACGTTCCGCGAACCGCTGCCGGCTAACTTGATAGATAATATGTCTAATGGTTATACCTATGACCCGGATAGCGAAACTTATCATCAGGAAAAATTTGAAATGGTGCATATGCTGGCACCAGCAGGATCGTCATCATCGACAGCGGCTGATATGGCCAAATTTATGCTGGCCCACCTGAATAACGGCAGTTACAACGGCGTCAGTATTTTGCAAGCCGATACCGCTAAAAAAATGCACAGCAGTCTGTATTCAAAAAACTTTGGTGGCCACGCGATGGCTTACGGATTTTATCAAACCAGCTATAAAGGTTTAGACATGATCGGCCACGGTGGAGACTTATTATATTTCCACTCCGATATGTATCTGCTACCGGAACAAAATTTCGGTATTTTTATGTCGTTTAATACCGCAGATACCGGTGAAACCCGCAATATCGTGATCACCTCACTGCTGGATGAATATTTCACCAAACAGGTTGATGTTCCCAAGTCACCGGACAATTTTGCCAGCAAAGTGCAAAACTATGTGGGTGAATATCAGTTTATGCGTCATTCATCCAGTGACTTTACCAAGTCTGCCGGTTTGATGGGCGGCACGCTGAGTGTATCGGCGGGTGAAGATAATACTATTCTGATTAAGCCATTAGGTGGTCGGTTTGCTCAGGTGAATGACCATCTTTTTGTCAGCACAGATTTCAATTCACCTGATTTTAGCAAAGTGACCTTTAATCTGGATAAAAATGGCGTAGCCGATGAAATTTATTTGCTGCCTTTTATGCACGCCACTAAATTGGGCTTTTTTGAAAGTCCCAGCACCCATCAGATTTTTCTGGCTATCTGTGCCATTGCGTTTATTTCCATTCTGGTGAGTGCTTTCAGGCAACGCAAAAAACATGCGGATATATCTAAATCCCAGCTGATGTTGCCACGCCTGTTATCCGTGGTCAGTGGACTGAATCTGTTCTTTTTGGTGTTCTATGCCATCGCCTTTGCGATTAACTACCAAAGCCTGTTTGCCAGTTCAGCTGCTGCTTGGGTTATGGTGCCTATTGCGTTAACCCTGTTGCTAGTATCGCTGCTTGTTTCTATCCCGCTTGTTTATGTGACTTACACGGCTTGGGCTAGAGGAGAATGGAATACCAAGAGAAGAGTCGCCTATACGTTGGTAACAGTATTGGTGGTCATCTTCCTGTTTCTGATGAACTACTACAATCTGATTGGATATAAATACTAATCCTCGTCTACAAAAGGATACCTGCTGTTTAAAGCCGGTATCCATCTCCAGAGCGTGATGCCGGTCAATGACCGGCATTATTTTTTGTGTCAATGGTGGGATTTGAGCTGCGACATTGTTAGCTCGATAAAACGATTTTCGATGATATGGCTGAATAAAAAATAAATTAACACAGCTTTAAATTAAAAAAAGGCTGTACAGTGGTGCGTTGTTGTGGTTAAAGTATAACCAGCTTGCTGTCCAGCCAATCATGCTGTGAAGCATTTCCAAGCGTCTGAATGATGAAGGTGAAAAATGAAAATAAAAACCGATATAACCTCAGCTCAGCAAATCAGTCGTCGTTCTTTTCTTAAAACAGGAGCGACAGCGTTGGCATTGCCAATGATTAATTTAGGTTCCTTCAAGGTGTTTGCGGCATCCGAAACCCGTTACAGCAGTAAAGTGATCGATCTGGTTAACAGTAGCCAGGTTTTTGACATGCTGTCACTGCTGACACCTATCGGACAGATGATGGAAGCGATGTTCAGTGATAAGCCCAAACAACAGGATGCTTACAAAATTTCCGACCAATATATGCGTACTATTTTGTCCTCCGGCATCGATGTGTTTCATCCCGCAGTGGGTCTTGGCGCAGATGAAGCCATGCCTTTTGTGGCTGGTCTTAATTCGATGGTGGCAGAACATGCCGGGCATATTAAACGTATTGATTCGATCAGCGATTTGGAAGGGCTAAAAAAGGGTCAGCAAGTCGGGTTGATTATCGGTATCCAGAATGCCGATCATTTTCGGGTAGTGGATGATGTGGACCAGTTTTATCATCTGGGACAAAGGGTCAGCCAGTTAACCTATAACAGCCGCAACCTGATTGGTACCGGCTCAACTGATCGCAGTGATGGTGGATTGAGCGCGTTTGGGGTACAGATTGTCGAGCGCATGAACAAGTTGGGTATGGCAGTGGATGTCTCCCATTGTGGTGACCAAACCACGCTGGATGCCTTTGAAGTAGCCAACAAACCGGTATTGATCACCCATTCAAATGTCAGGGCACTGGCCGGTGGTCATATCCGCTGTAAATCTGACCAAGCCATCAAGGCGATGGGTAAATCGGGCAGTGTGATGGGGATTACCGGCGTTCGTCAATTTGTTAGCGACAAAGAGCCGACCAATATCAGTAGCATCATTGATCATATTGATTATGTATCCCGTTTGGTTGGAGTTGAACATGTCGGGATTGGTTCGGACATGGATATGGATGGTTATGATGATATTCCCCAGCCTTATTACGATGCGCTCAAAGCCAACTATAAAGCCAGCTATGCCTTTCGCGGCAAGATTGACACCGATGGCTATGACCACCCGCGACGGATTTTCGATTTAACCGCCGGATTAGTTAAACGCGGCTATGCGGATGACGATATCCGTTTAATTCTGGGCGGTAACTTCAAGCGTGTATTGGGCGATATCTGGTCAGCCTGATTTCCAGAATAATAACAATAGAGATAACAAGATGAGTAACAAAACAAGTTATAGAATCAAAACCGGGTTGTCCTGCCTGCTGGCGATGACGTCATTATGGTTAGCTAACACGGCGCACGCCGACAACGTACCTGATGTGACCGATCCTGCTGTGGTTGAAGCTTTTGTCGATGGCGTAGTCAAGCCGAGTATGAAAGCCAGTCATAGTCCGTCCGGTGTGGTAGCGGTGATGAAAGACGGCAAAATGATCTTTGCCAAAGGTTACGGCTATATCGATGTAGAAAAGCGTATTCCGGTTGATCCAAAAACCAGCCTGTTTCGCCCGGGTTCCATCTCCAAACTTTTTACCTGGGTGTCGGTTATGCAGCAGGTCGAACAGGGTAAACTGGATTTGGATGCCAACGTTAATGATTACCTTAAAACCTTTAAAGTCGATGATACCTGGCCAGATAGACCAGTAACATTGCGGCATATTATGACCCATACTGCCGGTTTTGAAGATGGTTCGCTGGGCTATTTAATTGTTGATGATCCCGATCTTATTGTGCCCTTGGCCGAATCGTTAGCCCAACATCAGCCGGTTAGAGTCAATCCGCCGGGAGAACATGTGGCATATTCAAACTGGGCGACGGCATTAGCCGGGCTGATAGTTGCCAATGTGTCGGGGCAGGACTTTAACAGCTATGTGCAGCAGCATATTTTTGATGTGTTAGGTATGACTCGTTCGACTTTTGTTGAACCCTTACCGCCTGAGCTGGATGCCAATATGGCCAAAGCCTATCGCTATGAGCCAGATCAATACAGCGAAATGAACTATGAAATCATCTCCAATTTTGGTCCTGCTGGGGCGATGGCAACAACGGCTTATGATATGTCGCTATTTGCCCGTGCGTTATTGAATGGTGGTGAATATAACGGTGGCCGGATCCTCAAGGAAGTAACCCTAGCGCAAATGCTACAGCAGGGATTCAGCCATGATGAACGGGTACGTGGTACCGGGCTGGGCTTCTTGAAACGCCGCTTTGGGCCAGACGGTTTCGACAATTTCGGCCATGACGGCGGAACCACAGCCTTTGCCTCTCACTTTGGCATGTCCAAAAAAGAAGATTTTATACTGTTTTCGTCCTTTAGCGGTGTGCCGGGTTACAAAGGACCACATACCGCGTTGGTGAAAGCCTTCTATGACGAGTTTTTTCCGCACCCAGTTCAGGATGTAAAACCTCCAGCTGATTTTGCTGACAGGGCGGCCAAATATGCCGGAACTTATAATACCTGGCGCAATAACTTTACCCAGGCGGAGTCGGTAATGGGCCTGTTTGCTGGCAGTAAGGTCACACCATTGCCGGACAATACCCTGATGATTGGTGACAAGCGCTACGTGGAAGTGGGTCATAATTTGTTCCGTGAAGTGGACGATTACGGTCGGGTTGCGTTCCAGCAGGACGAAGAGGGGCAGATTACTGGCTACGTCGTTGATGGTTTTGGCGTAATGCAGTTTTATAAAGCGCCCTTTTACGAGACGATGGGTTTTACCAGTTTGTTGATGGGGTTATCTGTACTGGTATTTATTAGCGTATTTATCCGCTTGGCTTATCAGTGGAAAACTTACCAGCAACTTCCCACTCAGGAAAAGAACGCCTTTCGTGCTTCCATTGCTGTCGCCAGCTTTAATTTGTTGTTCCTGATGACGTTCTTATTGGGAGTCAGTGTCGGGGTCACGCAGTTATTGTATGCCATACCGGCGATGCTGAAATTTTCGTTTATCTTTCCGATATTAGCCCTTATTGCCAGCTTCTATCATCTGTATTGTTCGTTTCAGGTATGGAATCTTGGTTTGCTCAACGGACGCTGGGCGCGCATTCGCTATTCATTAGTCACACTCTGTGCACTGTTTATGGTCTGGTTTTATTGTTACTGGAATTTGCTTGGTTTTCAGTATTAGAGCCAATTCTAAAATTTTCCCACTCCCTGGGAGCAGGATTGTGGCTGCCTTTGACCCTGCGGCCGCAAGCCTGTTTTTTCAGGAAGCTATTCACATCAGCAAATCTGATAAAAGCGGAACAAAAAGTTATGCAAATTAATAAAGTTGAAATCAGCCATTTAAATGTGGCACTTCATCATCCTATTCGGACTCCTCTGGGAGCAATAGATGCGGCGCGTAATGTAGTGGTCAAGATTTCGACGGATAGCGGTGTTGTCGGTTGGGGAGAAGCCAGTCCATTTGCGCCTATTACCGGAGACAGTCAGGACAGCAACTATAGCGTTGCCCGCCAGTTAGCCAAACTGATTGTTGGCCATGATCCGCTGGCTATTGAGGCGCGGATGGCGCAAATCAACCACTTTACCTTGGGCGATCCTTCTATTCGTTCCGCCTTTGATATGGCCTTATATGATATCGCAGCCAAAGCTGCCGGTTTGCCGCTTTATCAATTTCTGGGTGGGGAAAGCAGAACCTTGCGTACCGATTTAACCATCGGCATGCAAGACAGCGTCGAGCAAACCTTAACACAGGCGCAAGGTATTCTGGATGCTGGATTTGACGCGATTAAGTTAAAAGTAGGGCGTGCAGGGCTGGAAGATGTCGAACATGTTGCGGCGGTGCGGAAACTGGCTGGCGCGGATGTGGCGATTAAAATTGACAGCAACCAGGGCTGGGACTATCCCACGGCAGTCGCCAACCTCAAGGCGATGGCAGGGTTGAATCTGCAGTATTCGGAGCAGCCACTGGCCGCCTGGGATCATAGCGGCCTAGCCAGATTAAGGGATAAGGTTGATTTACCCATATGCGCTGATGAGAGCGTATTTAATCATCATGACGCATTGAAGCTGATCCAGCTGGATGCTGTGGATTATCTGAATATAAAACTGGGTAAGGCCGGGGGGATTAATACCGGGATTAAAATTAATGCCATTGCCGAAGCGGCCAAGATAAAGTGTATGATTGGCTGTTTTGGTGAGAGTCGTTTAGGTTTATCCGCGGCTGCACATCTGGCCATGGCCAGACCCAATATCACCTTTCTCGATCTGGATTCGGCTTACCATTTCAGGACAGATCCGGTTAAAGGAGGCGTTACTTATGATGACAAACTGGGTGGCGTGCTGCACTTGCCCGATACGCCGGGACACGGTGCTGAAATTGATGAGGCAGCAATTGAAAATCCTTGTTGTATCGAACTGTAACCCCGCTTGGTAAATCAATTAAATATTAGTGGAGAACGTTGTGCCAATCATTAGTGCCGATAACAGCATGGCCTTGCTGGCAGTGATTATGCTGATAGTGGCGTTTGGATATCGCTGTGAAAAAACTTCTTTGGGTAGCAAGATCTCCGCACCGCTGATTATTCTGGTATGTGGCCTGATTTTGGGGAACATTGGCGTGCTGCCAAATAGTGCCGGTTTGTACGATGCAGTTCAGTCACTGTTGGTACCCCTGGCAATACCTATGTTGCTGTTTCGCGCCGATCTGGCCCGGGTCTTCAAGGAAAGCGGCACTATGCTGGCTGCTTTCGGTTTAGCCACTGTTTTTACCGTGTTAGGTGCCTTTATCGGTGCCTGGCTGGTGGACTTGGGAGAATTGGAAGCCAAAATAGTCGGCGTACTGACGTCCAGTTATATTGGTGGTAGTTCCAACTTTGTTGCGACATCAGAAGCGGTACAACTGACCGATTCATCGGTTTATTTATCGACCCTGGCGGCTGACGCTCTGGGGGCGGTGGTATTCCTGATTTTACTGATGTCGCTGCCTGCTTCCGCATTGATAAGGCGACTTGTCCCGTCTGCCCATATGGATACAGCATCCCGTGGGGAACCGGTGGCAGATGACAAGCAAATGGATGATGGTGTAGCCACTATGAGCGGGGTAGTTAACGGTATCGCATTAAGTCTGTGCATATGTGTATTGGGTAGCGCGCTGGCAGGCTACATTGCAATCCCGGGGATGTTTATTATTAGCATCACCATTTTGTCGTTACTGGCCGCCAATTTTGGCAAAAAAATGATAAGTAAGATTAATTTCGACTTTGAAATAGGCACTATTTTTATGTACACCTTCTTCGCTACTATCGGCGCCAGTGCTAATATGAGCAACCTGCTCGGATCGGCATTGATGATGGTGCTTTTTCTGGTTGTGGTTATTTTGGTGCACATCTCATTACTGCTGCTATTTGGATGGTGGTTTAAGCTCGATTTGGCCGAGCTGATGATTGCATCCAGTGCCTGTATACTGGGACCTGCTGCCGCTGCTGCACTGGCTGCGGGGCAAGGGTGGCGGTCATTGATCACTTCAGGCATGTTAGTCGGCGTGTTAGGTTATGCTGTTGCGACCTTTATCGGTATTAGCATTACCGGCGTTTTATCTTAAATAATTCTGAGTTTTGCTGGTTACTAATCGGTATTTTTCCCATAATATCCGCCTGATATTCCCAAGATTCCTGGAATTGCTGGCGGTGAATGAGTGCCGCCAACAAACTAGGATGAAGGGCATAAAAATTATTTTCCGGAGAGCGGGTAGATCATCCGCTCTCTTTATAAAAAGTTAGGAGCAATATAGATGTCTATTGTTATTAAGCCGCTTGATGTTGCTAAACGAGGGGCTTGTCCACAGGAATTCAGCTTTGGCTCAACCTTTTCTGACCATATGTTCAGTCAGGACTTTGCTCAGGGAAAGGGCTGGCATAATGCTGAAATCAGCCCTTATCACGCCTTAACTCTGGACCCGTCTGCAGCGGTACTGCACTACAGTCAGGAAATATTTGAAGGCCTAAAAGCCTATCGTAATGCTAACGGCAATATTAATCTGTTCCGTCCTGACGCAAACTTTAAACGTTTTAACCGCAGTGCCAAGCGCATGGTAATGCCTGAAGTGGATGAGCAATTCCATTTTGACGCACTGAAGTCGTTGATTGAACTGGATCATGCCTGGGTACCGGATCAAGCAGGATCTTCGCTATATATTCGTCCTACCATGATTGCCACCAGCTCTAAACTGGGGCTAGGCGCCAGCGCTAATTACACCCATTTTATTATTACCGGTCCGGCAGGGGCTTATTTTCAGGGCGGTTTTAATCCTATTTCGGTGTTTATCGCCGACAAGTATCGCCGTGCAGTCGTCGGTGGTGTCGGTGAAGCTAAAACCGGTGGTAACTATGCCGCCAGTTTGTATGCCTCGGAAGAAGTGGCCAAATTAGGTTATTCACAAGTGTTATGGCTGGATGCCATTGAAGGCCGCTTTATTGAAGAAGTCGGTGCGATGAATATCTGTTTTGTGTACGACAATAACAAGATTGTCACCCCGGCCTTAAGCGGCAGTATCTTACCCGGGATTACCCGCGATTCGATTTTAAAACTGGCTCCGACCTTGGGCTATGAAGTCAGTGAACAGCGCCTGGATGTCAATCAGGTAATGGCGGATATTGAAAGCGGTAAAGTCACCGAATGTTTTGGTTGCGGTACTGCCGCAGTGATTTCACCGGTAGGTAAGCTGTGTTTGATGGGTAAAGATTATATCGTCAACAATAATCAGTCCGGTGCAGTGGCTAAACATTTATATGATCAGTTAACCGGTATTCAATACGGTACAGTTGCCGATCCCTTTGACTGGGTAGTTGAAATCCCGGTTAAGTAACAACACCAAAGATCAACACGGCCTAATAAAAACCACCTTTTCAGGTGGTTTTTTCGTGGTGGATGGTGCGTAGTTGTTATAGACAAGCAGGTGGATTGCGCTCGGTAAACTGCCCATTCCAGTAGGGGTAATAAGGGTAAGGTATGCTGACTCTGGACACCTTATTCAATGCGTCAAGTTGCTCTGTTGTTAATGACCAACCCAATGCGCCGATATTGTCCTGCAACTGTTGCTCGTTTCTGGCACCTATTAACACCGATGATACGCTCGGGCGGCTCAGTAGCCAGTTTATTGCGATTTGCGGGATGCTTTTGCCGGTTTCTGCCGCTATTTGATCCAGCACATCAACCACATTAAACAGATGTTCATCGTCAACCGGCGGCGCAAACTGTGCTGTTTCATGCAGGCGACTTTGTTCCGGCATTTTTTGTCCACGGCGGATTTTACCTGTCAGTCTTCCCCAGCCTAATGGACTCCAGATAATGCCGCCCAGACCCTGATCCAGCCCCACTGGCATCAGTTCCCACTCGTAATCACGGCCGACCAGTGAATAATAGGCCTGGTTGGCAACAAAACGTTGATAACCGTAACGTTCCGCTACAGCTTGGGCCTTCATAATATGCCATCCCGAGAAATTGGATACGCCGATATAGCGTACCTTGCCGGATTGAACTAACTCATTCAGGGTGCTCATCACGCTTTCCAGCGGGGTTTGCGCATCAAAGTGATGTAACTGCAGAATGTCGATATAATCGGTTTTTAGCCGTGTTAACGCTTGTTCCGTGGCGTTGATCAGGTGATGTCTTGATGCACCAACCTGATTGACGCCGTCACCGCTGCGCAGTGTCATCTTGGTGGAGATAATGGCTTTGTCGCGTTTGCCGGATAGTGCCTGCCCCAGTATTTTTTCCGATTCGCCGTCTGAATATACGTCGGCGGTATCAAACAAGTTCACACCATGCTCCAGGCAGATATCAATGATTTTTTTGGCTTCTTCTAGCTGGGAGTTGCCCCAGGCACTAAATAACGGCCCTTTGCCACCAAAAGTACCGGCGCCAAATCCCAATGCAGGTACTTTAAAGCCTGAATCGCCCAGAAAGCGTTGTTCTATTGTCTGTGTCATACATTACTCCTGTGTCTGCGGCCTGATATTCAAGCTTCGCACTGTTGAATAGGGTCAAAAGTTAAATTAGTAGAGGTGTTGCTTGCTTTTAACGAGATGCGGTTATCGATAAAAGCGACCAGCAATGCGACTAATACAAGTAAGGCGGCAACCCAGGGTAGATACGCTACTCTCAAGTAATGAGTCATAACATAACCGCCTAACCAGGCTCCTAAGGCGTTACCCAGATTAAACGCCGCGATATTGAGGCTGGATACCACAGTCGGGGAAAGCCCTTTAGCTGAATTCAGAATATTCATTTGTAACGGGGCCACGGTGGCAAACGCACCTGCTCCGAGCACGCCAAAAAAGATCACCGTTAAGGGCTGGTTATTGAGCGTAAGCGGCAATATCAACAGCGATGCCAATAATATTAATAGCGTCACTATAATGGCCTGACGTGGACGCTGATCAGCGATACGGCCGCCAAACATATTACCGACCACAATACCCAGCCCCACCACCATTAAAATCGCCGATACAGCATCGAGGCTGAACCCGGAAACCTCGGTCAACATGGCTTGAACATAGGTAAATACGGTAAAAAAGCCTGCGAACGCCAATACTGTCATTAACAGCTTTAACAGGATGTCTACACCCAGCAGGCGCGTTAGTGACGAGCTCTCGCCGGCGAGTGTCTTATCCTTGTCTGTTTCAGGTAAAAATGCCGCAATAATAATTATGGAAACCACCCCGACCAGCGAAATCACCGCAAAAGGAATGCGCCAGCCAAAGTTTTGTCCTAACCAGGCGCCAGCCGGTACACCAAGAATGGTCGCCAGGGTTAGCCCGGTGAACATAAAGGCAATAGCACTGGCTTTTTGTGAAGGAGGCACGACTTTGGTGGCCACCACCGAACCCACTCCAAAAAAGGTACCATGGGCGAAGGCAGTTAAAATTCTGGCGGTTAACATCAGTTCATAATTGGGGGCCCACCAACACACCAGATTACCCAGTGTAAAAATCAGCATCATCAGTAATAACGCGTTTTTGTGGGAAAGGCGGCCGCTAAGCCAGGTAAAAATGGGCGCGCCGACCACCACACCTAAGGCATAACCGGAAATAAGAAACCCGGCAGTTTGCAAACCCACCTGCATGTCGTGAGCGACCTGCTCCAGTAAACCCATAATCACAAACTCTGTCGAGCCGATGCCAAAGGCACCGACCGCCAAAGCGTATAACGCCGGGTTTTTGATATAACGTGAAAGATTCATTTGTTTGACTCAATATTAAAAAGATGGTGCAAGCTTAGAGTGCTTGTATTAAATACACTAGACGTGCAAATATAGATTCACTTTCAATAAATTATTGATAATAAATGGACAGACTAACCGATATTGCTATTTTTATCCGGGTACTGGATACCGGCACCATCAGTGCTGCGGCACGCAGTTTAGGCCTAACTCCGGCGGTGGCAAGCAAGCGGCTGATAAGCCTGGAAAAACATCTTGGAGTGCGCTTATTGCACCGCACCACGCGACGGATTAGCGCCACGCCGGAGGGAATTGAGCTGGCTTCAAAAGGACGGCCGCTAATTGAAGATCTGGAGGCGCTGACGTCCGGCTTAACCCAGTCAGGCAAGGAAGTCAGTGGTACGCTGCGTATTACTGCTGCGGTGTCTTTTGGCCATCATTATATTTCGCCGTTATTACCCTCTTTTTTAGCCCAGCATCCCCGTTTACAAGTGCAGTTAAATCTAACCGATGAAAAACGCGATCTGATTAATGACGGTTTTGATCTGGCTATCCGCATCACCAGTTCGCTGCAGGATTCCGGTTTAGTGGCCAGAAAACTGGCGAGCAACTGCCGGATCATGTGTGCCTCCCCCGACTATCTGGAAAAGTATGGTGCTCCTGAAACCCTTGACGACTTGGCCCGGCATCAGTGCTTGCTACTGACCAGCTTTAATGGTCCGGAAGACAGATGGAACCTGACTGACAAAAGTGGTCAGCAATATAGTGTCAAGGTTAAAGGACAGTTGGAAAGCAATCTGGGCGATGCACTGCGTGATGCGGCATTATCCGGATTAGGTATTTCTCTGCATTCCAGTTGGCATATCAGTAAAGATATTGAACAGGGTAAACTGGTCGCCGTGTTACCGGATTATCATATGAAAACGTCGATTTATTCGGTGATGCCACAGCGTCGACTGGTGCCGCCACGAGTGCGGGCTTTTATCGATTTCCTGCAAGACCAGATGAGCAATGAAAACTGGTTGTGACTGTGTTGGATTAATCGGCATAACCGCTACCAATGGCACTAAATGGCATTTCCAGCCCCAACTCAGGTACCTGCTGTCCTACCCAGGCGGGGAAGGTATTGCTGTTCGGCCCCGGAAATACGCTATATTCGTTTGCCCAGGGATAGTGACTAACAGCAGCAGAAATTTTAGGGATCAAAGTGGCTGCTTTATCACCCTGAATCGACAATATTTTCTCCGGTTTGGCCCCATACCAGTAACGGTCGGGTGTGGTGGTATGGTACTCATGCAAGGCTGGAAGACCGCGCTTTACCCGCCAGCCAACCACTTCGTAAACCGTATAATCCTCGGCATCCTGTTGCTTGGTGGCAATCCAGGTATGCACCGCAAACCAGCCACGCCAACTAAAGGCATCTGCTGCGTAGACTTCGATAACCGCATCCTTGTGTTTTGCCGGATTCGGCGCAATGCCTGCCGGTTCACGGGAGGCAGTGCGCCAGCTATTGTTGGAACATGCGCTAAGGAAAATTATACATAATATAACTATCGCATTTCTGGACATATTGACTCCCGGGTGATGGCTGGCGGGAACTATCATAGCGCAAAATGGCCGTTAGTCTGCAACTGGATTGCTGCAGTGAGTATGACAGGCAACGCCTCAACTCAGTATTGAGGCGCTCCCAATATGTTAAAAAGGTTTTAGTGTCAGTCTGCCGTAGGCAATAAAAGCGCTGATCAAGGCGACCACCAACCAATAGCCGATAGGACCGTAGTTGCTATCTCCGGAAAAAATATGTACACCGGTCAGCAGCAGCATGTCAGCAATAATGCAGATTGCAGCTACCGGCACCAGTATGCTGAGTGGTTTATAGAACGCCGGAAATACCAGGCACAGGGCAACAGCTAGCTCAACCACACTCAATGTTAACCAGGCTCCTGACGGAATGGCCTTGAGGGATGGCATGGTCTGTTCAGCGGAATGGGAAAACTTCCAGACTGCGCCAATGGCAGTATGCAAAGCCAGCAAGATTTGTAAAATCCATAGGGTTAGGTTCATCGTTTATTAGCTCCTGTTGTTAGAATCAATGACTTCTACGTTGATATTGCGCAAGGTTTTGGGGTCCATCACGATATCGATGGCGGAAATTTTGTCGCCGCTCAGCGAGAAACAGAATACCACCACAGGTTTCCCGTTGGCGGTCCAGGTAGCACCTGCCAATCCATCCACCAGAGCAAGTTGAGCACCAGCGGCTTTGCCTTTCATGGTCTCTGCCACATGGGTGGCGCCTGAGATCTGGGCCTTAAATTGCGGCGCCCCTTTGGCCTGATTGGCTTTGGTGACTTTAATTGCAGTGTCATCGGCGCGCAGGATGGCATCGGGATGCAGTAGTTTAATCAGTGCGTCAAAATTACCTTCTCGTGAGGCGGCAAGAAAAGCGGTCACCATTTGCTGCTGGCGATCGCTATCCTGATATGCTGGACTGGTTCCTTTCACTCTGCGTCTGGCGCGACTGGCCAACTGCCGGGTGGCAGCTTCGCTTTTGTCAATAACCGGGGCTATTTCCTCAAAGGGCAAGTCAAACAGATCATGCAGTACAAAGGCGATGCGTTCCGCGGGGGATAACGTATCGAGGATCATCAACAAGGCAGGTCCAACCGAGTCGGCGATGATGAAATCCTGTTCTGGTTGCTGCGCGTGAACGTCCTTAACTTCATCATCATATTGCTCAAGCGACTCTTCCGGACGAGATTTTCTGCGGCGTAATATGTCCAGACAAACCCTGGCGACAACAGTGGTTAACCAGCCGCTGAGGTTATCAATTTTTTCCGATTCAGAACGGTTCAGTCTTACCCAGGCCTCCTGAACGGCATCTTCCGCTTCCCCTGTTGAGCCCAGCATCCGGTAAGCAACGGCTTTTAGATGACTTCGGGTTTGTTCAAAATGTATCGTCAACCAATCTTTATTTTGCATCATTATTCAACTTAGTTATTTACTCGCATTTTTCATCTGTTGTAGTACTGACGGCTGGTAGATAAAAAATGTGACAAGAAAGTATAAATTTATTTGAAATTTATCCTAACTAGGGCGTGTTGATCTTTGGGGTGTGAATTTTGTTCAAGTCCAACACCTTCTGGTCGCGACGCCGGGTTGCAGGCCTAGTGGGTCTAAGTCAAAATCCGGCAACAAAGAGCAGAAGGTGTTGGGTTGAACCCTCCGGGCAGTGTTTGTAGCGCATTTCTACAGCGTTATCGCTCATTCATGTAGAATAACTACACCACACTCGCTCTGCCTTGTATAAATACGCTACAAACTGCTGCAAAAACACACACCAAAGATCAACACGCCCTAATCGAATTAAAAAATAAATTTTTTATTTTTTTAATAGTGCAAGGGGAACAAGCCGGTAAACTACCGGCTTAATCAATGAAAGGCAGTCAATAATGCAGTTTTGCCTATTTTACTCTGGTAGCCAAAAAACGCCTGATCTTGGCAATGATTTCATCACCTTTTTCTTCCAGTGCGAAGTGTCCGGTGTCATAAATATTGTAATCCAGATCCTCGACATCCCGCTTATAACCTTCAGCTCCAGACTCGGGAAAGAACGCATCATTCTTGCCCCATACCACCAGTACCGACGGTTGGTAATCGGTTAAATATTGTTGCCACTGAGGATAGAGTTTCAGGTTGTTCTGGTAATCATAAAATAGTTTTAGCTGGACTTGATGCTGACCCGGGCGAGAAATACGGGCATAAGCCAGTTCCCAGCTGTCGGGCAAAATGCTGTCAGGATGCTGGGTGCCATGGGTAAATTGCCACTTCATTCCCTCATAGGAGAATACATTCTCACTAATGATTTTCTCCAATTCAGCACTTTTGTCTTTCCAGTAGTCCAGGACCGGTCCCCAGCCTTTGGGGCTGATACCTTCAAGGTAGGCATTACCATTTTGGGTAATAATTGTCTGGACTCGTTCCGGATGTGCCGTGGCAATGCGGAAACCTACTGGCGCACCGTAATCCTGCATCATCAGTGAATATTTGCTAATTCCTTTTTGGTCGAGAAACTGGTCAATCACCTTGGCCAGGTTATCAAAGTTATAAGTGAATTCAGCCGGACTCGGATAGCTGCTGCTACCAAATCCCGGATAATCGGGAGCAATCAGATGATATTGATCGGACAGTTTTTCCAATACTTCCCTGTATTGGTGTGAAGATGCCGGAAAGCCATGTAATAACACCACAGTAGGTTGGTCGGGATCTCCTGCTTCACGGTAAAAAATTTGCTGATCGCCAACCTGTTCATAACCGTAATGAACACTGGTGTTTTGGTTAGCCACTGCCACTCCTGCAGTGGCGACTAATACCGCGCCTACTGCGGCTTTTTTCATGTTGCTCGAAAACATAATTTACCCCTTGGGAATTGTTGATAATTGACTTAGTTAGCTGAACAAGTTCAGGCAAACTTGATTAAATTAACTAACCTGTTAAATGTGATTAAACAGGTTAGTTAATTTAAGTTAGAATTGTTTTACTAACCTGTCAAGTTGTTTTATAGTGGTTAGTATGTTTTGGCGGATTGAGGTCAATATGCAATTTGTTTTTGTGGGAAATAATCTGGCTTTGGACTTTTGTAATACACAGGTCGCAGAGCGAAAAAAAGTTCGGGATCTATTACTAACTTGGTCCGACTTTTATCACTGGGCGGAATTGGCTGAGTTACCTGTGGAGCAGCAACCCGATGTTGAGTTTGAGCGCGTGTTGGCGTTACGCGCCGATATGACTCAGTTGATTGCCGATAAAGCTGAAGGTCACGTATCCGCTTCGCCTAAACTGGATTTGTTAAATGACTATTTAGGTATCGCCCATGATTTGCAACATCTTGATTTTAATGCTGCAAGTGGGGAATTTATTTTACAGCCCAGGCACAGATTGTTACCGGTTAGTGCGGTGCTGGCTAAAATCGCCGAGGCTGCAGCCCAAGCCTTGGTGGCAGAGCAACGTTACCCAGTTAAAAAATGTGCCAATCCTGACTGCGTGCTGCATTTTTTGGACACATCACGCACCGGTAAACGCAAGTGGTGTAGCATGGATATATGCGGGAACCGCACTAAAGTGGCGGTTCACCAACGAAAACACAGTTAACTGCCTGCGCTCAGATTAGTTCATCTCAGGCAGGATAACTTGTGCTGAAATGGGATAATGGTCGGAGATATAATACTGTCCTTCACGAATTTGATGAGTCATGTAACGGCTGCTGGTTAATCCTTTGCTGATAAAGATATAGTCGATACGTTTGGCCTCGTGCTGGCCATAACCGTTGTAAGTGGTCGCAGGTTGATGGTCATCTACCAGGCCGCTATCTTTAAATTGCAGTGCCGAGTCAGCCAAAATTGTCGCATAGGCGGGTTCTGATTCCAGCGTATTTAAATCCCCCATCAGGATCACCGGCTCATCTTTGGCGATAGTGGGAATATAGCGAACCAGGAACTCAGCACTTTTTTGACGGGCCAGATCGCTAACATGGCTAAAATGAGCGTTAAACACAAAAAAGATGTTGTTGTTGTGGCTGAACTTGGCCCAGGTGACTACTCGGGGTAGTTGGGCTAACCAGCCGATAGAGCCCGCGACATCTGGTGTTTCCGATAACCAGAAATAGCCGCTATCCAGTTTTTCCAGTGTGCGGGTGTTATATAATAAAGGCACAAATTCACCAGCACGCTTACCGTCGTCACGACCCACACCGATAAAGGCATAATCCGCCAGATGATTATCCAGCCAGTCCAGTTGATGGGCTAACACTTCCTGCATGCCTACCACATCGGGTTGGGTTTGTTGCAGATGTGCAAGTACGGTTTGTTGCCGTTTGGGCCAGGCATTGACGCCGTCACCCGGATTATCGTAACGCAGATTAAAGCTTTCAATTAGTACTATTGTTTTTTGCGGAGTCGCCGTAACAGGGATTGAAAATGCGCAGAATAAAAATACTAAAACCAGGCTTTGTGACATCTTCTATTCCTTAGTTAACAGAAAAATTTTTAATCAGCTAATTTTTACCACAACATTATAATAGATAAAACAACACTAAGAAGCTTGGTGATTAAATATAATTTCTGTTCTAACATACTGTTTAATTTGATTTTTTAATCATTACAGTCTACTGATATCATGTGTATTATTTAGGTTCTAATTAACTATCGTTATTCGAAGTATTAGATTGTAGTTTCAGTTGCTATTTAACACGCACTCGATATTGGAGCGAGCGGTTAAGTTAACTCAAGGTAATACAGCATGGTGATTGATGCTCGTTCACATGCCAGTTCAGCCGGACTTGAACCCATCTATTTTGTTGGCATTGATGGCGGGGCGACCCACTGTCGAGCAGCCATTTTTGACCAGCAGCAGTTACTGGGCGTTGGCAAGGCAGGGCCAGCCAACCCGGTGAACGGTCTGGAACAGACCCAACAATCCATTACGCAGGCCGTGCAATTGGCGCTTGAAGACGCTGGTTTGGGACAGGTTTCACTCAAACAGCTAGTGGTGGGCGCGGGGTTGGCCGGTTTGCATTTACCCAGTATGCAACTAGCTATGGCCAACTGGCCACATCCTTTTGGCCGCTTGTTTCTGACTACAGATTTACATGCTGCCGTGCTCGGCGCTCATGCCGGTGAAGAGGGGGCGGTGATTATTCTGGGCACCGGTTTTAGCGCCTTGGGCATTCATCAGGGCGAACATCATGCTATTGGTGGCTATGGCTTTCCTATTTACGCCACCTGCAGCGGCTCCTGGTTTGGGCTGGAATTAATTAAAGCCGTATTGCTGGATGCTGACGGTGTAGGGCCCCATACCTCACTGACTCAGGCAGTACTGGACGATTTCGATATTATTTCACTGGCAGAAAAAATGAATAATGCTCCCGCCCAGGAGTTTGCCCGTTTTGCTCCTCTGGTATTTGAACATGCCCGCAGGGGAGACGATATCAGTCTTGGTTTACTCAGGCAGGGGGCTGAATTTATCAATAAAGTCATGACCCGACTGGCCGGTTTCGGTATTGACAGAATTGCATTTGTTGGCGGTGTGGCGCCTCATATTCAGCCTTATTTGGCGCATGAGTTGCGTGATCTGGTCGTGGAGGCGCAGGCCAGTCCGGAACAAGGAGCCATGTTACTGGGATATCAACGTTATACCACATTAAATCCGGCATGATTTTATAAGGAAAGATTGATGAGCACTAACCGACGTGATTTTTTAAAACTCTCCGCTATAGCCGGTGCATTGGGACTGGTATCGGCCAAGACGGTGGCAAAAAATAAGGTAGGCAAACCCGTTGTGGTGTCGACCTGGGAACATGGCACTCCGGCAAATGAAGCCGCCTGGAAAATACTGAGTCAAAATGGCCGTGCACTGGATGCAGTTGAAGCCGGTGTCAGGGTGCCTGAAGCTGATCCAGAGGTACGTACTGTCGGCTATGGCGGTTATCCCGATGCCAAGGGAATTGTGACACTGGATGCCTGCATTATGGATGACAATATGAACTGTGGTTCGGTGGCTTTTTTGCAAAATATCAAGCACCCCATTTCAGTGGCGCGCAAAGTGATGGAAAACACCCCTCACGTAATGCTGGTCGGGCAGGGGGCGCTGGATTTTGCCAAGACGCAGGGCTTTGTTGAAGAAGACTTGCTCACACCCGAGTCCAAAGCCGATTGGCAGCGCTGGTTAAAAGAGCGCGAGGTCAAGATGATCAATATCGAGAATCACGACACTATCGGTATGCTGGCACTGGATAGTGCCGGTAACTTGTCCGGAGCCTGCACCACCAGCGGCGCAGCATACAAGATGCATGGCCGGGTGGGAGATTCGCCCTTGATTGGCGCGGGCCTGTATGTGGATAACGAAATTGGTGCCGCCACCGCCACCGGCATGGGAGAACTGATGATTAAAACTGTCGGTTGTCATCTGGTGGTGGAACTCATGCGTCAGGGCGCATCTCCTGAACAGGCCTGCAAGCAGGCTGTCGAGCGTATCGCTGCCAAACTGGGGGATTACAAAGCCTTTCAGGTCGGCTTTCTGGCCCTGAACAAGCAGGGTGAATATGGTGCTTACTGTATCCAGTCAGGTTTCAATTACGCGGTTCGCAACCAGCAGGGTGCCAAGTTAATTGATGCCGACAGTTTATTGCAGGTTCCTGCATAGTGACGAAGATGATTCGGTCGATATTCTCAGTGGAAGTTATCAAATGACACCTGCATTAGAGATCTGTCTGGCTGCAGATGATTTGGTCCAACTTGGTAAGAATACTCAAGCCGTGTTGGAGGGTGGTGCGGTGCGCATCGAACTTTGCGCAAATATGGCAGAGCAAGGATTAACTCCTACATTTGAAGCCGTACAGTTAGTTAAAAATATGATCGGTGATTCTGTTGAATTGATGGTGATGCTGCGCCCGATTGCTGGACATTTTTGTTATTCTTTTGCTCAAATCGATTCAATGCTGGTCACCATGGAAAGATTGGCAAAAGCTGGTGCCGACGGTGTGGTGACTGGTGTATTAAATGAAGAGCATCAACCCGATTATGTGACATTAGATCTTTTGCTTGAACATGCAAAAATGTTGGGGTTGTCTGTTACTTTTCATCGGGCATTTGATGCCATAGATAATCAATATCAGGCGCTTGAGCGCTTTATACAACTTGGGATTAATCGTGTACTAACTTCCGGCACAGACTGGTTGTCGACTCAAGGAGTAGAATATGGGATCCATCGACTACAAGATTTTCTCAATATAGTCGATAACCATATGGAGATTATTGTTGGTGGGGGAGTGAGTCTTGCTAATATTGACTCACTCAAACAGCAATTAGCTGGCAATAATAGAAGAATTTCTTTTCATACTTATTCTGCGGTACTGGAGGGAAATCAAGTCAACCGCTTGAAAGTCGCCAACATGGTGTCGTGTCTGACGCAAATCACATAAAACTCCAAAAGTACCAATGCGTATTTCACGCCTGTTTAGCCCATTTGTGCTTTTCCTGTGCTGGCGGTACGTCAAATAAGCGGCGGTATTCGCGGCTGAACTGGGAAGGGCTCTCATAACCGACTGCTCGAGCTACCGCAGCGACGCCCTGATCCGTACTGAGTATCAGCCGCCTGGCTTCCTGTAAACGCAGATTTTTATGATATTGCAAGGGACTGATAGCGGTAAAAGATTTGAAATGATGATGTAAGGCTGACACGCTCATATGCGCCTGTTTGGCCAATTCATCGACTTTCAGCGGCTGGTGATAGTTGTCATGCAACAGGTGGAGTACCCGTGCAATACGGTTCACATGCCCATCTTGCAGAATCATCTGCTGTAACTGTTTGCCTTGTCCTGCTCTGAGCAGCCGATAAAATATCTCGCGTTTAATCAATGGTGCCAGAATAGGAATATCTTCCGGCGTTTCAAGCAGTTTTATTAAACGCGTTAGCGGGTCAAGTAAATCCTGTCCAAGCCGGTGGATTTGAATACCTTTTACGTCTTGCTGTTTATCGATAGGCGGCAGGTTTTCATCGGATAGTAATAAGCTGATTTCTTTGGAATCCAGCAGTAACTTCAAACCCAGTGAAGGCTCGGACTCGTGAGTGAGAGTTACCCTGGCTGTAACCGGTAAATCAGCCGTCGATACCATATAATGGAAAGGATCGTAACGGTAGCTTTCATTACCGATCGATACCTGTTTTGAACCTTTTACCATAACCGATAGTGCAGGCTGCTGGATGCCTGCAATTGGACCCGTAGAACAACAGACTTTGGCTAATAACAAACCTTCAATCGCAGTTTCAATAGCGCCTTCCTGATTTTCGGTTTGACGACTTAGCACCGAAACCAGTTCATTGCGGATCTGATCTTGAGATACGGATATGTCCGAGGAAGTAGGGTGTGGCTGAGCCGCGGCGAGTTCCATATGTTCTCCTCCAGGATAAATATACATTCTGTAGAAATAGGCAAGTTTTTAGGACAAATAGACAAATCTACTTCTGCTATCCTTAATTCTCGACTCGGTAATTACCTAATAATAGTAAGTGTTAAAAAGTTAGCTGCTGTAAATTAATACAGTAATTTGTGAAAATAAAGCATTATGTACAAATAGGCATCAACTAAGTAGAAATAGGCACATCATTATCACTTGTCACCCACTATAGTATTATGGCTATCAAACAATCCGTTCTGATGCCCGTGAGTTGTTTTCTCTTGTAACCCGGTCAGACACTGGTAGTGCCACATTTTCAATTCTGTGTTGGTTTAATGCAAAGGATAGGGCCTAACATGTCTATCATAACTCAATATGAACAAAACAAAGCTGTTGTTGAAAACTGGTTTCGTGGTTTCTGGGGAAATTCCGTTGACTTGTCGGTGGTGGATCGATATCTGGCAGAGGATGCGCAATTGAATTACTCGGGACGGGAAAGTTTGCGAGGACATCAGCAGATTCGCCGCTTTATACAGGGATTCAGACGGGCTTACCCTGACTTGGTATTTTGGCAAGTCGGTGAGCTAATTGCCGAAGGGGAGTATGTCATTGGCCGCTGGGACGGCATGGCAACGCATACTGGCCCGGCCTTTGATGATTCTCTGGTGGGGGTACCTTATGCCAATAGTGGCATGTCGATAAGGTTCACCGGCGGAAGCATTCGTTTTCATCTGGTTGATGGCCAGATAAAAGAAGTGCGAGCACAAGGACAAGCACTCATTGCTTTGCAACCGGATTCTGTCGACTGGTTTAAACCTTCATTGCATGCTTACTAGGGGGGATTTGGTCGGCAGAAATATTTGTACATACCTTAATACAATTTTATACATAATTTATTACTTAAAAGCCTTATAAATAGGTTGATTGACAGCGTATTTACTTTACAAACAGGCATGAATGTATATAATAAACATTCGCCGATGTATGTTTGTTTTATTATTGTTAACACAAAGGAAAAACCATGTTCAGAATATTGGCAATGAGTTTCGCCATCATTGTTTCTTCATTATCTGCAGCTGCGTGGGCGGCAGATATTGATACAACTAATCCATATAAAATGGTTGATCAGGTTGCCACTAAAACCTTTGGCCGCATCAAGAGCGAAAAGGCCAATATTGAAAAGAATCCGGAAGTATTGCGCGATATCGTATCGCAAGAACTGATGCCATACGTTGACTCAAATTATGCAGCGATGAAGGTATTGGGTAAATACTATCGTAATTACCCGAAAGAAAAGGTGTATGAGTATATTAATGATTTTCAGCCTTATATCGTCTCAACTTACGCTAACGCGCTGACATACTATAACGACCAGACTGTTGAATTTGAGCCGGAAAAAGATTTTTCAGATGAAAAACAGGTGTCGGTAAAAGCGATAGTTAAAGATCCCGGTAAACCTGATATCAAACTGGCCTTTATTGTTCGCAAAGATCGTAAGACAGGCGCCTGGCAGGCTTATGATATGGTGGTCGAAGGTATTAGTCTGGTTTCCAGCAAGCAAAGTGAATTTGAATCCATTTTGCGCCAGCAGGGTTTGCAAACCGTGATTGACTTGATGAAAGAGAAAACCAGCCAGAAAATTGATATTAATCCTGAAAAATAATATTTCTGCCAAATATGCGCCGCTTCAGGCGCATATCCATCCCGATTTACTGTTCTTTTTATCTAATACTTTGATATATCTATATTTATTGGCTTTACTAAATTCATGATGAAATGATTAGTTAAGGACAATATTTGAATCTAATTTACTGTAAAGGTTACCGTGCACTTTGGCATTGCTTTAGTGTGATGTTGTTGCATTGGAAGTGCGCAACAAACAGGTTAGAATCGCGCCCCGCTGGGCGGGGAGTCAATGGAACTTCTGCCGATCAAGTAGATCCAACAAAGCTACAACTTATCATTTTTACCCTATTAATATTATCAACTGAGGCTGCTTATGCTGTTTAACGGTAACTTGACTACTGAATGTCCAATTCGTCAGAAAATCAGGAATTTTTATCGAATAGAAGAAAACCTGGCTGTTGATCATATTTTACCGGATGCGGAAGTAAATATGCGTGCCCGCAGTCGTGCCTGGGAAAGGGCGCGAACCATGGTATTGCGTATCCGTCGTGAACAGGAAGGGCACGGTGGTATCGATGCATTGTTAAACGAATACTCCTTATCCACCGCCGAAGGTGTGGTGTTGATGTGTCTGGCCGAAGCCTTGTTGCGGGTACCGGATAAGGAGACTCAGGACGAACTGATCCGCGACAAATTATCTAAAGGAAAATGGACACCGCATCTGGGCAATAGCGACTCGTTATTTGTCAATGCCTCGTCATGGGGATTGTTGATGACCGGTAGCATGGTCAAATATGCGGATAAACGGCAGAAAGAACATTTCGGTATTCTTAAACAGTTAATCGGCCGTGTCGGTGAGCCGGTGATCCGTAAGGCGATGAATATCGCCATGAAAATTATGGGCCGCCAGTTTGTGATGGGGGAAAACATCAAGGATGCGGTCGCTCGAGCGGAAGAAAAAGAACGCAATGGTTATGTCTATTCCTACGACATGTTGGGTGAAGGGGCTCGCACCAGTAAAGATGCGCAGCGTTATTACGATGCGTATGCCAATGCGATTGAAGTCATCGGTAAGGCCGCCGCAGGTAAAGGGCCACGTAAAAGCCCTGGTATCTCGGTTAAGCTGTCAGCCATTCATCCCCGCTATGAATTTACTCACCGCGAAAGGGTGTTGGCAGAAATTCCGCCCAAGTTAAAAGACTTATGTTTATTGGCCAAAAAATACGATATTGGTTTAACTGTCGATGCGGAAGAATCCGAGCGCCTGGATATTTCACTGGATATTATTGAAATGGTGTTCAGTGATGAAGACCTGGCTGGCTGGAGTGGCTTTGGTCTGGCGGTACAGGCCTATCAGAAACGTGCTTTATTTGTGATTGACTGGTTGCGGGAGCTGACCAAACGTGTCGGCAGAACCATGATGGTGCGTTTGGTTAAAGGCGCCTACTGGGATACCGAAATCAAGAATGCCCAAAAAGATGGACTGGATCATTTCCCGGTATTTACCCGTAAATACTCCACTGACGTGTCTTATCATGCTTGCGCCAACCGTCTACTGGACTACCGCGATACGATTTACCCACAATTTGCTACGCATAATGCCTATACCGCATCGGTGATTCTGGAATTGGCCGGTGATGATAAAGAAGGCTTTGAATTCCAGTGCCTGCACGGTATGGGGGATACCCTGTATGACCAGATTGTCACCGTCGACAATATCCAGTGCCGGGTCTATGCCCCGGTGGGTGATCATGAAGATTTATTAGCTTATCTGGTGCGCAGACTGTTAGAAAACGGCGCGAATTCTTCGTTTGTTAACGCCATCGTCGATGAAACCCGTCCGGTAGAATCCTTGCTGGAAGACCCGGTGGAAAAAACCCAGCGCCTCAAGCACAAATATAATGAACAAATTCGCAAGCCGGTAGATTTATACGGGGACGAACGTTTTAATTCCAGAGGTCTGGATGTCACTGATATCAATACTATCGGTCCATTAAAACACTCTCTGGATCGTTGGTTTAACGAACACCAGTTGAGCGAAGATTCGATTCCGCAAGGCTGCCATGCCGTGCGTAACCCGGCTAATCATAGCGAAATTGTCGGCTACCATCGTTACGACGACAGCGAGCAAATGTTGGCAAAACTGGATAAAGCCCACAACGCGTTTGCCGACTGGTCGCAAACGCCGGTTTCCGAGCGGGCCAATTTGTTGCGTCGTACCAGCGATATTCTTGAGCGCCATATGGATGAACTGATCGGCTTGTGTATTAAAGAAGCCGGTAAAGTGACCCAGGATGGCGTGGATGAAGTGCGGGAAGCTGTCGATTTCTGTCGCTATTACGCCGCTCGGGCTGAAGAGTTAGCCGATGATGACAGATTAGCACCCCGTGGCGTGGTGCTGTGTATCAGTCCGTGGAATTTCCCGTTGGCAATTTTCCTGGGGCAGGTCGCTGCGGCATTGGTCACCGGTAATACCGTAGTGGCTAAACCGGCAGAGCAAACCGGATTAATTGCCTTGCGTGCGATTGAATTAATGGAATCTGTGGGCATGCCCGAAGGCGTAGTACAAATGGTGATTGGCCCAGGCTCCAAAGTGGGTGAAACCTTGATCCCGGACGAGCGGATTAAGGCAGTTATGTTTACCGGCTCGACCCAGACCGGCACACTCATCTCACAAATTCTGGCCAGCCGTGGCGGTGAACAGGTGCCACTGATTGCCGAAACAGGTGGGCAGAACTGCATGATCGTCGATTCGACTGCCTTACCTGAGCAGGTTGTCGATGACGTGATTTCGTCCGGCTTCCAGAGCGCCGGACAGCGTTGTTCCGCTTTGCGTATTCTGTATTTACAGGAAGACATTGCCGACAGAGTGACCGAGATGCTGGTAGGTGCGTTAAAAGAACTGCATGTAGGCGATCCGGCCATGCTATCTACCGATGTGGGACCGGTGATTGATCAAAAAGCGCTGAATACCTTAAATAAACATGTCGAAGATATGCAGGATAAAGCCAAATTGCTGTACGAATGCAATATTGCTGATGTGCCGGCAGAGTCAACATTCTTCGCCCCGCGCCTGTATCAGATAGATAATATCAATGTGTTGCAAAAAGAAGTGTTTGGTCCCTGTGTACATATAGTGCGCTTTAAATCCAAATCGCTGGAACAGGTGATCCATGATATCAATTCAACCGGTTACGGTTTGACCATGGGCATTCATTCACGCATTGAAGAGCGGGCGGTGGAACTGGCCAAGTTATCTCGTGCCGGTAACGTGTATATTAACCGCAATATGATCGGTGCCATCGTAGGTGTCCAGCCATTTGGTGGACGCGGATTATCCGGTACCGGTCCCAAAGCTGGCGGGCCGAACTACTTGCCTCGGCTGATGATAGAAAAAGCCACGCCGAAGACTGTCTCGGAAGATTACGAGCCGGAACAGGATACCGCCTTGCAGAGTGATGAAAAAGGACGCAATCAGGCCCATGAAATTATGCAAAAAGCGGTTGAGGCAGAAAATGACTGGCGTTTGACGGTATTGAACACCCGGATTTCCGCCGTACGTCAGCTGTTGGCCAAAATATCCAAAGTGGATATCGTTGAAGAGCTCGCGGAGGATTTAAACCGCACCTTGTCTACAGCCCGTTCGCAGTTGATCAGTATCGAAAGACACCTGAGAAACCCGAAACAGTTGCCAGGCCCTACAGGTGAATCCAATGTCCTGTATCTGGAACCGCGCGGTATTCTGGTCTGTTTTGCGGATAAAAACGTGACTTTCGAATATTGGGCGTTGTCGGTGGTGACGGCCCTGGCTACCGGTAACGTGGTGATTTCAGTGGTATCCGATCTGTTCTATGAGGAAGCTATCGAGTTCCGTAACCAGTTTGTCGCGACCGGTTCGCCTGAAGGGGTATTGCAGGTAGCCAAACTGGGTCATCTGGAAGCCTTACTAAGTGAGCAAAAATTGGCTGGTGTGGTTATCGACAGTAACAGTGATCGTAGTGCTTATATCACCCAGAAGTTAGCTGAACGCGAAGGTGTTATATTGCCGGTAATTACTGCCGAATATAACGATAACCTGATCCAGCGACTGCTGACCGAGAAGACGCTCAGCATTGATACTACCGCATCCGGCGGTAATACTTCGCTGATGACCTTGGTAGAAGATGACGAATAGCCAAGATTGATCATCATTAAATAAAGATAGGAAGGAGAGCCGCGCTCTCCTTTTTTATATGCAAAAAAATGCTGATACCTGCTAGACAGACAAACAAGTCTACCACCCGACAATATCCTTCCTGTTATTCGTCATGTCTACCTAGGCCTTTATATCAAAGGGATAGAGTTTAAATAGAGGAAAAAAGGAGATGAGCAAGGTTGATTGAAAGCTATGCTCGCGGCTAGTTTGGCTAAAATTTTCGCGACATGCCGGATTAATTAAATGAAAGTGTACATCGGTCTTCGGTGGTTAGTATGTATCGTTTTACTGCTCAGCAGTTGTCAGAGTGATTTCCGTCCCGGCCAGGCTAACCGGACTGATCTCATAAAAGGGCAATCAGATCCGGCCGATTATCGCTCTATTCAATTGCAAAATGGCTTAAAAGTTTTGCTTATCAGTGATGCCAAGCTGGTGAAGGCCTACGCATCATTGTCTGTTCAGGCCGGTTATTTTCAGGACCCGGCCAATATCGCCGGTTTGGCTCACTTGTATGAACATATGCTCTCTAAAGGTTCGGCAAAATATCCGCAAACGGCTGAGTATAAACAGTTTTTGGCCGACCATGGCGGGCGTTCCAATGCTTCGACCCGATCACGCAGTACTAATTACTATTTCCAAGTTGCCAATAGCGGTTTCGCCATGGCGCTGGATCGTTTTGCATGGCAATTTATTGATCCTTTACTGCCCGCAGAGATGGTTTACAAGGAGCGTCACGCGGTTGAAGCAGAGTTTAGGCTCAAGTACCGGGATCCCTTCCGCCGCAAGCGCGAAGTTATTCGTCAGCTAATTAATTCCGATCACCCCTATAGCCAGTTTTCCACCGGAAATCTGGTAACCTTGCAAGATACCCAACAGCAAAATTTACAACAGGCGCTAGCCAATTTTGGCCAAAAATATTACTGCGCACCTCGTATGGCGGCAGTGTTGGCGTCCCCGCTTTCTTTAGAGCAGTTGACGCAGTTGGCAACAGACAAGTTTTCTGGTGTTCCCCGGCAGTGCAAAGCCACTCTGTCAGCAAGTCCTGCCGTTTTTAATCACCCGCCAGCGGGCAAGGTGGTCAATATTAAAACGCTCAACAAACGCTCGCGTCTGACCATGAGCTTCTTGGTGCCGAATAGTCAATCCAGTCGCGATGCTATGGTGGCAGACTATATTGAATGGCTGTTTGAGACACAAAACGCCAACGGACTTGAGACTTACCTGCAAAAGCATGATCTGATCCAGCAACTGTACGCGTCGAACTCGAACCTGGATGAGGGACATGATCTATTTAATATCGAGTTTAAGTTAACCAATGCAGGCTGGAAACAGCCTGAGTCCATTGTGGCAATGACATTTGCTTATATTGAATTACTCCGCGAGCAGGCTATGCAGCAGGACTACTTTGCTGTATTTCAACAATTAAACCAGCAACGTTTTAACCTGGACGGTCGGCATAAAGAAGCTGATGATATCCGTGCTTTGGCAGAAAGCTTATTGTTTGAACCTGCCTTTCAGGTGCTTGCTGCGGGACGGATCGCAACCCGATATTCCACCGAAGAAATTCGTGATTGGCTGGCTCATTTGATCCCGGAAAACATGTTGGTGATCCGTGAAAACAGCCATTTACCTGAGCATAAAATAGAGTCTATCTACAATACCGCCTACAGTATTGACAGCTCGCTGAACAGCAGTACTAAGTTGGCCAAAGTGGCTTTCCGGTTACCTGAGTTATCCCCCTATCTAGCCGACGCGGTTGCTGTGGATGTGTCTGATGTAAAACACCCCAGGCTGTTAATAGACACGAAACAGTTAACTTCGTGGTATTTGCCTAAAGCTGTTGCCGAGGACAGCTATACGGCCATTACGCTATATATTGACACCTTGTCATCAACTACAGATTTTGATTATTTGAACCCGTTATTTGTTAAGCGCTTGGAAATGCAACTGGAAAACGTATTGGGTGCCGCCAGCCAAGCCAATATAAGCGTGGATATCAGTACTACCCGACAAGGACTAAAACTGGCACTATCAGGGCGAAGTGGCGACTGGCCCAAGCTTTGGCAGGATTTGTTGATGGGCCTGCAGCAACCGCAACTTGAGTCTTCCCGCTTAAAAGACACGTTGAACCGGCATATTCACAGTTTACAAGGACGCCTTAAAGACAGGTTAAGTAGCCAGACAAAGCAGCTTCAGGATGCGCTATTGGGCTTGCATCCCACTACTCGGCAGTATTTGGATTACTTTGCCCAATTTGACGAATCCCGTTATCAGCATTTTGTCCGGCATTATCTGGACAATGCGCACCTGACCAGCATTTATTATGGTCACGTATCAGCAACGCAATGGCAGCAGATGAACCAGTTGCTCAACCCGCTGGCAAGCAAGATTAAACAGCCGATTCCTGCCGCAGTTGATCATTGGCAGGGTAAGCACAGTAACATCGGGCTGCAAACAAACCAGCTAAACAGTCAGGACTCTGCGGTACGTCTGGTATTAATACCGCAATCGCAATCCTTGTATAGCCATGCCGCTGTCGAATTATTAGCGTCTATGCTCAAGGCGCCATTTTTCCAGCAGCTGCGTACAGAGGAACAACTAGGCTATTCGGTATCTGTTGCAGCAAAGCAGAGCTATGGGCAGCCCTTTTTAAGCTACTATGTTCAGTCTCCGGTTGCCGGGTCTGAGGGATTGCTTGAGCGGGTTAAGCAGTTTAATCAGTGGGCGGTGACTTATCTATCGATGATGCCATTGACGCAATTCGAACAGCTGAAAACTAACCTGTCTGTGTCATTGGGACAATCGCAAATCAACAGTAGTAGTGCCGAAGGAGGGCTACGCTACAACATTCGTAAAGGCCGTCCGTTAGACTATCACAAACAATTACAACAGGCCGTTGCGTCAATGTCACAGGAGACATTTCTAGCAATGGCAGAATTTTTGTTAAAGCAGGAGCTGCAGGGCGTTTTGGCCGAACCATCAATAACGGTCAGTGAAAAACCGGATCTTTAATTAATTTGATATCGGACTGATAGAACAGGGTTTTGGTAAATAGCAGACGCTGACGGCGGTTATCCAGCGACATGGAACTGTCGATAACGACACTGGATAACGGCAGTTTCAGCAAAGGCGTAAACTGTTGGCTTGATAACGAATAAAAACCGATTTGTTGGTGATCATTTTTGAGTTGTGGGAAGTAAATCCCATCCTGAGTATAGACCCAGGTATAGCGCACCCGGAAGGTGTCGCTACCAAGCAGCTTACGCGCTTTTTTTTGCTCTGGTCTTTTCTGGAATAAACCTTTTGTGGTGCGGGTATAAATCAGGGTGTCGTTATCGATCAAAATACCGTACCGGCCGCCATCCCAGGTAAGTCTTGTCACTTGCTGGTGATCCAGTTCAAAGCGATACAAGTCGCGGTTATCCTCAGAATATACTGCCGAAATGATGGCGCTGTCGTCGGGCACCCAGGTAGGGCGATTATGTCCGCTAAACGGACTGAGAACGGGGACTGTTCGCCGGGTCAGCACGTTGACAATGTAGATGCGATCCGCGTTACCTGTTTCATCCGGCGCCAGAAAAGCCACGAACTGGCCATCATGTGACCATTTGGGGAAACGCACAGAACGTTTTAAATCGGTCAACTGACGACGATTACTGCCATTGGCATCTGCCAGCCAGATTTCATAATAACCGGATTCATTTGAGGCGTAGGCTATCTGATCGGTCACTGCTGAGTAATCAGGGTATTTGTGATTGTAGCCGGATTGCAGGATCGGAAAGGGGCTGCTGCTGACCTCATTGTCCAGCGACTGGGCAGCAATCTGATACTGTTCATCACGATGCTGGAAAAACAGCCAGGGAAGTTGTCGGGCGAATGACGGGTAGCTGAATCCTTTGATATTCAGAGGTTTGGATTCAAGCGTGTCCAGATTGAGTTCAAACCCTGAGCGCACATCGGCCTGCTGAACCGCATAGATCAACGATTGGCCGTCAGGACGCCAGGTCAAGCCAACAATATCCCTTTTGCCAAAGGTCAGTTGTTGGCTGCGTCCACTGGCTAAATGAATAAGGTGGATATCTTCGCTAAAGCGGCTGCTGCGCCTGGTAATAGCAATATACTGTCCATCCGGTGAGAACGCCATATCACGTTCTGACTGGTCACAATCTTTATCACAGGGCAAGGGGCGGGGCAGTGCGGCAGGATCATTCAAATCGAGTAAAAATATGCCGGGACGAGGATCCTGTTCGAGGATCCCCCAATAAGCCAGAGTGGTATTGTCCGGTGAGATGTCCATGTAATGTAACGCCCCTGTCATCGGACATTTGGCGACAAAATGTTCCTGCAAGCTTTGCACATCCATTTTGACAATATCACAGTAATTTTCATCTATATCCTTGCGCCGGAAATACAGCCATTTTCCGTCCCGGCTCCATACTGCCCGTCCTTCATTGGCATGATCAAAGGTGAGCCTCACCGCAGATAATTGGGGTTGGGTTACATCCCGTCGGTATAAATCTACCTGGCCATCCGGACTACGCCATTTATACACCAGATAACGTCCATCGGGTGACGGAGCCGGAAACAACTCCAGACCGGGTTCTGCAGTAATAGACTGGATTTCATTTGAACTGGTGCCTGATGGAGAACGCAAGTCGGTCATACTAAACAGAATTGCCGACAGTAACAGCATGCCGGTAATGACCATTATTTGGATAGCTGAACGTGGGAAACGTGGCGTTACCGCCTTCAACATTTGCGGTGCGACAAGCAGGCGATAACCGGATTTACGTATTGTTTCGATAATTTCAGGCTGCTCCGCCTGAGTCAAGGCCTGACGCAGATGCCAGATAGCGTTGGTTAGTGCTTTTTCACCCACATAAATATTGCCGTGCCAGATATGTTCAATCAGTTCCTGACGGGAAACCACGTTAGGGTATTGATTGGCGAGGTAACAAAGCACCTCGATAAATTTAGGTTGTAGACTTTGTTTGGGGCCCTTATCCGGGTATATCGCATATTCAAGCGGTTCAATGCGAATTTTTCCGATACAAAAAGGAGCCTGCTGAAACATGAATGTGATGAATTTTTATAACAAATGGTTATTAGGACTCTATCGAATAGTGCCTCGTGTCGCAATCATCTACTTTATCTAAACAAGGGATCTTTAAGCATTTTGATATCAGATTGGGGAAAATCGGTTTTAGTAAACAAAATACGCTGGCTGTGGCTATCCAGTGTCAGTGCACTGTCCGCGACAAAGGTTTCGCGCGGTACCCGCAAGATTGAACGGGGTTGATTGGTTGAAAAATCCTGATACATCAACTGTTGATGATCATTATAAAATTGCAGAAAGTACACACCTTGTTGTGAAGCTGTCCAGGCATAGCGGGCGCGAAACATGTTGTGATCCAGCAGCGCTTTTGGCTCCTTTGCGTTGAGTGATTTCTTCCACAAACCAGCCCGTGAAGAGGTGTACAGCAAGGTATCATCGTCAATCATCAGCCCATAACGACCGCCGTTGTAGGTCAAACGTTGTGGTGGGTTATTATCCAGCGGGAAAAGATAGATATCGGTGTGTTGCGGGGTGAATACCGCAGACAATATGGCGTTGTCAGTGACTGACCAACTAGGACGGTTGTGGCCATTAAATGGACTGGTCACGGTGGAAACACGCTTGCTCATCACGTCTACGATATAGATGTGATCACCCTTTTCATCGTCATCTGCGGCCAGAAATGCGATACGCTTGCCGTCGTGAGACCATTTTGGAAAGCGGGCGGAACGTTGTAGATGGGTCAGTTGTTTGCGCACTTTACCTGTTGAATCTGCCAACCAGATTTCGTCAAAGCCAGATTCATTGGACACATAAGCGATTTGCTCATTGTGTGGCGAATAGTCCGGATACTTGTGATTATAGCCGGATAATAAAACAGGAAACGGGCTACTGCTGACACCAGGGGTCGTCGAGATTGAGGAGATTTGATATTGCTCGGTACGTTGTTGATAGAATAGCCAGGGTTGCTGACGGGAGAAGGCCGGATAACTGAATCCGTCGATTCCCAGTGAATAATGTTGATGGTCGGTTAAATCAAGCATAAAACCACTGCGTACATCGGCCCGTTGCACCGCATAAACCAGCCGTTTTCCGTCAGGGTGCCAGGTTAACCCGACAATATCTTCTTCACCTTCGGTTAGCGCCTGACTGCTGCCATCCCGAATGTTGACCAGATAAATATTTTCGTTGTACTGATTCACCCGTCGGGTTACGGCCATTGAACGTCCATCGGGAGAAAAGGCCATATCCCTGTCCTTGAATCCACATGCCCGAGCACAGGAAAAGCGCACCTGTTTGGCCTCGGGTGCGGTTAAATCTAGAAAATAAATGCCGGAATCTTCCGCTCCGGGATCATTACCGTACAGCGCCAGAGTTTTATCGTCGGGTGAAATATCGATATAGTAGTAACCTCCGGACAAGGGGCAGCGGGTAATAAACTGCTCTTCAAAACGTTGCATATCCATGCGCACAATATCGCATTGATCGACCCGTCTGTCCTTGCGGCTGAAATACAGATAACGACCATCGCGACTCCATACCGAATGACCTTCCGACGCATTATCAAAGGTTAAACGAGTAGCAGGCAGAGCGGGTTGTTGTATGTCTTTTCTGTACAAATCAACTTGTTCGTCCGGACTCACCCATTTGTATACCACGTAACGCCCATCGGGTGAGGGAGCAGGGAACAATTCCAATCCAGGTTCGGTGGTAATAGTGCTAACTTCTCTGTTTACACTGCCGGTTTGTTGATGGCTCCAAATAAAAACTGTACCTAGCAGCAACAGTATTAAGATACTTGCTGTAATCACATATCGCTTTTGCGGGGTAGCTGAAAGTACGCTGAGGAGGGAGTAGGAAAAGTTTTTTTCAGAAGCAACAAACTTGGGGGCAACAAGGAGGCGATAGCCAGATTTACGGATAGTCTCGATCACGTCTTGATTGCTGGCTGTCTGCAGTGTTTGACGCAAATGCCAAATAGCATTAGTCAGGGCCTTTTCGCCCACATAACCGTTACCTTGCCAGACTTTGTCAATTAGCTCCTGACGGCTAAGGACTTTGGGATACTGTTCGGCCAGATAAATCAGCACCTCGACAAATTTAGGTTGCAAGTTGTGCTTTTCACCCTTGTCGAAATAAATGGCATACTCGAGTGGTTCAACTCGACAGTTACCAATAAAAAATGCCTGCTGTTTGTCCATTGGAAAGCGTTTCTAATCACGTAATCGTAGCTTGATAAAGCAACTTTTTATCCAGTTAGATGCCAAGTTTAGCATCAATGATATTTCATAACATTTTGAAAAACATATAAAAAATAAAAATAGAGACTAAATAGATAAAAAAATGGCAGTAAAACGAGGCCAGCTGGATTGCGATTCCCTCTTGCCTCGACCTATAACAGGGTGTCGGCTACTTTTTGGCTATTTAGTTGTTGCAAAAGAATACAGAACTAGCTGGCAAACACCAACCTCTATGAGACTGTACAAAACTGCATTTTCATTTTTGCTGACTGTATGTAAGTTGGCGGAAACGAAAAAATAGACAGGCTCTGGCCATGAATAAAAATACAATACGGACCAGGAACGGAACATGATGAAAAAAAGCATACTTACTCTGGCTATCCAGACAGTGTTACTGGGAGCCATTCCAGCCACTGCCTTAGCCGATCAACAAACTGATATTGAGCGGGCCGATGTTGCCGCAAACCAGTCACAATCGGCTGAGACACAAGACAAAGAAGCAGAAAAAATAACAGTGACCGGCTCGCGAATACGTCGTGACAGCTTTAGTTTTGCTACTCCTTTGGTGACGATTGATCGGGAAAATATTGAAGACACAGGATTGGGCTCGCTGTCGGAAATACTGGTTGATGAAATTCCGGCGATTGCTGAAGGGGTGAGCAATACCAACTCTCAATCCAGTGTGCAAAATACCGGCTTATCCACTATTGACCTGAGAAACCTTGGCACTGATCGCACCCTGACCCTGATTGATGGTCGCCGGGTCGTATCCAACAGTTACAGCGGAAATTATGTCAGTCTGAGCACCATCCCCAGTGCGATGGTCGACAGGGTCGAAATTATCAGTGGCGGAGCCTCCGCAATTTATGGTTCCGATGCGATTGCCGGCGTGGTGAATATTATTACCCAGCAAGACAAGGTTGGCTTTGAACTCGATGCCAGAGGGGGACATACCCCTGAAGGCGGTGGGCGCGAGTTTACCCTCGATCTGGGCTATGGAGCAGATTTCGATAATGGCAAAGGCTATCTGTATTTTGGTACCTCCTGGGATCGGCAGTTTGGCATTGCCAACGGTGATCGCGACAGAGCCAAGTACGAGGCCAGTTACGACTACAATACCTCACTATTGTGCAATGAGATGAACACGGTAGACGGTGATCAGTGTATGCGTGATATTACTATGGATGACTGGCGTGAGCGTAGTGACGATACGCCCGGCGGAACCTTTGAAAGTAATGACTGGTTTTATCACCCTACCAACGGATTAACCGAAGGTTTTGTCGAAGAACGTGACGGAGTGAATACCTACAGCTATGAAATGCTTAAAGTGCCGGATAGCAAATTATCCAGCGCATTAAAACTGGATTATGAGTTGACCCCTGATACCAAGGCGTCTTTCCAGGTTCAATACAGTAAAACTAACTCGGTTAACGTCAAAATTCCCGAAGGACAGGATTATAATGATGATGAACTGGTTATCGATCCGGTTACTGGCGAACCCTCTCTGGAAGTGCCGGGTTATATTTCACCGGATAACCCTTATGTACCGCAAGAAATTGCCGAGTCGGCGGGCAGCAGTGTCAGCTGGGACAGACTGTTTGTCGAGTTGGGTAATATTGTTACCGACAATGAACGGGAAACCGTTCGTAGTTGGGCCGGATTACAGGGCAGTGCATTTGACAATGAATGGGACTGGGAACTGTCGGTGGGTTACGGCAAGTTCAAGCAACAGCAGCATCGCTTGAATGAACTGAATATTCTTAATTTGCGTGAAGGATTAAATGCCGAATACGCTGACGATGGAGTGACCATCCAATGTGCCAACCCTGAAGCCAGAGCTGCAGGTTGTGTACCGGTTAATATCTTCGGCTACGGCAGTATTACGCCTGAAGCGGCCGATTATATTCGTGCCAACCCGACCATCACCACCAACATTAGCCAGATTAACTTGCTGGGTTATATGACCGGTGATTTATTTGCCATGCCTGCCGGTATGGTTACTGCTGCTTTTGGTTTTGAATATCGTAAGGATAAACAGGATGTACAAACCAGTAGGGATCACCAGTATGGCGGGATCACCTTTAATCTGGTGCCAACATTCGCTGGCGAAATGGACGTCAAAGAAATTTTTGCCGAAGCCAGCATTCCGTTATTGAAAGATGCCGCTGTGGCCAAGAGCCTGTCGGCGGATGTCTCATTACGGTTAGCAGACTATAGCCCTAAAGGCATTGATACCATGGCCAGTTACCGAACCGGATTAGCCTGGGAACCGGCTGAAGGTTATCTTGTCCGCGCTAACTACGCCCGTGCCCAGCGTGCGCCCAATATTACGGAATTGATGTCTCCGCCCCGTGGCGATTACGACAGCTTCTCGGATATTTGTGACGGTACCACAGCTACTTCGGCAGGTGCCGGTCATGACAATTGTCGACTGGACCCGGGTATTGCCAATGCGATTAACCTGTATGGCGAATTTATCGATGAAAACTCCAGTTATTCACCCAATGCCGGCAACGAGAACTTGAAGGAAGAAACGGCCGATACCTATACCTTCGGGGTCAGTATCTCGCCCGAGTTGCTGGACGGATTCCAGTTGGCGGTGGATTACTATGATATTGAAATCAAGGATGCTATCGAAGAGATCGACAATTACAAAATCCTTGAACAGTGTTATGACTCCTCGTTAGGTTTTGGCAGTGATAATCCTTTCTGCGGTGATATATCGCGGGATAGTGAAGGTCAGTTGACTCAAGTGTTGCAACGGGTCTTCAATCTGTCTGAAGTGACGGCGCGAGGCTATGACGTAGCTTTGGCTTATCGTTACGATATGAACGACTACGGAAAGTTGAAATTCAAACTGGATATGACCCATATCATTGAACATTCCAAAACCTTTGAAGGTAACGACGGACTGGAAACCATTAATTACAACGGTGAACTGACCAGTGGCATTTTTGAAGATGTGGCGTCAGCGTCACTGGCCTGGTACATCGGCGATATGAGAATACGCTGGCGTACCAAATATAAGGGATCGATTGTGGACAATCATGATCGGGTCGCCGAATGGGAAGAGCTCAAAGCAGACAATCAGGCATTACTGGATGCCGGTGATCCGGATGGAATTGCAAATCCGGAAACACCTTACTATCTCTACTATGGTTCTTATATTCGTCATGATCTGTCGGTGTCCTATAACCTTGAGTGGGAGAAGGATGTTCAGCTACGCTTGTATGGTGGGGTAAATAACCTGTTTGATAATCAGGGGCCCTTTGTACCCAATACCGGAGACAATATCGAACATGGTACCGGTAACTTCGCCAGTGACTTTGGCGGTGGTGTCGGACGTTTTGTTTACGTTGGCGCCCAAGTCGGCTTTTGATCTATAGGCCGGGAGGTTCCTCCCGGCTTCTTCTTTGCAAAATCGGAAAGGAACCTTAATGAGAAATCATATTTTGTTGGTCATGTCGTTGTTGCTAGCAGCCTGTTCGGACATTGACCAGTCAGATGTAAGAGATGGACCTTATGTACTCAAGCTGTCCGAACAGTGGGAAGCATTGTGGGTATGTGACGGATTGGCCAAAAGCTACAGTTTTCCACCTTTGACAGAGGCTCGTACCATCGAAAAATGCGGATTAAGCGCCAATATGCAGCCCGATCCGGCAAAACGTCCGGATATTATTTATCCGACAGTAGACAAATTGGCAGTCTTTAGCGATATACACGGTCAATTCGGCATTATGACCAAACTCTTACGCGCTCATCATATTATTGATGATAAAAATGACTGGATTTTTGGTAGCGGTCATCTGGTGCTGGTGGGAGATGTGTTTGATCGCGGACCAAAGGTAACTGAAAGTCTGTGGCTACTTTACCAGCTTGAGCAGCAGGCCAAAGCCGCCGGTGGACAGTTGCATTTTTTGCTTGGCAACCATGAAGTCATGACCCTAAACGGCGATTTGCGTTATCTGAATGAAAAATATCATCTGGTTGAACAAACCCTGAATCGTTCCATTTCCACGCTTTATGCCTCGAATACTCTGCTAGGCCAATGGTTACAAACGCGCAATGTACTGGTCAAAATTGGTGATCTGTTGTTTACCCACGGCGGACTGCATCCCGACTTGGCCAGGCAACAGCATACATTGGCACAAATCAATCAAGTGTTTACTGCTCATTTGCGCCAACAGCCGGATATGCCTCGCCAAGGCTTTGCCTATTATCTACATAAATCCGACGGACCGGTTTGGTATCGTGGTTATTTCCGCTCACCGCAGGTAAGCGAGGAAGACATCAATCTGCTTAAAGATACTTATGGCGTCGATCACATTATTGTTGGCCACACCACCCAGGATCAGGTATTAGGCCTATACAACAACGCTGTTATTGCGGTTGATAGCGGGATTAAACGCGGTAAAACCGGCGAGATGTTGTTGGTTGAGCAAGGCCAGTTTTACCGGGGGTTAATCGATGGTAGCCGTGTAGCCTTATAATTCCCGTCAGTCATTATTGCGCAATCGGTTTTTCGTCCGGTTCGATAAACAGTACCTCTTATTCTGCAACCTTCATCAACTTCCCCTGAAAGCCCGCCAAATCGGGCTTTAACGCCATTTGTTACTAAATTGAATCAGCCTAAGTCACTGTAATTTAACAATTTGTTTACCTAGCAATGGCTTTTGTCGTCTATTAGTAACAATGCAGCTCAAGCTATTTCGCGCCCAAATCCCTGATTGTTCGTAATGCATTGAAAAATAACAATTTTTAAAAGTTGGCATCTAATTTGATATAGGTTCTCTCGAACGAAGTAGAAAAACGTTCCTGACGTACCCTACAAGTTGCGTCAATCGATATGATTTTTTAACTGAAAAGGAAACACGATTATGAAACGCATTAATACTACTTTAGCAATGTTAACTCTAGCGGCCACTTCTTCAGCTTTCGCCGTAGGTATCACCGAATTCGCAGAATTGGATGTGGACCAAAATGGTGTGTTGAGTGTACAGGAAGCCTCTGCCGATTCTACCCTGGCTCAAAAATTTACCGAGCTGGATACCAATCAGGATGGTGAGCTTTCTGAAGCGGAATATAACAACGCTTAATAAATTTACTACTACGATGACGTGCCCGTAACGGGTGCGTCAATCTAGCCAAACAAATTTTAGTAACTGGAAGGAATAATATTATGAAACGCATTAATACTACTTTAGCTATTTTGACTTTAACAGCCACATCATCTGCTTTTGCTTTGGGAATCAAAGACTTTGCAGAACTGGATGTTGACCAGAATGGCGCGCTTAGCATGCAGGAAGCATCAGCGGATGCAACACTGGCTCAAAAATTTAAAGAGCTGGACACCAACCAGGATGGCCAACTTTCTCAAGCGGAATATGACGAAGCTTAAGAAATACTGAAACCATGATGTAGTCACTCCAGATTATATCTACCAACGATTTTTTTAACTGAAAAGGAAACAATATTATGAAACGCATTAATACTACTTTTGCTATGTTAGCTTTATTCGCAACTTCTTCTGCTTTTGCTGTTACTCCTTTTGCAGAACTTGATGTAGACCAAAACGGTGTACTTAGCATGCAAGAAGCTGCTGCAGATTCAACTTTGGCTGAAAAGTTCAACGAGTTGGATACCAATCAAGACGGACAACTTTCTGAAGCGGAATACAACAACGCTTAAGAAGCTGTATAGGAACAAGGGAATGGTGAAAGGGATTTTCAACTAACCGGCGCTATGGGTAGTTAATTGGTATCAATTAACTACCCTTCAAATCAGAAATAACGCTGTTACGCTAATGCCAGTTCAATTTTTTGAATTGGCATTTTCTATTTCGCTGTGCAGATACGGCTGACAAACAAAATAGCTGCGCACCATAACGCATACCAACATCACCATAGCGATTCCCTCTAGTCCCAGTAAAAGAGGTGCCAATAAAGTCGCGACTGCAAATAACGGCAAAATAATCCGGTTGGCGTTTTTAAGCACAAACCTGTCGCGCACAAACCATAAACCGGCTAGATAAAGTGAAGCCGGAATAGCGACGGCATAGTCCCCGACCAACAAGTCCACCTGCGCATGTCCGGAAACAATATCCACCAACACGGCAAAACCTGCTCCAACGGCCGCTCCTGCGATATAGATAATCAGATGCCCATAACCCCAGGTAAATGCTGTGGATATTGACTTATCCTGAATCTGTTCTTCTTTGGAGAAATAAAGCCACCACATGGAAAACAGAATAACCAGCGCAGACAGGGCAATATGGATCAATGCGATATTGGCGTGAGGGGCCGATACCTGACTCAGAGCCATGGAACCGGCCAGTAGCGTTTCACCCAAGACAATAATATTCAACAACCCGTAGCGCTCGATAATGTGGTGTCGATGCCAGGGTGTGGCACCTTTTCGTTCTGCCAGCGCCGGCACACCAAGTTCCAGCAATGCACCTACTGCAAAAAGTGGATAAAACAGACTATCCGGGAGCGGTTGATTCAGAAAAAGTGCCACCCAGTAAACCTGGACCAAGGCAATACCGCCTGCATAGTACAGACAAGTGCTACGTCGCAGCGGATCATGTTTAGCAGCACGTAGCCATAACAACACCATTGCCGCGCGCATAATGACATAACCAATAACTATAAAGCCGAGATCGGCAGTCTGAAAAAAGCTATTGATTCCGGCTGCCAGAGTCAGCGCCCCGCCCATAATCACCATGGTCAGGACGCGGAACAGTGAATCATCATTATCGTAGGCCGAGGCAAACCAGGTGTAGTTTATCCATGCCAGCCAGATAGCAAAAAAAGCGGCCACAAATTTGAGCACGCCGTCGATAAAATGGGCTTCGGCTATGGCATGATGTAGGCCTGCTGCAGCGGCCGCAATGGCGATTACGGAGACCAGGTCAAACAATAATTCAAGCGGCGTAGCGGCGCGGTGGGATTCACTCATATCCCGTGCAATCATGGGATGAATGCCCGTTATAGTACGTGTCTTGTTTAGCATCGTGATTATTCGTCAACTGAAATGGAATAGCATCCATTTCATAGCGATTATTCAGCGATGTCAAAGATTTACTCAAAGTTGGAGAAACCTGCCACCCCTCAATGCATGGAGTGGCAGGGATATTATTAGTCGACCAGCCCGCGACGTTTTAATAACGCATTAACAGTAGGTTTCTGGCCACGGAAATTAACATAGTCGGTCATCAGATCCTGTGAATTACCCATGGACAACACGGCTTTTCTGAACGCATCACCGTTGTCACGTGTCATCCCGCCGTTTTCTTGCATATGAGCAAAGGCATCAGCCGCAAAGACTTCGGTCCACAAATAAGCGTAATATCCGGCTGAATAGCCACCTGAAAACGCATGGCTGAAATAGGCTGACTTGTAACGAGGTGGAACTGGCGCATAGTCAATGCCATGTTTGGCCAGTGCCTGTTGTTCAAACTCGGCTACGTCATCAATTTGCGTTCCAGCCGGGATCGAATGCCATTCCATATCCAGCAGTGCTGCAGCCAGATATTCGGTGGTGTCAAAGCCCTGATTAAACTGGTGAGATTTAAGCACTTTATCCAGCAACTCGGCCGGAATAGGCTCACCGGTTTGATAGTGTTTGGCGTAATTGGCGATAACAGCAGGTTCAATATCCCAGTCTTCGTTAAATTGCGACGGGAATTCCACAAAGTCACGGGCAGTCGACGTACCGGCCAGACTGGGATATTTCACTTTAGAGAATAAACCGTGAGCTGCATGGCCAAATTCGTGGAACATGGTGGTGACTTCGTCAAAGGTCATTAAGGTCGGTTGGCCATCAGCCGGCTTGGGAATATTCAGTACGTTGTACACTACCGGCTTGTTGCCGAGCAGATTGTTCTGGGTGACATATTCATCCATCCAGGCACCGCCGCCTTTACCTTCGCGAGCGTAAGGATCCAGATAAAATAACCCGATAGAGCTACCATCCTGATTAAACACTTCATATGCAGAAACATCCGGATGATAAACCGGCAGATCGTTACGCTGTTTAAACGTAATCCCGTAGAGCTTTTGCATGGCGAAGAACAAGCCGTCATGCAACACCCGATTCAGTTCAAAATAGGGTTTAATTTGCTCTTCATCCAGATCATATTTGGCTTGGCGCACTTTTTCGGCATAAAACGCCCAATCCCAGGGTTGCAATTCAAAGTTGCCGCCTGCTGCTTCGATTTGTGCCTGAATTTCTGCCGCTTCGGCTTTGGCTTTTACCACTGCTTTAGGTGCCAAATCATCGAGAATGGCGTAAACCGCATCGGGCGTTCGCGCCATTTGATCGGCAGTGACATAGCTGGCCCAGTTCGGGTATCCCAATAGTTCGGCTTTGTCAGCACGTAATTGTGCCAGCTTAACCAGTATCGGTCCGTTGCTGTCCATGGCGCGACTAGCCGAGGTTTTCCAGATCTTTTCGCGCAGCGCACGATTCTCCAGACTGCCTAAAATAGGCTGACGCGTGGTGTTAACCAAAGTGATCATATAACCCTCTTTACCCGCGTCTTTGGCAGCAGCTGCCAAAGTGGCAATATCACTTTCAGATAAACCGGCTAGTTCTGCTTTGTCGTTGACCAGGATCACATCCTGCTTAAAGGATTTTAAAATATTCTGTGAAAACTCGGTGGAGAGGGTAGAAAGCTGACTGTTGATGTCGCGCATCCTGGTTTTTTCGGCATCGGACAATTTAGCTCCGGCGCGTACGAATTCATCATAATAATGGGTGATAAGGCGCTGGTCCTCTGCGCTGAATTCAGCCAGTTTGGCGTGTATTGCAGAAATGCGGCTAAACAGTTTGGCGTTTAAATAAATATTATCGTCATGAGCCGATAACTTGGGAGCCATCTCGGCTTCGATGCGCTGATACTCATCATCCGAAATTACCCCGGCCAGATTAAAAAATGCCCGTGATACCCGATCCAGCAACTCACCACTTTTTTCCATCGCTACCAGGGTGTTATCGAAGCTGGGTGTTTGTTGATTGTTGGCAATGGCATCAATTTCCGCGCGGTGTTGCTCTATCCCTGCGGCAAAAGCCGGTTGGTAATTTGCGGTGGTGATTTTATCAAATTGGGGGGCTTGATCTTGCAAGGTACTTTTACTTAGCAAAATGTTATCGCTGTTTTTAGTCTGGCTCGTCGCAGGACTGTTCATAGTTTGTTTCGCTGTGTTATCTGAACAGGCAGAGATCGCCAATACCGCACTGATTGCGGCACTAAGTAAGGTAATACGCATATTGTCTCCATTGGGAATATTATGATTGCGTTGATGAAAAGCAGCCCCAAACCATAGCAGGCATAGAACCGCCAATACAATCCCGCTGGACTTATTCAGCCGGTGGTTTGTCGTAAACTGAACTGCGCGATATCGACTATTGGCGTATTTCATCTTGTATGAGTTGAGCAATTATTTGCCTAATACAATTTAGGGAAAACGCTTTCCCTTTTATTTTTTTTATGTGAACATAACGCAAATTTTCAGGTTAACGCCTCCTTGTTAATAGTTGAGAGATGTTATGAACGCGCAATTTGATCCCGGTGAACATCCGCACCGTCGTTATAATCCGCTTATTGGAGAGTGGGTGCTGGTGTCGCCGCACCGTGCCAAACGTCCCTGGCAGGGGCAGTCGGAAAAAAGTGATGACGAACAAAAACCGGCTTACGATCCGGCCTGCTATTTGTGTTCGGGTAATACTCGCATCAATGGTGAAGTGAACCCCGAATATAGCTCGACTTTTGTGTTTAATAATGATTTTGCCGCGCTCAAAGATGATACGCCTCAGGTAAGCAGTGATGATCCGTTATTTCGCATGAGTACCGAACAAGGCTGCAGCAGAGTGATCTGTTTTTCACCGGATCATAGCAAGACGTTGCCGGAGTTGTCGGTTAATGAAATCCATGCAGTGGTGGACTGCTGGCAACAGCAACTGGACGAACTGGGTCAGCAATACCAGTGGGTGCAAGTTTTTGAAAACAAAGGTGCGGTAATGGGGTGTTCCAATCCCCATCCTCATGGACAAATTTGGGCGCAACAACATTTGCCTACGCTGGCCGAAAAGAAATTAACGCATTTACAACAATATTATTCCGAACACGGCAGTAACTTGTTAGCTGACTATGTACAACGCGAAGAAGTTGCCCGGGAACGCACTGTTTGTGCTAATGAAGACTGGATGGTTGTAGTGCCTTATTGGGCAGCATGGCCGTTTGAAACCTTGTTGCTACCGCGTTTTGAAGTATCGCGCTTGACTGAACTGAATGAGCTGCAGAAACATTCATTAGCGGATGTGATCAGGCAAATTACCATCCGCTATGATAATTTGTTTAACACGTCATTTCCTTACTCGATGGGCTGGCACGGCGCACCCTTTGACAATCAAACGCATTCCGAGTGGCGTTTGCACGCGCACTTTTTCCCGCCTTTATTACGCTCGGCCACGGTCCGTAAATTTATGGTTGGCTATGAAATGATGGCCGAAGCCCAGCGCGATATCACCCCAGAACAGGCTGCAGAAAGATTGCGCAGTGTTTCTTCAGTACATTATAAAAGTGAATAATGGATATGACGGATAAAAAGTTGTTGGCTCAGCAATTTGAGCAGTATTTTGATGTTATGGCGGACTGTTTTGTACATGCGCCGGGCAGGGTAAACCTGATTGGTGAGCACACTGACTATAACGGTGGTTTTGTCTTGCCCGCGGCGATTAATTTTGGCACCGATATTGTGGCCAAAGCCCGCGAGGACCGGCAAGTGAATGTGGTGGCGCTGGATTATGCTCAGCAACAGGCCAGTTTTTCGCTGGATGATATCCAGCATGATCACGCTATGGGCTGGAGCAACTATATTCGTGGCGTGCTGTTGATTTTGCAAAAGCATTTCCCGCTGAGCAAAGGTGCCGATTTAGTGGTGACGGGCAACGTCCCGCAGGGCGCCGGACTGAGTTCTTCAGCATCGTTTGAAATCGCCATTTTGAAATGTTTTGCCGAGCTGAATCAATTACCCTTGGATGGCATTCAGGCGGCATTGTTGGGCCAGCAGGCCGAAAATGAATTTGTTGGTTGTTCCTGCGGCATTATGGATCAACTGATTTCGGCAATGGGTCACAAAGATCAGGCCATGTTGCTGGATTGTCGCTCGTTACAAGTTGAATTTACCCCGATCCCGCCGCAGCACTCGCTGATGATTATCAATTCCAACGTAAAACGGGGCCTGGTCGACAGTGAATACAATCTGCGTCGCCAACAATGTGAACAAGCGGCAAAAGTGATGCAGGTTGAGCTGCTTCGCGATGCAGATATGAATATGCTGGTACAGCACAAAAGCAGTTTGTCGCGGGAGGCCTATTTACGTGCCCGTCACGTGATTAGCGAAAATGATCGCACAGTGGCGATGTTTGAAGCACTCAAGCACGCCGATATGCCCAGAATCAGTGAACTGATGCGTCAATCGCATTTGTCGATGCAAGAAGATTTCGCCATTACCGTCAAGCCTATCGATATTCTGGTGGATATTATTCATGCTGAATTAGGTGAGCGGGGCGGTGTCCGCATGACCGGCGGTGGTTTTGGCGGTTGTGTTATTGCCTTGGTCCCTGATGACTTGGTCGAATCTATTCAGGCTACGATTGAACAGCAATATCAGAGCCAGACCGGTATTAAAGAGAGTGTTTTTATCTGCACAGCCGAGCAGGGAGCGTTTGCCTAAACGGCGATATATGCTATTAAATTGCCCTGACGACGGATTCTCGTTTGACCACAGTCGGGGTGTATTTAAAGGTTTTGTCGGTGCTGATAACTGAATGACTATCGGCGCTGTAACTCAGCGCCAGTTCGGCCGCGCGGATGGCCATCATCTCAATCGGATAACGTAAGGTAGTGAGTTTAGGGCGACAATATTTAGCCAGCAATACATCGTCATAACCAATCACTGACACCTTGTTGGGCACGTCAATATTGTGATCCTGCAGCATCGACATGGCACCTGCCGCCATGGCATCGTTATAGGAAAATACCGCACTAAAATCAATTCCCTTGGCGAGTAGATTCTGGATAGCGGTTTCGCCACCTTCCTGATCCGGGCTACTGTATTCAATCGCATTGTCGGCCAATACAATCGAGGATTTTTCCAGTTCATAACGTATACCGGCCAGTCGCTGGATAGGATCGTCAATCTGGTATTTACTGGTGACCATGGCAAATTTACTGTGCTGTAAATTCAACATGTGTCTGGCCATCAAGCGCCCGCCAGCAAAGTTGTCCAGCCATACGCAACGATTGGCAATGGCTTCAATATAACGGTTGATTAACACAAAGCCCGGGATCTGTCTGGCAAATTCGATCAGAGTCTGATCATCAAGGGCTTTACTGTGCACCACCATCGCTTCGCAGCGGTGCTCCATTAGCGTTTCGATGGCTTTGAGTTCGGTGTCGGCCTGGATAGAACCTGAGCTCAATAATATTTGTACATTTTCCTGCCGGGCGATTTTTTCTACACCGTGTGCCAAGGTGGCGAAAAACGGATCGGCCAGTTCGGCAATGACTATGCCTAACGAGGCACTGCGTTTATTTACTAACGCACGGGCATTGGCATTGGGGCGGTAACCCAGCTCCAGCATGATTTTTTTGACCCGTGCGCGAGTCACATCACCGACCTTGGGGCCATCATTGATCACTCTGGAGACGGTGGCCAACGATACGCCTGCTGCGTTAGCAATGTCCTTGATTGTGGCCATTAATTTTCCCTTGTGCCAGTAACAGATTTACCTGACAGTGCAGGTGAGCTAGGGGTAGTTATAACACCAATAGAATAGGAGGTAAACGTATTCCTGAATAAGTGAAATAGGTTGTTGAGGTGGCACAACGACAAGCTACAAAATCATCTTTCAGATGGGATAACAGGACAGAATAAGAGGTTCAGGATTTTAATTGTGATTAAAGTCGTTTTTAACCGTAAATCTTAGGGTAAACGATTTACCTGTGAGCGGAGTTATGCTTCAATGTGAAGTTGATGTTAGCAGTGAGTTATAAAATATCTGCGTTTCTGCCAATATCCATAACGATAAACCATAAGCAGACAGTGACTTTATTGGCTGCATGAAAACAATAACATAGCATCAAAAGGGGTCAGCTATGAATCTTTCCACATTAGACATATCGGTTTTTGTCCTGTATGTCATTGGCTTAATCGGCGTTGCCTGGTGGGTATCGCGTAGCAAAGCGGGCCATGAAACCAATACTAATGATTATTTTCTGGCGGGTAACAGTTTGCCCTGGTGGGCAATTGGAGCCTCGCTTATCGCAGCCAATATTTCTGCCGAGCAGATTATTGGTATGTCTGGTTCTGGCTACAAGATAGGGCTGGCGATTGCTTCCTATGAATGGATGGCGGCCATTACTCTGATTATTGTCGGCAAGTATTTTCTGCCGATTTTTCTGCAACGAAATATCTATACTATGCCGCAGTTTCTGGAACAGCGTTACGATCACCGGGTACGGATGATTATGGCGATCTTCTGGCTGGGCGTTTATGTGTTCGTTAACCTTACCGCTGTACTGTGGCTCGGGGCTTTGGCAATTAACACCATCACCGGTGTGGACATGATGTATGGCATGATTTTCCTCGGATTGTTCTCACTAGCCTATTCACTCTATGGTGGCCTGAAGGCGGTGGCGTTAACCGATATTATTCAGGTGGTTTTGCTGGTGTTTGGCGGGTTGTTCCTGTCTTACATGGCACTGGATCTCATCGGGGCCGGACAAGGTATTGTCGCCGGTTTTGATACGCTGACCACCCAGTTACCGGAAAAATTCGACATGATCCTGTCGCCTGAAAGTGAACACTATGCTGATTTGCCCGGCCTGTCGGTGTTGATTGGCGGTATGTGGATTATGAACCTGTCTTATTGGGGATTTAACCAATACATTATCCAGCGCACATTGGCGGCCAAGAGCGTTGCTGAAGGCCAAAAGGGGATTGCGTTCGCTGCTTTCCTGAAATTGTTGATGCCGATTATTGTAGTGTTACCCGGTATTGCAGCAGTGATGATTGTGCCTGATTTGGACAAGCCGGATCAGGCATACCCGCATTTGATGAATATAATGCCGGCCGGATTAAAAGGTCTGGTGTTTGCCGCTCTGGTCGCTGCGATTGTGTCGTCACTGGCGTCGATGACCAACAGTGTGTCGACCATTTTTACCATGGATATTTATGCTGATAAACGTCCGGGACGCAGTCAGCATCACTACGTATTTGTAGGACGAATTGTCAGCTTCCTGGCGCTAATTATTGCGATGCTGACGGCTAAACCCTTGTTAGGCCAGTTTGATCAGGCGTTCCAGTATATTCAGGAATTTACCGGCTTCTTTACTCCAGGTATTGTTGCATTGTTCCTGTTGGGAATGTTCTGGAAAAAAACTACAGCTAATGGTGGTCTGACCGCAGCGATTGGATCGGCAGTATTGTCACTAGTGTTTAAGCTGCTTTGGCCTGAGTTGCCCTTTATGGACAGGGTAGGACTGGTATTTATTCTTTGTGTGGTGTTGGCAATTATCGTATCACTGGCCGAAAAACGCGGTGAACATGTTAATGCGGTGAATCTTGATGATGTCGACTTTAAAACCACCTCAGGATTCAATCTGGCCACATTGGGGGTATGCCTGATACTCGCCGCGTTATATATCACCTGGTGGTAATACAGCGAGCCAGTTTATAGTCTGGCTCAATTCATTTAGCAGCGCGACAAGCCCGGTTTGTCGCGCTTTTTTATTATTTACATGGGCAAGTGTGGAATAAGCTATGATTGATTTTTGTCTTTTAGACTAATATCTTATTGGTTTTCAGTATCGGGAACTGATGATGAAAGCATCGTTATTGTCTACTACTCTGTTAACCAGTCTGTTATTCCTACCCGCGCTTGATGCGCAAGAAAGCAAGCCACAAACAAAGCATAATCAGGCGGTAATCGACTTTTATCCGCAAGTGATGAATGCCAATCCGCCCATGCCCGCGGATTTAAGTCAGAGGTTTATCAGCTGTCCGATCAGCACCCGGCAGAAATTAACCGTTCAACCAGATTATAAAACCTCAGCACAAGTGGATTACCAGCATAGCGGATGGGAAAAGCGCATCAGTGCCGACTGGACCTTTTTCTCACCTGACGAGGAGCAAGGCAAGGTACTGGTGATTGACTTTGCCAATGTCGCCGATGGCCTAGCCTACCGTTATCTGGCCAACGCCAATACCGAAGATCAACTCTATGAACCCTGGAGTTCATCAAAAATCATGGCGTTTACTGCCGCAGTTGCCAAGGCCCGGGAACAAGGGGTAGGCGCGATGAGTAAAGCCGGGGAAACCCATTTGGCAGATTTAATTACCAGCATCAACAGCTATGCACCCTTTGGTCAGGCGGATGGTAATTCCAATGCCATCGCAACCTATTTACTCAATATTACCGGACGTGACAGAGCTACAGCGCTATTCCATGACGATTGGTTAAAACTGGCTAATGCCAAAGTTCGTTTTCGCGGTGCTTATGAGGTGGAGCTATTTAAACCCGCGACGCCTTATTGGTACAGCCTGAATTCTGATAACAAGGCCAGTATGCCGGAACTGGAAAAAAATTCGGACGATCCCGGCTATCAATCCTATCGTTGTGAGGAATGCGGTTTGACCGGCAATAAGCCGATGACCACACTCGCGCAAGCTGAATGGCTAAAACGTTTGGCCAGCCACGAGCGCGATAAACTCACCCGCCAGCCGGGTCTGGAAGCGGAAGATATTCAAGTATTGTTTTATGGCACAGGTCACACCGACACAGACCATCAGGTGGGCGGCATGATGCAAGGGATCAGTACTATGCTGCAACATGCGCTGGCCGACGCCATTTCGGGGAAAAGCGGTTCTGACCCGAAAACCGTATTGGATCAAGCCACTAATGGTCAATGGCGGACATGGCAAAAAATTGGCTGGGGACCTAGCGGGACACGTGGTACTGGCGAAAATGTGGTATTGGCCCATGTATGTTTACCCGATTATCAGGGTGGCAGAGAATTTACTGTTGCAGCGCAGGCTAGCTATCCGGGAGATGAGGACATTATGGTCAATTATGCGGGAATGAAAATTCAGGCGATACTGAACACATCCATGCAGCAACTGCTGTCCAACACGCCCTAGTCTTCTTATTTTTCTTCAGTCGTGCTATTTGTGCTAACAGAAAATAACTTGATCAGGGTGTTAAAGTAATAAAATATTCTTTATTATTGCTTTAATAAAAATAATATTTTCAATGTGTATCTTATGTTATTAACGAGGTTGTATCGATGATCACCAGCGCCTATTCTTTTGTCGCCTTATTGTTAGCCGTCGCGGGTGGTCTGAAATTGCTCGAAGCGAAAAGTCGCTGGAAAATATTCGAGTTTCTGCCGGCCATCGTAATGCTGTATTTTGTGGTGATGTTGATGTCGACCTTCGGTTTCTGGCAGCAGACCGAGGTAATAAATCAGGCTTATGCTCAACTTAAACAGAATATTCTGCCAGCGATGATTTTTCTGATGTTGCTGAATAGTGATTTACGCCAGATCCGTAAATTGGGTGGCAAAATTATTCTGGCGTTCTTCGCCGCCGCTATCAGCATCGGCATTGCGTTTATTCTGGCATTTATCCTGTTCCAGTCTGCGTTGGCTGAAGGTGCGTGGAAAACCTTGGCTGCGCTTAGCGGAAGCTGGATGGGCGGAACGGGCAATATGGCCGCCATTCAGATGGCGCTGGATGTGCCTGATGCCAGTATGGGCTATACCCTGTTGATTGATTCGATTGATTATGCATTGTGGGTGATGTTGCTATTGGCATTAGTGCCTTATGCCAAGCGTTTTGCCAAATGGACGGGGGCAGACACGTCACAACTGGATGAAGTGGGACAAAACCTGTCCTCTGATAGTAAACAGGTCAGTGGGGATCAAACCACTTCGTTACTTTTCCTGCTGGCTGCGTCGTTAGTGGTATCTGTGGGGACTCAGCAACTTGCCGAGTGGTTGCCTACCAGCGCTTTTTTCACCCATACAACCTGGACGGTATTAATTGTGACAGTACTGGGAGTATTGGCAGCCATGACGCCGATAAGCAAGCTGTTTGGTGCCGTTGAACTGTCCAATTTGATGTTATATTTGATTATTGGTTTGATCGCATCGCGGGCCAATTTTGCCGAATTGGCCGCTGCACCGACCTATATTTTAATGGGGATGGTGATCTTGTTATTACATGGCTTGATGATGTTGGTGTTTGCCAAGCTATTTAAATTTGATTTATTTACTTGTGGTGTGGCGTCGCTGGCCAATATTGGTGGTGTTGCTTCTGCCCCTATTCTGGCTGCGGCTTATTCCAGAGCGTTGATCCCCATTGGTGTATTAATGGCCATGTTAGGTTACATCATCGGTACCGGTGGTGGCTTGGTTGTGGGAAAAGTGCTGTCGTTAATTGCGGCCTGATTCGTATATATTTTTAGGACAATGATGATGATTCGATTTTTAGTAGTGGTTTTAATGACGCTGTCAACGGCAGCGAAGGCTGATGTGCCCTGGCGTTCTGATGTTATTGGGGTAAGTTATGCCCAATTGGAAGCTGATTACTGGTTACAAAAGTTACCTCAACAAGCTCAACCTTTGATGTCTCAGGAGCAAATTAAAGCCTTTAATCAGCAATTAGTGACGACCAACCCCGATGTGGTTGATCCGCTAAGCTATTTCCCGGCCAGTCTGGACAAAAACAGTTTAATCAAGCTGGTTGAGTCGATTAGCTCGGTGCCTTCCAGTGAACGCTTTTATGCCGATGGGGCTAGCGTTAGTCAGGCAGATTTCAAAACTTATCAGGACAACCTGGCACTGGATCAAATAAAAAACGCTAATCCGGTGCGTTACGGGATCGCGGTAGCGAGAGATATTTTACGTACTTTCCCTACCCATGAACGGGTTTTTAACCGTGGTATGGACACCGATCTGGATCGTTTTCAGGAAACTGGTATTTTCCCGGGAGATCCTGTCGCGGTATTGCATGCCAGTCGGGATAATCAATGGTATCTGGTACAAAATTATCATTACCTCGCCTGGGTACCGCAAAGCAGTATTGCTTTGGGAGACAAGCAGACTATTGGTGAATTTCATCAAGCGGAACCTTTTGTGGTCGTGACCGGCAGCAAAGTGTTTACCAATTATGTCCCGGAGCAACCGGCTATATCAGAACTGCAACTGGATATGGGCACTCGCTTGCCGCTAGTAAAAGCGAACGAGTTGCCGAATCAGTTGTACGGCCAAAACCCATATGCGTCTTACACTGTGCGTTTACCGGTAAGGAATGAACAGGGGCAACTGGAAATTAAAATGGCGCTGATTGCCCGAGGACAGGATCTGCACCTGGGGTATCTGGATTTTACCCACCGTAACATTATCAAGCAGGCATTCAAATTTCTGGGTGAACGCTATGGCTGGGGGCATGATTATAACGCCCGTGACTGTACCGGTTTTGTCGGGGATATATACAAAACTTTTGGGTTTATGATGCCACGTAATACCGGCCAGCAAGATAAAGCCGACTATGGGCAAAATAACCGTTTTGACAAGCAAGCCGATACTCAACAGAAAATGGCAGTGATTGAGCAGATGAAGGTGGGCGATCTGATTTATATTCCCGGCCATGTCATGATGTATCTGGGTGAGGATAATGGCCAGCCCTATATTATTCACGACGTTAAAGGCCTAGGTTATATGGATGACTCGGGCAATATGTATCATGGTACGCTCAATGGTGTATCGGTGACGCCATTGTTGCCACTCCGTTTATCCGCAAAGACCCGCTATGTTGACCGTATCGACAACATCAAACGTATTGGCGGAGTTAAATTCAGTCCGGCACAGCCACACTGAGGTTCAGCGATGAAAATTACGGATATTCGTTTTGCCAAGTTATCGGTTCCGCTTATTACACCGTTTAAAACTGCGTTGCGTTCGGTAAGCAGTATCGAAGATGTGGTTGTGCTGATTGAAACCGACAGCGGACATATAGGTTATGGCGCGCAGCACCTTCGACGCCGGTGATTACCGGCGATACTCATGGTTCGATTATGCATGCCATTGACAAAGTAATAAAACCGCAGATTGTGGGCATGGATATCGCCAATATCAATCAGCTCACCGCCCGCATCCAGTCGTCAATGGTGAATAATTACAGTGCCAAGGCGGCGGTTGAAATTGCGGTGTACGATTTGTGGGGCAAATTATACAACAGTCCGTTGTATAAAATGCTTGGCGGCGGCAGCCCGGAGCTGGAAACTGATATTACTATCAGTGTTGACGATGTAGATAAAATGGTGGCCGATTCGTTGTTGGCCATTGAGCAGGGGTTTAAAATTCTGAAGATCAAAATCGGCAAAAATATTGATGCCGATATTGAGCGGGTCAAGGCCATATACCAGGCGGTTAACGGAGCAGGGCAAATTCGGCTGGATGTCAACCAGGGCTGGACCGCCAAGCAAACCGTATTCGCGGCCAAGGCTTTGGAAGATGCCGGTGTGCAATTAGAATTGATTGAACAACCGGTTAAAAGTCAGGATATCGACGGGATGAGGTATGTAACCCAACGGGTGTCGACACCCATTATGGCCGATGAAAGTGCTTTCTCGCCCAAACAAGTGATCCACCTTATCCAGACCGGAGCAGCAGATATTATCAATATCAAGTTGATGAAAACGGCAGGATTGAGTAATGCTATCCGCATTGCTGATATTGCTGCCATTTATGATGTGGATTGCATGATAGGCTGTATGCTCGAAGGTAGTATCGGTGTTGCTGCAGCGGCGCATCTGGCCTCAGCCCGAGCCAGTGTGATTTCCAAAATTGATCTGGATGGGCCAGCACTGGGACAGTACGATCCGGTTGAAGGCGGGGTGAATTTTGACCATGCGGCAATTACCTTAAGTGATGGTCCCGGACTTGGCATCCAGTCCATTAAAGGTTTGCAAGAATTAACGAATGGAGTATGGCAATAATGATCAATCTACCCCGCTATTTGTTTGGTTTATGCGCACTTATCAGCGCATTTCAGCTATCAGCGCTGGAAGATAAATCTCCTTTACAGGCCGATGAGGTAAAACAGTTGATTGTAGCGGTTTCCAAAGACTGGGAAGCCACCACTGCAACCCTGTATACCTTTGAAAAGCGTGATGATGGCTGGCATCAAACTGAATTACAGTCGCAAGTGAACTTGGGCAGAACGGGTTTAGCTTGGGGTAAAGGGTTACATCCGGAGCAGACAGGTTTAAGTAAAAAAGAAGGTGACGGTAAAGCGCCAGCAGGCATTTTTGATTTAGGCATTGCATTTGGCTATCTCAAATCAGTCAATACCGCTATGCCTTACCAGCAGATGAGCGCAACTGACTACTGTATGGATGTCAACGGTTCGCCTCTATATAACCAAATTGTTGATCAGGCAGTGGTAGGTAAAGAGGCAACTAAAGGTTCATCCGAAGCGATGCGACTGGATATTCATCACAATCAGAATATGTATAAAAAAGGCTTGGTGGTTAAGCATAATCCTGCCAATGTGTCTGGTCAGGGCAGTTGTATTTTTATGCATTTATGGAAAGGACAAGGAAAGCCAACGGCCGGTTGCACCTCTATGCCGGAAAATGTGATGGACAGATTGTTAGCCTGGCTGGATAAGGCTCAGCACCCCCTTTATGTGGCGTTGCCTGAAGCTGAATATCTGGCCAAAAAACAACAGTGGGCGTTGCCGGATATTACCAGCAATCATCAATAGTCAGCCCCCGTATAGCTTTATCGGGGGAGCCAACTTGTAATGTGAGCTAAGAGGTTTTTTCAGCCAACTTTGGGTGATCCTTTCTTGCCGTTATTAATATGAACTTCGGCATCGTAAAACAAGTCAATAATGACTTTATCCGTTATTGTGAACCAAAATGAATATATCTTTATTTGCTGTTGTTTTTTACCAAATAAAGTTATATAAAATTCAAATTGTCTGTTAAAGTAAGAATAACTTATTCTTAAGGGCGGGATTTCTGAATGATAGTGAGGAGTAGGCATGGGTGCGCAATATAGCGGGCTGGATTGGGCTGTATTTGGCGCATATGGGCTAGTAATTATGCTGACGGGTTGGTATTTCAATCGCAAAAAGTCAGCCAATAGTCAGGAATACTTCCTTGGCGGTAACCAGATGCCTACCTGGATTGTGGCCATTTCTGTTTTGGCGACATCTCAATCGGCCGCCACTTTTATCGGCGGACCTGATCAAGGCTATCAAGGTGATCTGTCTTATTTGGCAACTAATATTGGTGCTTTTATTGCTGCCATCTGCGTCGCGGTATTTCTTATTCCCAAGTTTTACCAATACAAGGTTTACACAGTCTACGAATTACTGGAAAAACGCATTGGCCCCAACGCAAAGCGGCAGGCTGGATTGATGTATTTGTTTGGCCGGGTGTTTGCCAGCGGCGCGCGTTTATATATGGCCGCAATTGCGGTATCGATGATTTTATTTGGTGACATTCATGCCAGCAGTGTCATCACTGCAACTATTATTCTAACCGTGGTGGGATTGTTATATACGGTATTTGGCGGTATTCGTACGGTCATTTACAGCGATGTTATTCAGTGTGCTATTTATGTTAGCGCGGCTATATTTGTTATCTACTTTTTATATATCGCTATTCCGGCCGACTTTTCGCAGATTGTGGCAGCATTACAACAACCCACTCCGGGTGCCGCGTCAAAGCTGGCATTGTTTAAGTTTGACTGGGATTTCAGTTCTGCCGGTGTATTTAATATGGCATCGGTGTTAACCGGTTTTGTGCTGCTTAATATTGCTGCCTTTGGTCTGGATCAGGATATGACGCAACGTATTTTGACCTGTAAAAATGCCAAAGAGGGCAGTAAGGCGATGCTCTTTTCGGTGGCCTTGGTGATCCCCGTGATGTTCCTGTTTATCTTAATCGGATTGTTGTTATTCATCTTCTATCAACGTCCGGATTTGATGATGGGTGGTGACGTTGCTGTTAATCAGGAATTTGACGGTGAGAAAATCACTATCTTCATGTACTACGTATTGAATGAAATCCCGTCCGGAGTAAGGGGACTTGTCACTATCGGTATTATTGCAGCCGCATTATCGACTCTGAATTCGGGACTAAACTCTATGTCATCAGTGTTAATTCAGGATATTTATCGTCCTCTGATGCAACGCAAAAACAAGCGACTGGATGACCGTCATTATGTCAAAGCTGGGCAGTTGGGGATGGCTGTCGTATCGGTTGCGCTGTGTTCGATGGCAATATTGTGCTTTTACTGGCAACAATACACTGAAATGCCGTTACTAAAGTTTGCCCTTAGCGTCATGGTCTTTTCCTATAGTGGCTTACTTGGAGTGTATTTTACTGCGCTATTTAGCAAGCGTGGTAGCGAGCGTTCGGTGTTTGCTGCCCTGGTGGTAGGGTTCCTGATTACTTTGTCATTCCAGCCTTATATTATGGAGATGTTGTTACCTCCTTCCATGCAGTTTGATTTAGGCTTTACCTGGCAACTTTGTATTGGCACCCTGGTGTCATTAGTTGTGTGTTTGTTAGGTAATAGTCAGGAAGAAAGTACCCGTAATCATTTTGCGATGGAGCAAAGCAAATGATGTTAGCCCTTCCCGGTTACATATTGGGTATTGATGGCGGTGGAACCAAGACCATAGCGCGTCTGATTGATGTTGGTAGTCGGCAGCAATGGGAAGCTAAGGGCGGAGCCGCGTCATTAACTAATGATTTTGCCGGTGCGGTGGATACATTGTCGAATTTAATCATGTCATTGTTGACGCGTGCCGAGGTTCATCCAGAGCAGGTGGTTAGTGTCATTGGTGTGGCTGGCGCAGGCAGTTCAGCTCGCGCTAGTAAACTGCGACAGGCACTCGATTTGCCTTTTGCAGAATTGATTATTTGCAATGATGCCAGAACATCGCTGTACGGTGCTAATCTGGGACACCCCATTGCAATGGTCGCTCTGGGTACCGGCTCTGTGGGGGCCCGCCTTGATGCACAAGGCGAGATATCCTTTTATGGTGGTTGGGGATTCAGTGCCGGGGATGAAGGCGGTGGTGCCAAGCTGGGGCTGCAAACGGTGAAGTGTGCATTGGCCGAACTGGATAAGTCCGGAGGACTGAAAAGTGCCTTGGCCAAAAGAGTCGGGATGGAGATCGGAACCAACAGAGACAGCATATTGACCTGGTTATCTGCAGCTGGCCCGGCCGATTTTGCCCGTTTTTCCCATCTGGTATTCGAATTGGCCGGTAGTTGTCCGGTGGCGAATAATATTATTTTGATCCATTGCCAGCATGTTGAGCAATTGATCGCTTGTACCGTAGCAGATTCCGGTCTGCAAGTGGTGATGTTGGGAGGTCTCGCAGAGCCGACTCAACTTTATCTTTCCTGCGAAACTCATGGACTTCTGACAGAACCTAAGGGAACCGCGTTAGATGGCGCATGCCTGATGGCACAGCGAGTAGTAGATGAACGCATTAATTTTGGAGTAACTGATAATGCCAGTTGAGCATATCAATAAGCAGTCTGTTCTGCTTGAAGAATTGAACTATATCGTATCTGAGGGACAAAACCCGGATACACTGGATATCGATTTGCTGGATAGCATCGATATATTAAAAAAGCTGAATGACGAAGACCACAAAGTGCCTGATGCGGTCCGGGCGATTCTGCCTGATATTGCTAAAGCCGTTGACGAAATTGTTAAAGCCTATGCCAATGGCGGAAGGCTGGTTTATATTGGCGCCGGAACTAGTGGACGCTTGGGAGTGCTCGATGCGGTTGAATGTCCTCCGACTTTCAGCGTGACCGACCAGCAAGTGGTAGGAATTTTGGCAGGCGGCCAAAACGCGATGTTCAAGGCCGTTGAAGGAGCCGAAGATGATGCCAATCTGGCCCTGATTGATTTGCAAGCGGTTAATTTGTCAGAAAAAGATGTGCTGGTTGGTATTGCCGCCAGCGGAAGAACACCTTATGTGATTTCGGCGTTGCAATATGCCCGACAAATTGGTGCTAAAACTGTCGGGGTCACCTGTAATCCGGATTCCGCCGTAGTCAACGAAGCCGATATTGGTTTGTGTGCGGTGGTGGGAGCTGAGGCGCTTACTGGTTCTACCCGGCTTAAATCGGGCTCAGCACAGAAATTGATCCTGAATATGTTATCCACTGCCAGCATGATCCGTTCCGGCAAAAGTTATCAAAACTTGATGGTTGATGTGAATGCCAGCAATGAAAAGCTTTATGCTCGTGCTGTCAGGATAGTGATGCAAGCAACAGACTGTGATTACAACTCGGCTAAAAATGCGCTGGAAAGGGCGAATGAACGCGCCAAATTGGCCATATTAATGGTGCTTACCGGGGTTTCCGCCGAGCAGGGCGAGCAAATGCTATCTCATTGTGACGGCTTCTTGCGTAAAGCTGTTCAACAGGCGGGGCAATCATGAAAGTTGAGCGGTTAACCACATGGTATGGTAAATCAGCGATTTGTTGCCTGATTGGTGTTGTCGCACTATTGCAAGACATCTTCGCTCCCGCATTGGCCGCCGAATCTACCAACAAGATTGAAGTGGGCGCCAGCCAAACCTCAGCTTATTTACCTTTGTTGAAAAACAAGCGGGTGGGGCTGGTGGTAAACCAGACATCGCGGGTCGGCGACCAGCATTTGGTCGATTTCCTGCTAAGCCAGGATGTCGATGTCAAATTTGTCTTTGCACCAGAACACGGGTTTCGTGGTGACCATGATGCGGGTGCCAAAGTTGACAGTTCTATTGATGCCGACACCGGTATTCCTGTCGTGTCTATTTATGGCAAAAACAAAAAACCTGCAGCCAAGATTATGCAGCAGCTGGATGTGATTATCTTTGATATCCAGGACGTAGGAGTGCGCTTTTACACCTATCTCAGTTCCATGCACTATATGATGGAAGCCGCAGCCGAGGCAGGTAAAGCTTTTATTGTGTTTGACCGCCCCAATCCGAATGGCCGTTTTGTCGATGGTCCCATACTGGAGCCGGCATTCCGTTCGTTTGTCGGCATGCACCCGATTCCGGTGTTGCATGGCATGACACTCGGTGAGCTGGCCAGGATGATCAAAGGTGAAGGCTGGTTGGAGACGGATAAAGCACTTGATTTGACGATTATCCCGGTTGATCACTATCGCCGTGAATTGCCTTATTCGTTGCCTGTTAAACCCAGTCCAAATCTGCCCAATGACCAATCTATTCAATTGTATCCGTCGCTATGTTTCTTTGAAGCGACACCGGTCAGTATTGGCCGAGGTACCGAGTTTCCGTTTCAGGTGGTGGGGCACGACCAGATCCATCTTGGCAGTTTTTCTTTTACGCCACATTCCATTCCCGGCAGTGCGTCTAACCCCAAACTGAAGGATGTGCGCGTGACAGGTCAGGATTTGCGTACCAGCCAGATTGAAGGGCTGGACATCCAGTTATTACTGGACTGGCAGCAGGCTTTTGCAGACAAGCAACGTGACTTTTTCGATCGCGCGTCCTTTATGGACAAACTGGCAGGTACCGATAAATTGCGTTTGGCGATTGAAGCCGGACAGAGTTTGTCTGATATCAGAAAAAGCTGGCAACCAGGTTTGAAACAATTCAAGACACAACGTAAAGCTTATTTGCTATATCCGGATTATCCAGCCGAGAAATAGCTGACGAGCAGAAAACCGGGTTTATTTGGTGTTGCTTCAGGGAAGAAGATGTTCAGAGGGCTAAATGATCATTTAGCCCTTTTTTTATGCATTGAATTGCTAATCTGTCGAATGGCGGTAATCGCTGACCACAGCATTGGTTTTTTCCAGTAACTTTCTGCCTTGGCGGGATGACTGGGTGATGGCAATAAACAGGATATCGATAACAAATTCTTGTGCAGTACGGGCCAGAATAGAAGACAATCGATGCGATTCCTCTTCTGCAATAGAGAATAATTTCACGTCAGCATGTTCAGATACCGGTGTATCACCGTATTTGGTCACCGAGATGACTTTGCTGCCGTTACTCTTCGCCTGAGCAACCACTTCCGCCACTTCTCGGGTAACCCCTGATTCACTGATAGCGAACACCAGATCATCTTTGGAAAAAGTAGCAACATAAGCTAACTGCGCGTGACCGTCGGGTTCGGCGATAGCTGACATGCCCAATTTTTGTAGCTTGTAGGAAAAATCCTTACCTACCAGCGCCGAACCACCCAGCCCGCAAATCAGAATGCGCTTGGCAGACTTTAATAATTCAACTGCTTGCTCAAAGGATACGGCTTCATTCAGGTTTTTGGTTTCAGTTAACACCGCCATCTTGCTGGCTAGTAATTTCTCGGCAATCTGTGACAGGCTGTCACTCAAGGTGATTTTACCGTGTAATCTGGGCTCCGGTGATTCTTTATTCAGCGCATCAATAACTGCCAGCTTAAAGGTCGGATAGCCTTTATAACCTAACTTCTGGGCAAATTTTACTACGCTGGACTGGCTAACATTAACCACTTTGGCCAGTTCAATTGAGGATAAATCCCGAATGACATTGGGAGAATTAAGGGTAAAGTTGGCCAATTTGGCTTCACTGCGGGAAAGGGATTTGCGAATGGCTTTAATTTTTACAAAAGTCGTCATATTGTATTCGTGCAATAATAATTTATTCTTTGAACTTTATAACACTATTTAAATGTCCTTTGCCAGTCTGACAATTATTATTTGCTGTTTTTAAGTAAAATGCTGCTAAAAAGTTCAGACTTTAAATAATTCCAAAATGAATGATGAAATAATTTATTTGAATTTATGTAGAATGTTAAAATAAATTAATTCTATTCAGACTGTTACTATTCTTGAGATTCTGTAGTGATGAAGCCAGTAGTCTATGAAAAATGATCTAACACACCAGTATGATCCTGACGGGTTTGGCCATTTTGTTGCCGCTATTACGCCGTTGTTTAGTCGCGACAATATGCTGACCGGGTATTTGCAGCGTTACGCCTATGGAACTGATGCCAGTTTTTATCGTTTAGTGCCCAGGTTAGTGGTAAAACTTGATAATCTTGAGCAACTTGCCGGACTGCTGACTCAGGCGAGACGCTGGCGTATCCCGATTACCTTTCGGGCGGCGGGTACCAGTCTGTCCGGTCAGGCCATTACCGATTCGGTGCTGGTGTTATTGTCATCTGGCTGGCGCAATATTGATATTCTTGACAATGGTCACAAGGTCAGACTGCAGCCCGGTGTGATTGGTGCTGAAGCGAATCTGGCACTTGCGCCTTTGGGCCGCAAAATAGGCCCGGATCCGGCCTCTATCGGTAGTTGTAAAATTGGTGGAATTGCCGCCAATAATTCATCCGGAATGTGCTGCGGTGTGAGCCAGAACAGCTACCATACCCTGGCTGATATTAGCGTGGTTTTCGCCGATGGCAGTGTGTTGGACACCAGCAATTCAGCGTCCAGAAAACAGTTTGTATCGCGCCACGCAAAGCTGATTACGTCTTTACAGCAGATGATCGAGGAGCTTAAGAGTACACCCGCACTGGTGGAGAAGATCCGGCGCAAATATCGGCTTAAAAATACAACGGGGTATGGCGTGAATGCCCTGCTGGACTTTGAAGATCCTGTTGATGTGATCAGTCACCTGATGATTGGCTCTGAAGGCACTCTGGGGTTTATTGCTGATATCACTTATCACACCGTGGCGTTACCCGCGTTCAAGGCTACTGGTCTGTATCTATTTGATGATATCCATATTAGTTGCCAATTGGTTCAATTACTGGCAAATGAAAATGTAGCAGCACTGGAAATTATGGATGCCAGGGCGCTGGCATCGGTCAGTCATAAACTGTCAGCCTTGGTAAATATGCCCAGTTTGACCGATAGAACAGCAGGATTGCTGATCGAATTTGGGGCAAATAGTCAGGATGAATTTACCCAACTTCAGCAGCGTATTGAGCAGCAGATTGCTTCTTTCCAGTTAAATTTATTAAGCTGCCAGCCTTTTACCCAAGAGGCAAGTCTGATCGAGGCTATGTGGCAAATTCGCAAGGGGATGTTTCCTGCGGTAGGTGCAGTGCGTGCAACAGGTACAACGGTGATTATCGAAGATGTGGCTTTTCCTTTGGAGGCATTGGCCGACGGGGTAGCGGCGTTACATAAACTGTTCGAGCAATATGCCTACGATGAAGCGATAATTTTTGGGCATGCGCTGGCTGGCAATCTGCATTTCGTCTTTACCCAATCCTTTGATAGTGCCGCGGAAATAGAACGTTATGAGCACTTTATGGCGGCGGTATCGCAACTGGTGGCGGTGGAATATCAGGGATCGCTTAAAGCTGAGCATGGCACAGGCCGTAATATGGCACCTTTTGTTGTGCTGGAATGGGGAGCTGAAATTTATCAGTTTATGCAGCGGATTAAACAACTTTTTGATCCTTTAGGCATTTTAAATCCCGGCGTGATTATCAATGGTGATCCGCTTGCCCACCTGCAGCATCTGAAAACCCTCCCGGCTGCCGATGAAATGATCGATAAATGTATTGAATGCGGTTTTTGTGAACCGGTTTGTCCCTCAAAAAATCTGACTCTGACTCCTCGTCAGCGCATTACTCTATGGCGACGAATGCAAGAGTTACAGCAGCTTGCCACCTTAAGACAATTGACGGCTGAAGAACAACATCAACAGGCCGAATTAGAACAGCAATATCAGTATTTTGGCATAGACAGTTGTGCCGCCACAGGCTTATGTGCCCAGCAGTGCCCGGTCGGGATTGATACAGGCGAATTTATTAAAACGTTACGCGCCTCCCAGCAGTCGGGAACCCTGATGGCCGGACTGGCGGCCAATCATTTTTCGGCCGTCACCACCATTGCCCGTTTTGGTTTAAGCACTGTCAGACAAGCGAACAAATTGTTGGGCGACAGTGCCTGCGAGGGGACTTTTAAGGCGTTGAATAAACTCACCGGTAATGCCATTCCCAAGTGGTATAAGAGCTGGCCCACCGGGGCGCAGAATGTAACACTGCAATCCGCCGGACAAAGTAGCAAAGTGGTGTTTATCAGTGCCTGTGCTAATCGCATATTTGGCCCTGATCCTGAGGCTAAAGATCAGCGTCCAATTCGGCAAGTCGTCAAATCGGTATTGGATAAGGCCGGTATCCAGATGCTGACATTGGCTGATGAGTCACAGATGTGTTGTGGTATGCCCTGGGCGTCAAAAGGCTATCAGGATATCGCCCAGCGCAAACAGCAGCAGTTAAGTGATGCCATTATACAATTGTCCGAAAACGGCCGTTGGCCGGTGGTGATCGATGCCAGCCCCTGCGCTGCAATATTAAAAGATCTGGCCGGCATACCATTATTCGAATTGAGTGAATACCTGGTTATGCAGGTGATTGAAAAGTTGGAAATTAAACCTTCAGCAGAGCCGGTTGTATTACACAAAACCTGTAGCAGTCTTAAAATGGATAAGGGCATGTATCTTGAACAATTGGCGCGTTATTGCGCTGAAAATGTAACAGTACCGACGGACATTCATTGTTGCGGTTTTGCTGGTGACAAAGGTTTTTTTGTACCGGAATTAAATGCCAGCGCCTTGGCTAGCTTAAAGTCGCAGGTGCCTGTTGGTTGTCAAAAAGGCATCAGCAACAGCCGCACGTGCGAAATAGGCCTGTCACATCATGCCCAAATTCCTTACCAGTCGATAGTATATTTGTTAGACGAAGTGAGTCGAGCTAAATCATAACAATGCGGTTAAGCCACCAGTTGCTTGGTGGCAAAGCCGATGGCAAGGGCGGAAGCAACACTGAACAGGGTACCCAGCATCATGTATTCAGTCAGTTTGCGATCTTTTGACTGGGTGAGATCGCCAAATCTGAATACGCTTTTGGCAGCGAGCAAAAAGCCTATGCCGGTAAATTGCCCTACCAGGACAAAACTGATCACTAGCCATCTTTCAACATAGCCTATCCATTTTCCTGCCTGTTTAAGTCCGTCGGGTTGACCGCTTTTATTGAGTCCATCGGTGTGTTGTTTGAGGGTGATAGCGATCATCACCGAAAGCGGCTTGGCCGCCAGAATATAAGCGCCAGCGTAAATCAGTACATTTAAACTGAGCAGTTTTTTCTGCCAGATCAGCAGTTGTTCAACACTGATATCCGCTATCCATAGCCACACCAGCAGCAGGACAACCAGGTGCAAAAGCTGATCTGCCACAAAGTAGGCCAGTTTAGGTTGTTGATAGGATTTCCAGATATCAATGGCAAAATGCGAGCCGACAATAATAATTATCGTCACGACGCTTTGCCAAAAGGAGGGGGCGGTGGCGATAAATAACACCAGGCTGAGCAATAGCAAATGGACAAGACAATGTTTAAATAGACCGGGAGAGGTTAAATGATGCTGATTGCGGCATGCTATCCAGCTTTCCTTTTGCAGATAAAAGTCACCGAGTAAATGACTTAGAACCAGTAAAATTAATAATTCCATCTAGCTGCTCTCCGTCAGTAATTGTTCAAAATGTTGAATATAGTTATATACCAGTTCACTGCCCAGACGGTTTAAGTGCAAGTTGATATTTTGCCTGCCGGTGCCAATTTTGTCGGCAATGGTTTGTTGATCGGGAAAATCATACTGGATATAGGATAACAATACTCTGGCTTGCTTGACGGTTAAACCGCCAAGCAGACGATCAAGAAACTGGGTGGATAAGTCGAATATGTCGGCCAAGCGTTTTTGTGCACAGTGGACTGATAGCGACCCTTTGCTGTTTTTATCCAGGCCTCGCCCGGAAAGTTCAAAGGCTTCGCCCTGGGAACGGCTGTTTTTATCATCCAGAAACTTGTAGTCACCCAAACCCACTGACAGATTAACTCTAACCGGATGAGGAAGCTCTGCATGGCTGTGCAGAGCCAGTTTAAGCATAATCGCGCAACGCATAACGAACTGGGGTTGGGTAAACACCAGTTGAAAAGCATCTCCACGATACAATTCATAGCGCGCCTGATAGGCATCTGAAAACTGTTTAAATAGTGTTTCCATTACCTTGAGGCTAGTGGCGTAAGCCTGTTTATCTAGCTGGGTTGAATCGACCAGATCCCCGGTTAATACCGCAATCACAATAATATTCCTGTAGGCCATTAAACTATTTAACCTGAGTTCGGAATAAGCTGCGCCTCTCGATAACGCTCTTTTTGCGCCCGGCGGCGTTGGGTTTTCTAGCAATAGCCAGCTATTAGGGGCAAAAGCCCGCCTTGCTACCCACAAAAATTTCGTCACCGCGTGAATATCAGATAGGGTGCAAGCAGAATGTTTATTATAAATAATTGAATTAATACAATTATTGAAATTACAACGACACTTCTTATCCCGAACTCAGGTTATTTATAATACTAGTCGGTTTATCTTATATAGCAAGCATAAAGGCTTGCTTTTTTACAAGGTAAGTAAAAAGGCTTGCTAAATACAAAAGCAAGCATAAAAGCTTGCTTTTTATGGTTGTTATACCTTCCAGAAAATTCCTTTGCGGTACATCTGATACATCACCAGATAGGAGACAATCAAAAAGCTGATAGCAAAGGCTAAAGAACCATTTAAATCACCCAATATTGGCTGATAGATAGCGGTATATAACCATCCCTTGAGGCTTGTATCTGCCACCGGGATCATTATCAATATACGCGCTACCACGCCGGCAAACATAAAAAAGGCAATGCTGTTGGCACCAAAAACCACGAAAGGCGCAGTCCAGCTGCGTTGTTGCTTAATATCAATTAACCAGAGTAATGCGCCTAACACCAGACAGGCATAACCGCTGGATAACAGCACAAAACTGGATGTCCATAGCGCTTTATTGATCGGGAACAGGATATTCCAGCACTCACCTGTAACTATGGCGGCAAGTCCAGCTAATAGTAATAGATTGGCTTTACGGCTGTTTGAGCTAGCCGCACTTGTCAGCCACTGGCCGACTAATACACCGCTTAGACATCCGGCTACTGCGGGCAAAGTACTAAGTACCCCTTCGGGATCAAACGCAAAGGGTGTCGCGTCGGGATAGTATAAATGGCTTTTATCCATCAACAGGTTATCCAGCCAGGCACTGAGGTTATTGCCGTACTCAAACAGCCCTTGATAAACATTGCCCGCGCTATCGGAATAAGCAACTTGCGTCATCATCAGCCAATAACCCAGTAAAATCGCGATCATCCAAATTATTCTACCGCTGGTTTTCCAGCCCAGTACCAGCAGTACTGTAAAGAAATAAACCAGTCCAATACGTTGCAATACACCCAGAATACGGATTTGCTCCAGTCTTTGGGTCAACCAACTAAAGTCCGGATCGCGAAAGTTGTAATAAAACAGGGCTAAAAACCAGCCGAGTAAAAATAGTTTGAGGGTACGAATGGCAGCATGTTGAACAATTGACAGGCGGTTTTGTCCGTTAGCCATTTGGCGGCCAACCGAAATACTGATAGAGATACCGACAATAAAAATAAAAAACGGAAAAATCAGATCGGTTGGTGTCCAGCCATGCCAGTGGGCGTGTTTGAGTGGTGCGTAAATATGCGACCAGCTACCGGGATTGTTCACTAATATCATCGCCGTGATCGTGATCCCGCGCAGCGCATCAATGGCCAACAGGCGGTGAGCTGGCAGTCTATCCAGAATTGAGGCGAGATGTTGTTGCAACCAGCTCATTCGACTCACCCTATTGTTGTATGCTAACAGGCAAAGTGCCGACGGCTTCCAATTTGCCGGTTAATATATCCGCCACCGCATTGAACATGGGGCCCTGATATTGGGTAATTAACCTGCCGTAATCATCGATATATTCCAATTCACTCAGGTTATGGGCAAAGGTAGCCAGAATGGCATCAGAGTAGGGGGCGTATAAAGGTACATTGTAAGGGGTACGCATACTGATAAAGATACTCGGTTTATCAAGGGTTTTAGCGTGCCGCATCAGTCTTAACAAAGTAGCTTCCTGTACTTTTTTATCAGCGCGTTGATGCCATTGCTGAATATCATCCATGCCGCCCATTTCGGCCATGCTCTGCTGTGGAGTAATATCGGCTGAAATAACTAAATCAGCCTGCCTGATTAACTGCTCTGCTTGGGTTGCGTCGGTTAATTTCCCGGCCAGACTGGTACAACTGATGCGCCAGTTGGCATTGCGGCTTTTCAACGCCAATGTCATCGCCATGCATTTGGTTTGATCCGGCATATTCAGATGAATTGTGCGTATTGATTTGGCTAATGGATAAACTCCATTATTGGCAATATTCACCACCGCGTTATTGGCCAGCTCCTGTTCAATTTTACGATGCTCTTTGTTACCTAATATTTTATCTGCACTGGCAGTGGCCTGATCGATATCCTTGCTCACCAACTTATCAATAGCGTACTGTTGTTTAAGCGCATTAATGCGCTGCACCGACTCGGCAATTTCCTGCTGATCAAGACGACCATTTTGGGCTGCGTCGCTGATATCACGAATTAATTGTTTCACTTTGCTGAAATCAGCCGGTGAACGGACAGAAATAGGCATCAGGGCGATATCACTGCCGGCATGGAAGGTTTGAATCACCGCTTCGGTTGGGTCAAAAAAGTGTGCAATACCGGCCATATTTAATGCATCGGTAATAATCACGCCCTGATAATTCATCGCGTTGCGCAGCAGGTCGGTTAATATTTTACGTGACATGGTGGCGGGCAAGATGGTGGTACTGCCGTCTTTGGCAGTAAATTCAGTGTTATCCAATTGCGGATATTGGATATGGGCGGTCATAATCATGCCAGGTGCACTATTGTCAATGGCATATTTGAACGGCTTTAAATCAATCTTGTCGATGGTTTGTTTATCATGCTCCACTCGGGGTAGGCCGGTGTGGCTATCTACGTTAGTATCACCGTGACCGGGAAAATGTTTGAGTGAGGAAATAATACCTTGCTGTTGCATGGCATTCATTTGTGCCAATCCTAATTTGGCTACCTGATCGGCATCTTCACCAAATGAGCGTACGTTAATTACCGGATTCTCTGGATTCACATTGACATCGACAGTGGGCGCGAAATTGACATTAAACCCTAACGCCAATAATTCTTTAGCTATGACCTGGCCGGTTTGTAATGCGTACTTGGTGCCATTGACTTCTGTGGTTGCACCTATCGCCATATTACCGCTAAAGGAGGTTCCAAGATTCTTGGGAATACGCACTACACGCCCTCCCTCCTGATCGACCGCAATCAATAAGGGCTTATGACCCGCTCGCAAGGCAGCTTCTTGCAAATCTTTATTTAGCTGGATGATTTGACGGGTATTCTCGAGATTATTGGCAAACAGGACAATGCCGCCAACATTGGTTTCGGCAATCAGCTTGGCCAAGGAATCAGGCAACTCGGTCACTGGCTTGGTGCAACGTTCGTCTGCTTTTAGTTCAGGGCAGAAATAACGAATATCCAGCATGATTTTCTGCGCAATTTGTGATTCCAGCTGAGGATTGTTTTTAGTTGACTGGGTGGCACAGGATGCACAAACAAGTGCACCGAGTAATAACAAAAATTGGCTAAAAGGTTTGTTGGACATTTATTCACTCCGATAACGCGCTAGAACAGAGATAATCGCACGATAGATTTAATGGGGTACAATGTATCAGCTAGGGGATAAAAATGGTATAGATAAACTATTGTTATTTGTTTATTTTGTTGGAATTTAATATTCCTTTTGTTGGTTTTTTACAACTTGAAATTATTCATTAACCCCAACTCGGGATAATTATCCTTACGCTTTTTTTTGCCAGTTGTATAACATAAAGGCTTCCGAAGAAGCCTTTAACGAATCCAGAAAGGTTGATAATTTAGAAACGTATTCTGGCGCTTAAGCGCATGGAACGAGTCGCCTGTAGTGATTGAATCTCACCAAATCCGGGGTTTTCTGCCCCGACACTATCAGTCTGGGTCAGGAAGTGATCAATACGGGTTACCGATTGATTATTCATCACGTTAAAGATATCCAGAGCAAAGCGGGTATCCATACCTGCAAACGTGGTGTTGTAGGCTATTTTGGCATTCAGGTTAACCAGCCAGTCATAACGATCCCAGCTGCCGCGCGGGATTTTATTATAGACACGATCTTCTGGCTCATAATCTCCAGTACAGTTTTCGGCACAGATCCAGTTCATATAGTAATGTTCATCAGTGGTATAGGGGTTACCTACACCGCGAACATTAATTGGATTACCTGATGCGGCAGAGAAAGATCCGGAAATGGTCCAGTGATCATCAATAGCATAAGCACCACGTAACTTGATGGTATGACGTCTATCATTGGGCAAATTACCGTAACCACCGACCAGGTACATTGGATCATCGCCATATTCCAGCCAGCCCGCTACGTTATTAGTGGTATCACTGTTGAGGCCGCCTTCGTAGTTACCCCAGCTGTGTGCCCAGGTATAGGAGGCGTAAAATGACCAGTCATCCTGCCATTGTTTTTCCAATACCATGTCAATCCCCAGATATTTTCTGAACGGGGTAGGGCTGCCAATATCCTGGCCGGTTTTATTTCTGGAACTATCGGCATCAATCTGGGTTTTACCCAAATCCAGGGTGACCAGTTGTTGCTGACCATTACAGTTCAGATTCAGGGTAATTTCTTTACCCGGGTTGCCAATTAACCAGGTGCCGGGAGATTCGCAATCGCCCCAGTCATGATAAACCTTCATATCTTCAATGGCGTCCTGGAACTTGCGATAGGTCACACGGCTACCTAAGCGCCAGTCTTCATTGAGCATGGTTTCATAACCCAGAATCAGTTCATCCTGATAACTGGCATCAATATCCTGATCGATACGATAACTTTGATCGGCTCCGGGTTCAGGTGAACTGGCCAATTCCACATTAGGACCAATCTGGGGGCCTAGATTAGGTGTGAGATTAGTAAAACCGCTAGCGGTTTGTTCTTCATTAAAGCCACCCACCCATTCGCCATCAACCAGTTGGCCGCCTTCAAGATAGAAATAGTTGGCAGCTTCGACAGTACCACCCCCTTCGTTTACCACCAACGAGTTAGGTATGGGGTAGTAATAACGGCCTAAATTGGCAAAAAACTTGGAATCGCCGTCGCCGTTAATATCCCAGGAATAACCGATTCGGGGAGATACCATTTTTTCAACATTCAGGAATGACACTCCACCCACGTCATCAGTATCAAACTCATCCAGACGGGCTCCTAAGGTTAATGTCATGGTGTCATTCAGTGACCAGATATCTTCGATATAGTAGGCCGAAGTTTTGGTATAGTAGTCACCGATATTTTTACGGGTACGGGCGAATACGTAGTAGTCGTAGTCAGCACTTTGTATATCTCCGTTTAATGCCTCACCCGGTGCGACATCGTAAATGGTATACTGGGTGGCGTTGGGGCCGGAATAAGCTCTGTCCTGTTTGGTGAAGCGTTCCTCATAATCCATACCAAAACGCAGCAAATGATTATCCAGCTGCCATTCTGCATCTAGACGATAGGCATCGCGGCCATTGGTTTTATTTTCGGCATAAGTGGATGTGGTACAACCAATATTCCAGATAGGGCCCAGAGTTGTACCGTCCTGGACTTTATTACATTCCAGACTGGAAGCGTCGTTTGTGGCATCTTTGCGACGTAATTGCCCGTACATGGCTTTAACGGTTAAATCATCGGTTAGATAACCGGTGTAAGTGGCAATGTAGTTTTTACCGCCCGTGTCAGATGTTTCAGAGCCAATCAAACTGCCATCGGTGCTATTGATTGTTTCCGTTACTGTTTCATTCTCATCCGAGAAAGCAATAAATTCAAACAGATGATTTTCAGTCAGATAATAGTCGATTTTCCCACCCCAAAAGCCTGAGTCGGCTTCACTGCTCACTTTTTCAGTAGCACCGTATTCGCTCTGGACCATTCTGGGTTCATACAAGGCAAAGAAAAATAACTTATCCTCAATAATCGCGCCGGATGCGTATATTGAAGCGGTTAATGTATCATTACCGGCTTGGCTAACGGTCCGATCAATGGTTTTATTGCCCTGATTATCGTAAGCAACTCGACCTTTAGCCTTTAGTGCGCCAGGGGTGTAATAGGCATCCGCACCAAATTCAAATTCATTACTACCGGATTTTACCGCAGCATTCACTACACCTCCGGTGGTACGACCGAATTCCGCCGAATAGCCGCCAGTTTTAACCTGAAAATCCTTATAAAAGGAGAAAGGTACGCTGGAAAAACCGGTCGGGAATTGCGGATCGGTGACATTTAAACCGTTAATAAAAACGGCGTTTTCAGCCGATGAAGAACCGCCGAACGACACCCCTCCGTGGCGACCACCATCACCTACGCCTGGTGCCAGCAATGCCACCGAATTTAAGCTACGTTCAACAGGCAATCTTTCCAGTTCAATGGCACTGATATTCAAGGCACTCTCGGTTGAAGTCGTATCGATCAGCGAAATACTGCCACCGGTCACCGAAATGACCTCCATATCACCGCTGGTCATGGTCAGATCAACAGTGGTGGCATTACCGATTAACACTTCTACATCATCCAGCTGTACCGATTCAAAGCCTTGTTTTTGCGCAGAAACAGCATACACCCCGATAGGTAAACGAGGAAAACGGAAAGTGCCGTCCTCCTTGGCCTTGATGGTGCGTTTTACGCCAGTGGATTTATTGGTAATAGTAATTTCAGTGCCTTCCAGCAGTTGTGCCGACTGGGAGGTCACCACACCTCGAATACTACCGCCGGCTTGTTGTGCCATTGCAGGCGCACAAACCAGAGCGCCGGTTAGCATTAGAGCAGATAGGGAAGTGGCCGAAGAGCGACATATTTTACTGGTCGCTTCGCTGACCCTTTTTTTTATAAACTTTGTTGTGTGTGTAGTCATGCGTCTCACCTTTTATTATAGATTTATCGTTTTACTAGCTAGTTAGTGATGGACTTATTGCTGCATAGCCTCAATCAGCAACATATTGCAGTTGCTGTACTGGATATTTAGCAAATCATAGTGAAAACAGTCAAGAATAATTTAGTTTTCATAGTAAATTTATCCTAAATAAACTAGTTATAAATATTATTTTGTGCCTATAGGTGGGTTATGAATAGTATTTTATTTTGAAAATAATGCTTTTTTCAGTGGAATATAAAATCTTTAAGTTATCTACTTATTTTGAATTTTAAATACTGGTGAGGGTTGGGGAACAGATAAAAAAATCCCCGCATAAAGCGGGGATTTTGCAATTGACTCAATTATCGCTTGTTAGAACTCTACATTAACTGACAGTTGAAGACGACGTGGATTGTAATAATCACGTGGCTTACCAAATTCCAGCGAAGTTACATAAGGATCGATGTTGTAACCTGTTTGACGATCAAATACGTTATACAGATCAGCCCTAAATTTCAGGGTGTAATCATCGGTCAATTGGTAGTTTTGGGTGTAATTCAAGTCCAATTGCCAATGGCTGGCTGTGCGATTACTACCGGCTGGTTCGCCATAACGAGCGGTAGAAGACACAGTGCTGGCATAACCATAGTAGGTAGCATCCCATTTTTCCCAAGGCTGGCCTGATTGATAAATAAAGTAGGCACCTAAATTGGCATCCCAGTCCAGTGTATAATAACCATAAACTTTCAACACATGGGGTTTGTCACCGCGCATAGTACCGTATTTGTTGTCCCAGGAATAACGCCCATTGCCATCGTTGTAGTTTGAAGAACCGATAAAGGTGTTGGCGTCTGTCGTCGATGTAGTATTGTCCTGATCGAAGTTACCAAAGTAATGACTCCAGACATAGGACGCGCTCACATAAGTGCGATCACCATTCCATTCTGCTTCCAAACTTAATTCGTAATACTTGGTCTGACCTTCGTCGACCTCGGCAATCACATAGGAAGAACCGCCAATTTCAGCGCGAATATCGTCCAAATTATCAACATATACACCTTTGTCGGCAATATGCTGCGGTACGCCACTATTGCCATAAGTACCGGATAAACGGGCTGTATTGGGAACATCTTCCCAGAAGTGTGAACCTTCGCGGTAACGCGCATGGGCACGCAAGTACAACTCGTCGGTAACCACTTTGGTGGCACCTATAGTGATTTCGTCAATACGGCGTGGTTTCATGTTGTCGTCGAAGACCTTACCCGATGAACCGGCTCTGCCTTCTGATTCGATATATTGGCCATTCTCGTCGAAATCCACGTCCAGCGATGCTTGGGTATTACGATCCCAGGAAGCGGCGCGTGCTAACGAACTTGCTTCGGGATTATAGCTGGCATAATTGGCAAAAACCGTATCTTCACCGTTATAACGCCAGGTCACGCCCAAGCGTGGCTGAATCATATCCTGCCAATCTACCGTATACATTTTATACTTATGTCCGGGAGCCAATTCATAACCGGATACTGCGGTGTCATTTTTCTTCAGGCCTTGACCATATAAAATGTCCTGGCTGATCAATACCCCGATGTTATAGGTAAAATCACCTGCTTCGATAGAATCGTTAATCTCGAAGTTATAGGACTCTGATGAGGAGTATATAGCTTGTACCGTTGAACCTGATGAGTCACGTAGACTCATTTGCTCGGTGATGCTGCGATAAAAAATTGGCGTGCCGTCTGAGGCCGTTTCCAACCCGCCAATATAATCGATAATGCCCCAGCCATTGGAAAAACGGCTTAGCTCTTCTTCACCTTCTGACCATTTAAAACCAAGATGGATAGAATGAGTAGTATCACCAAGATAAAGCTCATGATCCAGACCTAATTCCAGACCTTCTCGATCAAAGTTCTGGTTGTTAATCTGATAATAGCCTCCTACTGCACCATCACCTATACGCGCACCGTTGTCGCCGACATAACCGTATTTGTCGATCAATGCTTGGGCGCCATTATTGTAGGTGGCGTCGTCTTTAAGAACAGGGACATTCAGGTAACCCATCATATCCAGATTAGTCAGATCCAGCGCTCCGCCGATTTCGGGTACCACATCGAGTGGAGTATCCGGGATACCTGCGGAATCCAGGCTGAATGTGTTGTACTGGAAATTAAAGGTGGTGTAGTCATCGATAATCCAGGAGCCATCAAAGGTGAATATATCCTGGTCGGCCTTGCCGCCCACAGAAACACTATCGGCTTCAAATTCGCCAATTGAATCACCTTCATCGGTGCGTTCAGAGGTTCGATAACTCATATTGAACAGCAATTCATCGGTTGGTGCCCAAGTTAATTTACCGAAATATTCATCTCGAACGCTTTTATAATCTTTTGTCGGCCCATAAGCCGTTCCCTTATTTGAACCTTTATCTTCCGGCCGATAATAAGAACCATAGAAAAACAGCTCATCTTCAATTATTGGTCCCCCTAAACTTGCAGTGATCCAGCTTTTGTCAGTGTCCTGAGTTACTCCATGTTCTTCGTCGGATGAGAAGTTTGCATTTTGTAGCTTGTATTCCACATTACCGTGAAATTCATTGGTACCAGATTTGGAAGTGGTATTAACCGCAAAACCGCCTGAACGATTAAAGCCAACCGCTTTAGCGCCACCACGTTCCATCGATACATATTGTACGTCGTGGGTAGAGGGTTCAGAGGCCAAGTTACCAAACATCGGTAAAGATACATCCACACCGTCAAAACCGTATTTGTTGTCTACCCCGGAACCACCCGCTGAAGGACCCAAGATGGTGTTTTCCGAATATTGAATACCGGGCACCAGTTTAAACAGGTCGCGATAGTCTTGGCCAACGGGGATGCCTTTGACCACATCCTCACCGATAGAATTGGTCAGTGCCGAATTACCTTCACGCACTATCATACTGCCGGTGATTAATATAGTTTCAGGTATATCGCCAGATGCATTGGGATCCATGACCAGATTGACACTGGACGTCTGGTCGAGCAAAACCTGTGCAGTCGCTTTACGCACTGTGCCATCGGCAGCGGTAAACGTAAGTTCATAGCTGCCGGGCAATAATAAAGGGAGGATATAACTGCCATCTTCTTTAGTGACAGTGCTGCGCGGCTTAGGCATAACGTCACTGGTTGCTGTGACGGTAACACCGGCTGCGGAATCTGTTGCTGTAGTGGTAACTTTACCTTTAATCCCACCCGCTTGTTGTGCCATTGCAGGGGCACACACTAAGGCACTGGCCAGCATCACTGCTGATATTGAATTGACCGGCGAGCTCCAAGCTCTGCTGGTTGCCTGTGATAGGCGTTTTTTAATAAAACCTACGGAATGTTTAGCCATGTGTCCCACCTTTATATGTATTTTGTTGTTTTCTATAACTTTTAGCGTTCTTTATAGTTTTGCTTAAACACTTGTAAATCGACATGCGTACTGTTCTGTCGCAGCCTTCATTTAACAAATAATAGCCTAACTCGTCAAGAATAATGTTTTCTTTACTATTCCATCCTTAGTAATAATTTATATTTACAGGCGCCTGTAAATATTTTTTTGTTATTACCGGTATTCTGTTGAATCAAACAAGGCTCAAATTCACAGTTTGAGCAACTGCAAAGATTTAACTGTGATTGGCTAGCAATGTAACAGAATTGTAAACAGTTAGATTGTGGATTACGGCAAAGCCTCAATAGCGCATTTTGTTATATTAGATATGCAAAAAAGCGCTAAATTAGTTATCTTGTTTTTCTGAACTCTTAAGATGTTATTATTCCAGTAGAGTAACCTGTATCTGGTGACTTGGAGGGGACAAAATTGGGACTGATATTCAATCTATCAGGCTTACAAATTTTTGTAGGACAAAAATAATAATGTGGAATATTTATTCCTTGATGATATAAATACAGAAATTTTTTATTCTTTATAGAGTGATAATAACAATGCATAAACATCGCTACCGACACTTTCCCTTTGCTTTACCGCGCTCATTATGGATTAGATATATTCTGATCGCCGCTATTGGTGTCGGGTTACTTAGCTGCGCCAGCTTTCCTCTGGAAAAAATGCAATCGCATAATTACAGCCAGCGGATTAAGTTTTTAGTCATGCATTTTACCGCAATTGATTATGAGCAGTCGGTGACTGCGTTGGTTGATGAAGGGGGATTGAGTGCGCACTATCTGATCCCTGAACGTTATGATCCCAGTTATCCTGATGATGAATTGAAAGTATTGCAACTGGTAGATGAGAGCGAACGGGCCTGGCATGCCGGTTATAGCCACTGGCAGGGACGGGACGGAATCAACGACCAGTCTATTGGTATTGAAATTGTTAATGTACCGCAATGTAACAGGGCAACACCGGTGCAAAGCGAAATCATTTCAGAGCAGTATGAGAATGGCGTGGATCGGATGTGTATTTTCCCTGACTACGATCCAAAACAGATTGAATTATTAATTGAATTATCCAAACAGATACTGGCGCGCAATCCCGATATTGAACCTACCGCAATTATCGGTCATGCCGATATTGCCCCAACCAGAAAGAACGACCCTGGTCCGCGTTTCCCCTGGTATCAGCTGTATAAAGCCGGTATTGGTGCCTGGTATGACAATGAGACAGTAGACAAATACTGGCAGTTATTTAATCAGTATCCGCCTACCATAGGTTTGGTGCAGCATGCCTTGCATGATTATGGTTATGGTGTACTGGAGACAGGCCAGTTTGATCAGCAAACATTGGATACGTTATCTGCTTTCCAGATGCATTTTTTGCCCTGGCAAGTCTCGGGCGAAGCCGATACCAAAACAGCAGCAGCGTTATTTGCATTGCTGGATAAATATTTTCCTGACAAGCTAAACCGATTACTTGAGCGTTACGAACAAGAAAAACTGGCACCCGAGCAGCCGGTTATAGCGATGAAAAACGGCCAGATTGATCAAATCTTTCCGGAACAAAATCGTAGTAGCCGTGAACTGGTTAACGACAGGGCTATTTTTAAAGCTTATCAGGGGCGTGGCGAGATCATTATTGATAATCTGGATGCCACATCGGCAGATATTTATGTCAATGGTGAAAAACTGAATATCGATCTTCCGCTTAAGCCCTATCAGCGTTATCAATACAGCCTTGCGCGTCGCACCAAAGATGAAGATAACACCTTGCGGGTAGAAAACGTCTTGCCCGAAGGGGCCAGTTTAAATATCCGCATTCCTTACCCGGAACTGGTGGATGCCACCGCTCAAAATCAGCAGCGCTTTAACAAAGTGGACCAGTTGATTAAAGCCGACATTGATAATGGCTTTCCCGGCGCGGTGTTGATGATAGTCAAGGACGGCAAGATCCTGAAACACAGTGCCTATGGCTATGCACGCAAATACGCAGATGGCGGGATGTTGTTGTCAGAGCCTGTGCCAATGCACAAACAGACATTATTTGATCTGGCCTCCAATACCAAAATGTTTGCGACCAATCTGGCGTTGATGAAGTTAGTCAGCGAAGGCAAACTGGATGTAAATAAACCGCTGATGGAATACTTGCCAGAGTATCGGGGAGGAGGTCGCGAAACTCGTCTGGTTAAGGATTTATTAACCCATAACGCCGGTTACGCGCCTCAGGTAAGGTTTTTTACTCCGGAAAATAATTTGGGCGAGGCGTTTTTCTCGCAAAATAGCGAACGAACCAAACAGCTATTATTAACCAAAGTGCCCTTTGAAGTAGGGCGTCGTACCAAACGTATGTACAGCGACACCGACTATATGTTGCTGGGTCTGTTAGTTGAGCGAATCAGCGGCATGCCGCTGGACAGCTATGTGGAACATCAAATATATCAACCGCTGGATTTGCCCAACACCCTGTTTAATCCGCTTAAAAAAGGTTATTCCAAGCAGCAATTCGCGGCCACTGAAATTCACGGTACCAGCCGCGGTGGGCGCGTGGATTACGACAATATCCGTACCTATGTATTGCAGGGCGAAGTGCATGATGAAAAAGCCTTTTATTCGTTAGGGGGTGTCGCAGGACATGCCGGGTTATTTTCTACTGCGGCGGATATTGCCGTGTTATCCCAGGCGCTGCTCAATCGCGGTGGTTACGGGCAAAAACAAATATTTAATCAGGATGTGTTTGATCAGTTTGTTAAACCGGATGACGGTGATGGCAGTTTCGGCCTGGGCTGGCGCCGGGCCAGTAATGGCGAAATCAAATGGCACTTTGGCCCTTACGCCAGTCCATTAGCCTTTGGCCATACCGGTTGGACGGGGACAGTAACGGTGATCGATCCCGAGCATGATCTGGCGATTATTTTACTGACCAACGCCCGTCATACCCTGATTGAAGGGGATGACAAACATTACGAATTTCTTGGTAAACAATTTGAAACCGGTAAGTACGGTAGTGTGGTATCACTGATCTATGAAGCGGTGTTGGATAAAAAATAATAATGATTTCGGGCGATGAGCTTCGAGTCACGAGCTAACCGCATCACGCTAAGGTGCAGCGGTTAGGGTAGTCATCCCGGTGGTGTTCGTCATTCCGGTTGTCTTCTGAGCCGGAACGGGATGCATTGTTTAGGTCTAGAGCCGAGTAGAAAATTCTGGATCCCCGCTAATAACAGGCGGGGAAGACTAGCCTTAATTTTTTTACGGCTTTGTGAGATGAATATTTAATTCAAAGGAAAATAATAATGCGTAAAGTGTTTCTTGGTATCTGCTTACTGTTGCCCTTGTCGCTGCAAGCGAATCAGGCAACGCCTTTAACCAATGAGCAAATCGATCAGGTGGCGCAACGGGTAATGCAGGAGTTCTCTGTGCCCGGTGCAGCCGTTGGTGTGGTGTACCAGGGTAAAGTGGTGCATGCCAAAGGCTACGGGGTAAAAAATATTAACCAGCCTGAGCAAAAAATTGATCGTAACAGCCTATTTAAAATTGCGTCTAATACTAAAGCCTTTACTGCCGCAGCATTGGCTATTTTAGTGGATGAAGGCAAAATCCGCTGGGATGACAAGGTGGTCAAGTATTTACCCGATTTCAAATTGCATGATGCCTGGATCACTGAACACTTTATTATCAAGGATTTACTTACCCACCGCAGCGGTTTGGGTCTGGGAGCCGGTGACTTGATGATTTGGCCCAAGCCGTCCAGTTTCAGTCGTCAGGAAGTGATCCATAACCTGCGTTATCTCAAGCCTGCAGGCGAATTCCGCGCCAGTTACGCCTATGATAACCTGCTGTATATTGTTGCCGGTGAACTTATTCCGGCTATTACCGGTTTGCAGTGGGAAGATTTTGTCGAGCAACGCATTATGCAACCTTTGGGTATGCAACACTGTTTTGCTGGCAAAGTGGCTGCGGACAAGATGGCCGATATGGCCAAACCGCATGGTATTGTCGAAGGACAATTACAACTGATCGAGCGGCCGGAGCGTGATGGCCCGGCGGTATCATCTGCCGCTGGCGGCATTAAATGCAGCCTGAACGACATGTTGATCTGGTTGCAATTGCAGCTGGATGAAGGTCGTTATGCGGGTAACAAGCAATTATTCTCGGTTGAGCAGCATCAGGCCATGTGGTCATCTGAAACCATTATGCCGGTGTATAACAGTGATAAGCGCCGCAATAACACCCATTTTAGTACCTATGGGCTAGGCTGGCGCCTGAATGATGTTAACGGTTATTTGCGCGTGCATCATACCGGCAGTTTGGCGGGAATGTATTCTTATGTCAGTTTTTTTCCGGAACTCGATCTGGGGATTGTTGTCATGTTAAACCAGCAGTCCAGTAACGCCCGTAGTGCCATGATGTATGCGATTATGAAATCCTATTTACCCGTTGAACCGCATGATTGGATTGCGGAGTTCATTCCTCAACCTAAAAGTAGTGAAGAGGCGGCAGAGCATAGGTCGAATCAGGCAAAACCTGCGTTGTATCACCTTGATAATCAACACAAACTAACGGACTATGCTGGCCGTTATCAGGATCCCTGGTTGGGTATATTCAGTATTTCTTTGCAGGATCAAAAACTTGTTATGAGTTCTGAGCGAGTGACGCAACTGGTTGGAAAGATGTCGCCGGTGGCCGAGGACAAGTTTCTGGTGAAGTGGAATGATCGCAGTCTGGAGGCCGATGTATTTGCCATTTTTAATCGTGATGATAAAGGGCAAATCAAGCAAATGTTGCTGCTGCCGGAATCAGAGGATATTGATTTCAGTTACGATTTTCAGGATCTGGATTTTAAAAAGTTACCTTAGGGCGATGATGAACAATCAACTCGCCCTTTCAAAAATATAGGAAGAATCATGACATTGCGTATTGTGTATGTTGTCTTGGCATTGTTTGTTTGCCCCATATTATCGGCCAAAGAGCAGGCCGCGGTGGCAATGCCGGATAAATTCAGTGCCGACGTGGCCAAAAGCATTTTACAGCAGGGCGGCAACGCCGTTGATGCTGCCATTGCCGCTCAGTTTACTCTGGCGGTCACCCTGCCTGAAGCCGGCAATATCGGCGGTGGCGGTTTTATGCTGGTATATAAAGACAACAAAGCCGATTTTATTGATTACCGTGAAAAAGCGCCTACAGCAGCTGACCGGGATATGTATCTGGACAAACATAAAAACGTGATCCCGAATAAATCCTTGTACGGTATTTTTGCTTCAGGTGTGCCGGGAACCGTATCCGGTATGTGGCTGGCGCACCAAAAACACGGTTCGTTGCCATGGAAAACCCTGGTACAACCGGCGGTAGATTTGGCCAAACAAGGTTTTGTGATGCCAGAACGACTGGCCGGTTATATCGATCGCTATATCAAACGCATGGATAAAAAAGGCATCAAACTTAATTTTGCCAGCTATTTTGGTCATGCCGTAGGCGGAGAAGTGTTCAAGCAGCCGGAACTGGCCGCCACCCTCGAACGTATTCGCGATCAGGGCTACGATGGTTTTTACAAAGGTCAGACTGCCGAGATTATTGCCGCTTTTATGCAAAAAGCCGGTGGCATTATCAATCAGCAGGATTTAGCTGCCTACCAGGCCCAGCAACGTACCCCTATTCAGTCTGACTGGCGCGAGTACCAGGTGCTAACTTCACCCCCCCCCAGCTCCGGTGGCATTGCGATCCTGCAGTGGCTAAAAATGTATCAGAACGTTAGCGCAGAATTACCTGCCATGGCACATAACAGCAGCCAATATATTCATATTCTGGCAGAAATAGGCAAGCGGGTTTTTGCCGATCGAGCCCAGTATCTTGGGGATCCGGACTTTTACGACGTGCCGGTGAAACAGTTAATTGACAAAGATTATATTGCCAAGCGGTCAGGACAAGTTGATACCGATAAAATATCGGTATCTGAGCAGGTAAAACCCGGTTTGCATGAAAGCGAAGAAACCACCCATTTCTCCATTGTGGATCAGTATGGTAATGCCGTGTCTAACACTACGACTATCAATCTCGGTTTTGGCAGCGGCGTAGTGGTTGAAGGTGCCGGTTTTATTCTTAACAACGAAATGGATGACTTTAGTGCCAAACCCGGTGTGGCAAATGTATTTGGTGCTATTGGCGGTAAAGCCAACGAGATCCAGCCACATAAACGTATGTTGTCATCCATGACACCTACTATTTTATTAAAAGGCGGCAAAATCTTTATGGTGACAGGCTCGCCCGGCGGCACCACTATTATGAGTTCGGTGTACCAGTCGATTCTGAATGCGGTGGTCTATAACATGAATGCCGAACAAGCTGTCAATAGCCCCCGTTTCCATCATCAACTGTGGCCCAAAGACGTGATCCGTTATCATGACGGATTAAAGCCACAAGTAGAAAGTGAACTTAAGGATATGGGATACAAACTGGATAACCGTCATTTTGGCGACCTACAGACGATTATTAATCGCGATGGCAAGCTCGATGCGGCATCCGAACGCAGCGGTCGCGGACAGTCCTACGTTTTCTAGTTGCCAGGGTCCCAAGCAAACCAGTTTAAAGCGCCCGGCAATGCCGGGCGTTTTGTTTGCAGCCTGTTTGAAGATGGTTATTTCGTGCGTTGAACAAATTCAAAAACAGACTGGATAAATGGGTCGCTATTTTCATAGTACAACAGATGTCCACCATCTATCTGCTTGATTTGCATATGACTAAAATGAAACGATTGATAATGTTGTTCGCCCACTGAATGATCCTGCATGCCGCTTATCACTAATGTCGGAACCTCAATTTGAGCAGTGATGGTGGTATAATCCTGCCAGTAGTCATCAATCTGAAAAGCGTGTTTGGAAAAATCATAATCACTGGGACTTTTTTCATCTATCGCATTAACCAGCTCAACACTGCTTTGTTGACCGGACAGCACTTTGTAGGATAAGCCTTTGTCAGATAACGCTTTTCTGGCCTGCATAAAAGTAGACATCACTGAATCAGGCCGATTGTCCGATGGTTTAAAGTCAGTGCCCAATAGTTGGTTAACATAATCAATCTGATTGTTGAGAGAGTAGGTCAGATTTAAGGTGGAATTGGCCAGAATCAAGCCCTTAATATGTTCAGGGAAGTGTTGTGCGTAGTTGACCGCTAATATGCCGCCAAATGAATGTGACATCAGATAGATATCGCTGGCATGGTAGTGCTGACGAATTAACTCGATATCCTTGACCATTCTGTCCAGCGAATAATCACCACTTTTGGATTTTGCTGAACGACCGCTGCCTCTCTGGTCGTAATAAATCATCGTTAGCTGGTCTTCCAGGCGGTTGCCTTTTAGTTGTTCAAACGATTGGCTCCAGGCGCCGGGACCACCATGGATGAAAATACACACCGGCCCCTGACCGGATTTTTTAACAAATAATTCTGTGCCGTCATCGGTTACTAAAAAATTGTCTTGTACTGTTTGCTCCTCAGCTGACAGATTAAAACAACATAAGGCAAGCAGCAGCAGGGTTGTTATTTTGTTCATCAAGACCACCTTATTATGGATAGATAATTCCTTTATCTATCATCCAGTTAGCCAAGATATATTGCAATCCCATGATGTATGGTCAAGTGTAACAAAAGGTGAAAAACCGCCTAGCTTGCCTTCTTAAGTTTGTTTTGCTGTGCCTGAGCCATACAGCGCTTGTTTTTACATAAAAACTGCTCCATAACCTGGTTATGGCGGATCGCGTCTTCGGCGACAATATTCTTGATATGTTTACGTAGCCAGATTAAACCGCCATCTCTGTCCTGACGTTTATGCCAGAGGCTGGATAATTGTGCCATCTGTAACTCCAAGGGGGCGCGGGTGGCGGATAACTCGCCATTTATAATGGCTCGCTCTACAGTGGCAGTGGGAACCACGGCAATAAGGTTGCTGTTTTTTAATAACGGCACCACAGCAGAGAAATGATTAACAGTACAGGCGATTCGACGGCTCAGTCCTTGTTGTAATAAGGCAGTATCTGTCATACCAGTGGGATCACCAGAAAGTGATACCAATAAATGGTCGGCGGCGGCGAACTCTTCGACACTAAGGTTGGCTTTAGCCAGTTCGTGACCCGGACGCATGGCACAAACGTAGCAAGGAGTTAGCAAATGCTCACTACGTATAACACTTGGCGCGTTTGAAATAGCGCCAACCACCATATCTACCCGGGCATCATCGAGTAATTGCTCGGCATTGGTTAGCGTATAGGGAATAGCATGAATATCGATTCCTGGCGCTTCTCGTTCAATAACTTGACGCAAAGGTGCCCACAACATATCGACAAAGATATCAGCCATGGATATACGGAAAGATCGCTTGGCAGTGGCAGGATCAAATTCGCGAGGATCGACAGCATCGGCCAATTGACCTAAAGGATGTTTTACCTGATTCCATAAATTTTGCGCATAAACGGTGGGTTGGATGTTGCGACCGTCTTTAACAAAAAGTTCATCTTTCCAAACCGCTCGCATTCGGCTTACAGCGTTTGAAACAGCCGGTTGAGTCATGGCTAGCCGATCGGCTGCCCGAGTTATGGATCGCTCTGTCATTACGGCATCGAACACCATCAATAGATTCAGTTCTTGTGGTCTCATCTTTATCACCTGTGTTTGAATGATGATTTATTATACATCACTTTGTGTGATGTATTCTATATGAATATATAATTATTTTTATTGCATTAGGGCGGCCATACTGCACTCCGTCGAAAACATTTTGGTTGAGGAGCTAAAAGTTATGAAAACCCCTTTGATTGTAAAATCGTTATTGTTCGTCAGCCTGGTAAGTTTGTTAAGTGCCTGTGGAACAGCGGAGTCGGAACAGCAACCTAATATTCCTGCTCCACAAGTAAGCGTGGCGACTGTGGTTAATGAACGTCTGACCGAGTGGGATGAATTTACTGGCCGTATTCAGGCGCCGCAAACCGTGGAGTTGCGTCCCAGAGTATCGGGTTATGTAGATATCGTGGCATTTAAAGAAGGCAGTATGGTAAATGCCGGTGATACCTTGTTTTTAATTGAAAATCGTCAGTTCAAAGCGGAAGTCAAAAGGTTAAAAGCCGATTTACTTTATGCACAGAGCCAACAGGATTTAGCTGAGCGTGAGCATAAACGCGCTGTTGAATTGTCGGCTAAGCAAGCTATTTCAGCTGAACTACTGGATAGTCGTCTGGCGAATGTGCAGCAAGCTAAAGCTAAAGTCGAGTCTGTCGGTGCGGCGCTGGATTTGGCCAAACTGAATCTGGGTTATACCCGGGTTGAGGCGCCTATAGCTGGTCGTGTTTCTAACGCTTTGATCACTAAAGGTAATTATGTGACCGCCGGTGAAAGTGTATTAACCAGCATAGTGTCAACTCAAAAAGTGTATGCCTATTTTGATGCAGATGAACAAACTTATCTGAAATACACCAAATTGGCTCAGCAGGGCGAGCGTCCCAGTTCCAGAAGTAACCCCAGCCCGGTGATGATGGCGTTGGCTAACGATGCCGAATTCCGTTATACGGGACAGCTGGATTTTCTGGACAACAGTGTCAATGCCAGCACCGGCACTATTCGTGGCCGCGCGATTTTTGATAACCAGGACGGTAGTCTGATCCCGGGCCTGTTTGCCCGTCTGAAGTTGGTAGGTAGCGCCAGCTACAACGGTATCCTGATTGATGACAAGGCCATTGGCACGGATTTGAACAACAAATTTGTCCTGGTGCTGGATGACAGCAATACCTTGCAATATCGGGCTGTGGAACTGGGCGAGAAGTTACATGGATTACGCATTATCAAGTCAGGTTTATCCGCCGGTGAAAAAATAGTGGTAAATGGATTACAGCGGGTCAGACCTGGCGCTACCGTTACACCGCAAGACGTGGATATGGTCGCAGAGCAAACCATAAACAGGATCCACTCGCTACAGCAACGTATTGATGCCGCTCAACAAATGGCCGAGCAACAAGCAGATGAAACCGCCAGTGTTGCGGTGGAACGTCTAGTCGGCAATACGGTTGTAGGAGGCTAATAATGAAATTCTCCCAGTTTTTTATTCACCGACCGATATTCGCCGGTGTGATATCGCTGATTATCTTTATCGCCGGTGCGATTGCCATGTGGCAATTGCCTATTACCGAATACCCTGAAGTGGTACCCCCTACGGTGGTGGTTAACGCCACTTATCCCGGTGCCAACCCTAAAGTCATTGCTGAAACGGTGGCTACGCCGCTGGAACAGGCTATTAAAGGCACCGAAGACATGCTGTATATGTCTTCGCAGGCAACTTCAGATGGACGCATGACGCTGACCATTACCTTTGCTATCGGTACCGATGTTGACAAGGCCCAGACCCTGGTGCAAAACCGGGTGAACCGTGCATTGCCGCGTTTGCCGCAAGAGGTACAACAGCTTGGTGTGGTAACCCAGAAATCGTCGCCGGACCTGACCATGGTGGTGCATTTGACCTCACCCAATGATCAGTACGATATGTTGTATTTATCCAATTACGCCAACTTGTACGTTAAAGATGAGCTGGCCGGGTTAAACGGTGTCGGTGAAGTCCGTTTATTTGGGGCTGGTGAATACAGTATGCGGGTGTGGCTGGATCCGGACAAAGTTGCCGCTCTAGGGCTCAGTGCCACTGACGTGGTGGCAGCTATTCAGGAACAAAACAAGCAGGCTGCCGCGGGAAGTTTAGGCTCGCAACCGACCGGTGACAGTGAGTTCCAGTTGCTGATCAATATTAAAGGCCGGTTAAGCAGCGAGGAAGAATTCAGTAATATCGTGATTAAAGTCGGTGAGCAGGGACAAATTACCCATCTTAAGGACATTGCCGAGGTGAAAATGGGCGCGGATTATTACGCCTTGCGTTCCTTGCTGAATAACAAGTCAGCGGTGGCGATTCCCATCTTTCAGCGTCCCGGCTCCAATGCCATCCAGATTTCGGATGACGTACGGGCTAAAATGGCCGAGTTGAAACAGTATTTTCCTGCCGGAGTGGACTATTCGATTGTTTACGACCCCACGGTGTTTGTGCGCGGCTCTATTGAGGCCGTGGTAAAAACGCTGTTTGAAGCGTTACTGCTGGTGGTATTTGTGGTGGTACTGTTTTTACAGACTTGGCGTGCGTCGATTATTCCATTGGTGGCAGTGCCGGTATCGCTGGTAGGTACCTTCGCTATCATGCATTTGTTGGGCTTTTCACTTAATGCCCTCTCCCTGTTTGGGCTGGTGCTGGCGATTGGTATCGTGGTGGATGACGCCATCGTGGTGGTCGAAAACGTCGAGCGAAATATCAGTGAAGGATTAAAACCTGTTGAAGCCACCAAAAAAGCCATGGGTGAGGTGACCGGGCCCATTATCGCCACTACTCTGGTGTTAGGGGCGGTATTTATTCCGACAGCCTTTATGTCGGGATTGACCGGCCAGTTTTATAGCCAGTTTGCGCTGACGATCACCATATCAACGGTTATCTCGATGATTAACTCATTGACATTGAGTCCGGCGCTGGCGGCGGTTCTGTTAAAAGATCATGCCGCACCTAAAGATGGTTTGTCCCGCTTGATTGATAAATTGTTAGGTGGCTGGTTATTTAACCCCTTTAATCGCCTGTTTGCCCGAGGTGGTAAAGCCTATGCTTTTGGTGTAAAAAAAATTATCCGTTCGGGCGGTATTGTGTTGATGTTGTACGCCGGATTGCTGGCCTTAACTTACGGCCAGTTTGTGTCGACTCCCACCGGCTATGTGCCAGGGCAGGACAAACAATATCTGGTGTCCTTTGCACAACTGCCCGATGCCGCCTCCCTGGATCGCTCAGAACAGGTGATCCGTGAAATGTCACGCATTGCGCTGGAGCATCCGGGGGTTGAATCCGCTGTAGCATTTCCCGGCTTAAGTATTAACGGTTTTACCAACAGCCCGAATAGCGGCATTGTGTTTGTGACCTTAAAGCCTTTTGCCGAACGTAAGTCTGCTGAATTGTCGGCCAATGCCATTGCCGGCAGTCTGGGGCAACAGTTCGGTAGTATTCAGGATGCTTTTGTGGCCATTTTCCCGCCTCCTCCTGTACAAGGCATGGGAACCATTGGTGGTTTCAAGTTGCAAATTCAGGATCGCGGCAATATGGGCTACGAGGAACTGTATAAAGTGACTCAGCAAGTGATCCAGAAAGCCTGGGCAACGCCAGAACTGGCCGGCATTTTCTCTGGCTATCAGGTGAATGTGCCGCAACTGACGGTCGAAATTGATCGGGAAAAAGCCAAGGCGCAAGGTGTGGCAATCAACGATATTTTCTCCACCATGCAAATCTATCTGGGGTCGTTGTATGTCAACGATTTCAACCAGTTTGGACGTAACTACAAGGTCAATATTCAGGCCAAGGATACCTTCAGACAGGAGCCGGAGCAGATTGGCCAGATGAAAGTACGCAATAACCGTGGCGACATGATCCCGCTGGGCTCGTTTGTGAAAGTCAGTCATTCGGCCGGACCGGATCGGGTGATGCACTATAACGGCTATACCACGGCTGAAATTAACGGTGCCGCGGCACCCGGTTTCAGCTCCGGTGAGGCGCAAGCGGCCATCGAGAAAATACTGGACGAGACGTTACCGATTGGAATGAGCTATGAATGGACTGATTTAACCTATCAGCAAATTCTGGCCGGTAATACTGCGTTTCTGGTCTTCCCGCTGGTCGTCATTCTGGTCTTTCTGGTATTGGCCGCGCAGTATGAAAGTATCAGTTTACCCCTGGCGATTATCCTGATTGTACCTATGACCTTGTTGTCTGCGATGACCGGGGTGATATTAACCAATGGCGACAACAATATTTTCACCCAGATAGGTTTGATTGTACTGGTGGGACTGGCGACCAAAAATGCCATTCTGATTGTCGAGTTTGCCAAGGAAAAAGAAGATCAGGGCCTGACGTTGATGGAAGCGATTATGGAAGCTACCCGCTTGCGTTTACGCCCCATTTTGATGACCTCTTTTGCCTTTATTATGGGGGTTGTCCCTATGGTACTGGCTACCGGTGCAGGCGCCGAGATGCGTCACGCCATGGGGGTGGCGGTATTTTCCGGTATGCTGGGGGTTACCTTCTTCGGGTTATTGCTGACACCGCTGTTTTATCATCTGGTCAGACGCCGGGCGGCCCGGCGTAATACCCACAAGCTAGAAAATGCTTCCCATTCCAAACAGCAAAACGCTGCCTGAGCTAGCGTAGTATCTGCGACGGTGACCACTCCAAATTAAGCCGTTGCAGATACTTCTTTAGAGGCACTTGTCTATCCACAAACGCCGCTCCTTAATCTGGTTTGTGGTGCTGGCAAGCTGCCTCGTTTTTATTCTTCTGCCTGTTTCAGCAACTGGGCAATAAATTCAAGTGACTGGTTGAATATTTGCGGATGGGTCGGTTTTAGGCTGTGTCCACCACCAGCCAGTTCGTGATATTCGTAGTGTATTCCTAGCGCTTGATAGGCTTTAGCCAGATCCCGGCTCATTTGAACAGGAACAATCTTGTCTGCATCGCCATGCGCGATAAAAATGGGTGGATCATTTTTATCCAGATAGGTAATGGGCATGGCGGCCCGGGCAATGTTCGGGATTTCTTTGGGGTTGCCACCTAAAAAAAGTGCCATAGAAGACCAGTTTATACTGAAGTCGGACAGAAAATTGGTGGTTGGGCCGGAAAAATTCACTACTGCAAAAACCGATGAATCCACATCTGTCCACAATCCGTGCTGGTTAAAACTGTCATCATTGCCTGTTGTGCCAAGCATGGTTGCCAGATGACCTCCGGCCGATGCACCGATGGCAATAATCCTGTCAGGATCAATCGCGTATTGTTGGTGATGGACCTTGAGAAAGCGGATCCCGGCTTTGACATCCTCAACCTGGGCCGGAAACTGGTAGTCAGGAGCCAGGCGATACATGAGAGACACGCCTACATAGCCCTGTTTGGCAAAGCTGATGATTTTACCGGCAAATTTGTTTTTGTTGCCTTTACGCCAGGCACCGCCATGAATGGCCACCAGAGCCGGTCGTGGTTTTGAGTTGACTACGGCAGGCAAAGCAATCTCCATACTCAGTGTCACTCCGTCAATCTTGCCAATAGGCACATCATGTAAGTAACTGACACCTTTGGGTAACTTGGGCGTGATAAAGCTCGCCGGGTCTGCCGCGAATGCCATGCCGGCGTAGCCGAATAACAGTAAAAGCGTAAAGGGTTTTAGCATGTTTTATTCCCATATTTGTTGGTAACAATATCAATAGCAACAACATTTATAACACATAAATAACATTGGTCAATTCAGTGAGTAATATTGGTAAAGCCAAATATTAATAATTGGTTGACAATTGTGTGTCTAATTGTTTAATTTAAACAATGTTACCCCAGAGTTAATTAGGTTGGTGGAGTGTGCGGTGCTTTGTCAGCGAATGATAGGCGGGGTTATTTAGCAGTAATTTATTTGTGGAGAAAGCGATATGAATATGAAAGGCAAAGTGGCAATAGTGGCGGGTGGCGGCCGAGATATAGGTCGAGCTTGTGCTATTGAACTGGCAGAGCGAGGGGCAAAAGTTGTACTGACTTATCATTCCAGTAAAGACACCGCAATCAGTGCAGTCGAGCAGATTAAAAAAATAGGAGGCCAGGCCATTGCATTGCAAGCTGATTTAACCCTACAGGATAACGTTGATAAAACTGTTCAGACAGCATTAGATGAATTTGGTCAGATAGATTGTTTGATTCACGTATCTGGTGGCCTGCTGAAGCGGGTCAAAATTGCCGAAATGGCTCTCAGTCATTGGCACAATGTGATGGACGTCAATCTGACTTCGTTATTTTTGATGAGTCGTGCCTGTATTCCTCATCTGACAAGTGGTGCCAGCATCGTCACCTTTGCGTCCCAGGCCGGTCGTGATGGCGGTGGGCCGGGGGCCGCCGCGTATGCCACCTCAAAGGGAGCCATAATGACCTTCACCCGTGGCCTGGCCAAAGAGTTAGGGCCGGATATTCGGGTTAATAGCCTGTGTCCCGGCATGATCAGTACCGGTTTTCACGATACTTTCACCACCGATGAAGTGCGTGGCAAAGTGGCAGCGGGTACTGCGCTGAAGCGTGAGGGTAATTCCGAGGAAGTGGCCAAACTGGTCGGTTTCCTGGCATCTGATGAATCGTCCTATATGACAGGTAACTGCATCGATATTAACGGCGGCATTCTGTTTTCGTAAATTATTCTCCCATCCCTCAATTATCTTTGTTAAGCCATGCAGCGCATGGCTTTTTTATGCTCCGTTCTTTACCTTGTTAAGGTTAAATCAGCTATCTGTTTATTTTGACTGCGCAGTGGACAGCCAAGCCGCGCTGTTATGCTAACTGCCCAGAGCGATACAAATCGGGACTCACAAGTAATAAACCCGGCGGAAATCCAAGTAACCTGATGTGTTGGTCTCGTCCCTGATTCGGCATCCAAGCGTAAGCCATGTGCCATGATTGAACTGAAACCAACAATCAAAACGGGAGAAGATCATCACATCAGGTTAATGCTAATTGTTGAGAGGCAGTTTATGTTCGACTAACAGCATAGCTTGGCACGACAATCGCGAAAGGCATAAAAAAACACCGGGTAATGTATTATCACCCGGTGTTTCATGTTGGCTATAAGGTTTAATTAAACTTGTAGCGGGCACTCAGGTAGTAGGTGGTACCGAAAACCTGATAGTCACGGAAGCTATTCATTACCGGCATATAGTCAACCCTGGGCTCGTCAGTGACGTTAATCGCGTCAAGCTGCAACTTGAGCTTGGGTGACACCCGGTAGGTGGCTCTCAAGTTAAGCGTGTTCACATTGGGTACGTAGCGTAATTGGGAATTACCGCCTACGAAGGCCTGGAAGTAGTGTTGTCGGTAATTGTAAATTCCCTGGAAGTTGAAATCACCAATCTGATAGAACAACTGGGCTGACAAACTGTGTTTTGCCGCACCAGACAGTCCGGCCGGTGCAATCAGCCCTTGCGCTACTTCACCCGTTTCCGGGTTATATTGATCGCCTAACAGGATATCTTCTGTTTCATAATCGGTATCGGCGTAGTTATAGCCTATCTTGGTGCCGAGCCCGTTAAAGGGCGCGGGTAACCAGTCAAAGGTATTGGCAATACTGATTTCGACACCAAACAGGCTGGACGTCTCGTCGGTGGACTGGTCGGTCTGAACCGGCACCGTGACAGACTGACCGTCAATCACAAAGGTCTCGTCTTCGACTACAGGGATCACGCCCCCTTCAAATTTTTTGTAGTAGGTGGCAATACTTAATAAGGTATCTTCATTCGGATACCATTCCAGCGACAGATCGTAGTTCCAGGCGCGTAACGGTTCCAGTTCAGGGCTGCCTTCGGCGGTCACACTGCTGATAGCTTCTTCAATCGAGGTAAAGCCGTTTTCGTCAGAGTTGGTGCGGAAGTTTCTGCCGGCCCCAAATGCGCTGGGATCGGGGCGGGCCAGTGCACGATAAATTGCGCCGCGCAACAACAGATCGTCGCGGATTTCGTATATACCGTTGACACTGGGTAGCACATCAAAGGTGTCATGTTTATAGGTGATATTGTCATAGCTGCTACCGTCGGCCACCACATTAAATGCCCCGTTGTCCCCCACAGGTTGGATGGTAAGCGCGGTTTTCAAACCTGTCGATTCCACCACGGTTTTAACAAAACGGACACCGAAGTTACCGCGTAATGATTTATCACCCAGCAAAACATCATAATTAGCCATCACATAACCGGCATAGGTTTTTTCGGTTACATCGACATTGGCCGGATCGATAAGCAATTCATCAGGAACCTCCAGATCTTGTGCGCCGGTGTATTGTTCAAATAAACACAAAGTATCAAAGGTGGCAAACTCGGTAATATTGGCACCGTCAGCGCCGCTTAAGAAGTCTTCTTGCGGAAATTCGGTGCGACAAGCCTGATTCGCCATACGATCGACTTCCGGATCAGTTTGAGTATAGATAACCCGGGTAAAGGTATCGTTATAATCCAGCTGCGAGATGCGCACTCCGGCTTTAACCGTATCCAGCCAGCCTTCTCCTATCAAATAGGTACCGTCAAACGCCATGGCTTTAACAGTATAATTTGATTCGGTTTCATCACGTAATAACTGGGCGTCATCAGCGTAAAGATCATGGTTGGTGACATCAAAGCGTTCATCAACAGTGATCAGCGGGACATCCTTACCACCGGTATTATCCCAGGTGTAATACACTTCGCCGCCCCAGGTAGAAGGGAAGTCCGCCTTTTGCGGTAACGGATTGCCGAAAATATCTACCGTATCGGAGCGCAGTCTTGAGCGTCTGCGCATGTCGTTTCTGACAGTATCAGAATAGGCAAAATCCAGATCCAGTTTCAGACGATCGGTGGCTTCGTATGCGGCATGGATGCGACCGCCTTTGTAGTCTTCATTACGAATAAAATAATCGCCGTCTGCCGACATCGGGCTGGTACCCTCGAAATATTGCAAGGCTCCATTTTCATCCACCTGAATATTGGGACCTATACGTCGTGCATCGGCAAAAATCAGGTCATGGCGATCTTCGGTATATTCGCGTAGAGATATCTGGGTATCCGCGCTGATCTCCAGCCGGTCGTTAGGCTGCCACTGCATACCCAAAAAGATCGCGTCGCGGGTATCTTCTTCACCTTGCTGTCTAATCCCGAATGAGTTGGGCACCAGATAAAACGGGTTATCAGCATTTTCGCTACCGGGGGTGATGGCGTCATTGGTACAACGCTGGAAACGACCTCTTCTGGCATCGCTGTTACTGGTATCCCCCAATGACGCTGGAATCACTGTCTGGTCACAGGCTGACCAGGTCGAACTGCCGTACATTCTGTCTTGCGGGTTGGTGGTGGAGTTGCGTTGCAAGCCCACAGAAATACCAATATCACCTAAATTGTCAGTCGAGAACTGGTCGATATAGGACAGAGTACCTCGTAAACCAATGGCGTCGCCAAACTCCATTCGATCGGCATATTCGTTGTAGCTTCCCTTGATTTCACCCTGGATTAACTGGCGATTATAGTCCAGTGGCTTAACCGTACCGATATCGATAATGCCAGAAATACCCCCTTCGATTAAATCGGCCTGTTGGGATTTATACACCGTTACCCGATTAATGACTTCGGACGGGAACTGACTAAAGTTGACCGAACGATCGCCACTGCCGTTCGACGCTTGCCCGCCGTTAAAGGTGGTGGCGCCCAAAAACGGCCCCAAGCCACGAATGGCGATTTCTGAACCGCCGCCTTTACCCCTGTGTCCGCCTGCACCAGTGATGGTTTCCAGTACCTCACTCAGCGACAAGGCGGGCAGATCGCCGATATCCTCTGCTGATATGGCATCAACGATGGCATTGTTGGTGCGTTTGGTATCAATAGAGCTGCGTACTACTTTTCTGAAACCTGTTACCAGAATAACTTCAGTTTCATCATCTTTGGCAGCGGTAGCGTTATTTTCTTGGTCGCTCTTTGTGGTGGTTGGTTGCTGTGCTTCGGTCTGCTGTGGATCTGCTTTTACCGATACACTGGTCAGTCCAATTGGCATCATTGCCCCGGCAAGCATAATGGCTCTTATCGTACGGCTAAGTGGTGTCATTTGTGCAAACATTTCTAATTATCCCCTAGTCTTTATTTTTAACATGAACGCAACTTAATTAACATAATTGACAATATAAACCGAATTGTCAACAATGTTGTATGTCCAATATATATAAATTGGTAAACCAATTTTATGTCAGGATGATTCCATCGTTTACAAATACCCGGAACGGTGCCGGTTTTAGCGCCGTTGTGATTTTTTGAGCAAGTACAGGGGGAGAAATGAATAATAATCAAAAGGGCCTAACTACAGCGACCAACTGGCGCCGATACGCAATACTGCTGTTATCAATCTTGGCAGGGATCGGTAATGTCCAGGCTCAGGTGAATCAGTTTGCCGCAGTGTTTGCCGACAATATGTTGCTACAACGTGACCAACCACTATCGGTGTGGGGAAGCGCTCAACCCGATAGTAAATTAACTGTGACGATTGGGGATGTTGAGGGAGCAACACAAGCAGATGCGCAAGGATATTGGTCACTGACATTCCCTGCTAACGATTTACCGGATGCATTTGATATCAGCGTTAAAGACGAACAGGGCAACGGGCAAACTTTATCCAATGTGGTTTATGGCGATCTGTGGTTATGTTCGGGTCAGTCCAATATGGATCTGAAAGTGCGTAAGGCGGCTTATCCGGACAGAACCGCCAAAGAAGCCAACCTGCATGATATTCGCATTATGAAGGTGGGCCGCCAATCCACCGCCAAAACCGGCGCTAAACTGCAAGTCGAAATACCCTGGTCACAGGCTAACCAGCAAAGTTTGCCGGAATTTTCGTCTATTTGCTGGGAAATGGCGCTAGAAATGCAAAAGCATACTCAGCGTCCATTGGGTCTGGTGCAGGCAGCGTGGGGAGGGACCACTATTGAGGACTGGATTAGCCCACAAGGGCTGCGTGATGCCGGGGAACAACAATCAATACTGACGCTGCTTGAGCTTTATGCCAGCAATCAGCAACAGGCCACACAGCAGGTATTACAGGATACCAAACAATGGGCGTCCAAATTTGATCAGGGAATAACCGCTTCTACTCCCTGGTATACCGACAAGCTGGATGAGGAGCAGTGGCAGAATATTTCCATGCCGGTGGTTTGGGAACGCAGCGATATTGAAGAGCTGTCCAATTTCAATGGCGTAATCTGGTTCCGTAAACATTTTGAGGTGCAACGCGGTCTGGCAAAGCAGGAAGTGGAGCTGCGTCTGGGTCGCATTAATGAACGCGATACAGTCTGGATCAACGGTCAACATATTGCCGATACCCTTGAGGCCAGTACCGATCGGATTTATACCATTTTTGCCGGCGTATTACGTCCCGGGGAAAATACCCTTGCGATACGGGCCATTGATGAGCGTGGTTCCGGCGGTTTTAGTGCCTACCCGGGGCGTTTCGGGTTACGTTGGGATGGTAAGGAGTTGGTGTCATTAAACGGCATGTGGCAATACCGTATTTCGGCGGATATTCGCGATATTGATACGCCACCTGTGGTTCCCTGGTCTGTTCCGCGTGGATTTACCACCTTATATAACGGCATGATTGCCCCGTTAGGCCCACTAACCCTGAAGGGGGTCGCCTGGTATCAGGGTGAATCCAATACCGGCTTCGATAAACGTTATGCCAAATTATTACCCGCGATGATCAAGGACTGGCGCAAACAGTTTAACGCTCCTCAATTGCCGTTTGTGGTGGCGCAGCTGCCAGTATTCGGCCAATACAAAACGGATATTGTCGCGTCCAAATGGGCTGAATTGCGCGGTGCCCAACAACATACCGCGCAATCTGATCCCAAAGTGGGTATGGCTGTGTTGCTGGATCGCGGTTTACCCAACGATATCCATCCGTCGCATAAAAAAGAGCCTGGACGACGTATGGCGATCGAGGCGCTGCGGGTTGCCTATAACGATGCCAGCCAACCCGTTTCTCCCTACCCGCAGAGTATCCAGCGCAGCGGTAAGGACATTCTGGTCAACTATCCGCCAAATAGCGGTGACTTGCAGCTATTTGGCGGCTCGGTGGCGATCGGATTTCAGCTTTGTCGCGACAACAGCCATTGTGTTTTCAAGCCGGGGCAGGTTGAGGGACATAGAGTTCGCCTTGTAGATGTGAATACTGACGCAACCAGGGTCAAATATGCCTGGGAAGACAGTCCGATTGTCAATCTGTTCGGCCAGGGTGACTTGCCCGCCGCTCCCTTTAATCTTGTCATTGAATAATCACAACCAATCAATATTGCCCGTTCTGAACAAGGACGGGCGTCTCGTTATATACAAACCAGAGGTGATAAAATGAAAACCTTGTTATCAACAATATGCCTGTTGGGTGCTGTCGCCCAGGCTAATGCCATGGATATCTATTACCCCTTTACCGACGCCAGTTTTGGCGACGGTACTGTCGATACCCTGGAGGAAATGGATTTGTGGTTGCAGCAACATTACAGCAGCGGTGACGTAACAGTCTATATTGCCCCAGGGACTTATCAGGACGCCACTAGCTGGAATTTTGGCGCGGGCAATAATCAGTTAACCATTACCGCAGAGGATCAAAATAATCCGCCGCTATTTGATGGCTGCCTGAATGGCACCTGTATTAGCGGCGCCGGTAACGGTTATTTTCTTCGAATTGAGCCGCAGTATTCGGCCACACCTGATTTAAACCGGGTCGCGCTGCAACATATTAAAGTGCGTAATTATGTTAACGGTGTGTATGTATGGCGTACCGATAATGCCGACATTAGCCACAATCAGTTTGACAACATCGGTTCTGCATTTAACCAGAATATAGTGCTAAAAACCGACGGGAGTCGCCGTTACAACGGCTATGCGGCTATTCATGCCAATCAGGTCAACAATTTACTGGTTGAATCGAATACTGTCAGTCAGGCGTACAATGATGACCGGCCGCTATTAATGCATGCCGTTTATCTGGTGAGCAGTCACGATGTGAGTGTTTCCTATAACCAGATTGACATGATCTCGGGCGATCCAATCCGCATCCGTAATGCAAGCGATGATATTAGCTTGAATTACAATGTGATTAACGACAGTGGCCAGGCGGCGATCTCCACTTTTGAAGATGCCGGCAACGAATGCCCGAGCGGCCTGATATCGGCCAGTTTTAACCAGTTTGGTATGGTTTTTCCTTACCAGGCAATATACAGCCAGAGTGGTTTTGAAACGGGTTGGGCAAACAAATCCTATCTGCATGAAGGTTTAAGCCATAATCGGGGATTCAAGATTACCGTCGATCCACAGTTATCCCCCGCTAGCTGTCTGTACCATAATATCACAAGCAAAGCGGATGTTTTCGATAGCCAGCACAATGCGATACAAGCTACGGCTAATGATCCCCGAATACTGGCTGCCAGCACCGATGTCGAGCTGGCCGGTGGCGGGCAATATGTGCGGATTCTGTCTGGCGGTGAATTGGTACTGGATACTAATCAACACTTTATCGGTTGCAGCTCCTCAACAGAGGACACTTGTGACAACAACGGTACCAGCACAGTCAATGATGATAGTGACTGGCTCAATGCTGATGATCCGTCGGTTGAATATAATCTGATCCTGCATGTTAAGTCAGGCAGCGTAGACAAGAACATGCAGCTCAGCGGCGCCGGATTGTTAAATTATGGTTTTGTGATACCGGCCAATCTGAATGGTGACTGGTTTGACTATGTGTTGCCACAACGGATTAGTTTTGCTGATCGCAGCGAAGCGCTACTGACATTCAAGGCGATTAACAGCGGACCCTTCGTCCAGTCTATCCGCTTTGAACAGTACCAGCCTTAAGCAGGGTAAGTGATGTTGTGCTTGAGAACTAGCCGGTGATTAAACCGGCTAATGTTCAGGGCGTTATTTTGACGAAGCTGGCAGTATATGGGTGAGGGAATACAAACCTCTGGTTTCGATCGTCTGTTTACGTACTTCTTCCAGTGCTTGTTTCTCGCTGGCTTCAAATAATGCGTTGATAAGACGATTAAAATGCTGATGCATGGTAGCGCGCGCCTGCTGGGTGTCGTGCTTTTTCAGCGCATTGTAAATAGCGGTATGTTCGGCCAGCCGCATGCTGGCGCTTTGGCTGCATACGCCTTTATAAGCAGCCTGAACTTCCGGGCTGGTATCGCGAATTTTCCACAAATTTTCTACCGCCATGGAGATGGCGTTATTGCGGGTAGCTGTAGAAATAATTAAATGGAATTCACGATCTGCGGCTTCCGAATCTATATCTTTGTCCATCGCGATTAAGGTTTTATTCAGCCGTTCCAGCTCAATATCCGTGATAGTGGATGCCGCTAACGCTGCAGCTTCTCCTTCCACCAACGCGCGGGCCTGAGTCAGCTCAAAAGCACTGACTTTACGTTCATCATGGCTTTTGGTCTGGGCATTTTCGATAACATACACGCCGGAGCCGGTTTTAACTTCGACCCGCCCCCTGACTTCCAGCGCGATAATCGCCTCCCTGATAGTGGGGCGGCTAACATCGTAGGTTTCTGCCAGTTCCCTTTCCGGTGGCAAACGACTGCCCACAGGATATTGTCCTGAGTCTATTATTCGCTCTATTTTTTCGACTATATTCCAGAATAATCGGCGATTTTTCATTTCTGCTCCTTACAGATCACCACTCGGGCCATGGGATAACATTTATTCACCCACGCCCAATGGCTCTCATTATACTCTAATAGATTGACTCACCGAACAACTGTTGTTGTTATAACACTTTTTTTTATAAGGTCAAATTGGTAAAGTTTTCAAAAATCATTATTGGTATTACCAAATTTGATATATTGGTAATAACTAATATGGGTATTTTATAAATATTGGTTTGACATCTTGGTCTATACCTGGTTACATTGTGTTAACTAAACAGGTGTGTATGCCGAGAGTTGGAACAATGTTGGCCATAACAAAACAAAACAAGATTACCCGTTGTAAAGGTATTCTGGCGAACCCCGCATTACTGCAAGCCCTAAAGTTGCCGGCTGGTTCTGCAACAGTAAACCGCTTCCTGTCTGTCCGTGCTAACCGGATAGCAAAACACGGGAAAAGAGTGGAGCTCCACATAACCGCACTTATGCTGGAGCTTTGTTTTTCCCGCGCTTATCAAAGTTACATTTCTGCATTCAAGCTTTACGACTCTATAAGCCGCAATTTTTTAGCTTATAGCTTGTTAATGGTGATGCTGATAACCAGCCATGCCACATGGGGCAAAGACTGGATGGTGAAAGATCAGAAGCAGTTTAAACAGGCGGTAAAGCAACTCCAGCCCGGTGATAGCGTGACGCTGGCTGATGGTACCTGGACTGACTTTGACATGGTTTTTAAGGCGACGGGTACAGCAGACAAACCCGTTAGCCTGCGCGCCCAAACCGCAGGCAAGGTGATATTGTCAGGACAATCCAGCTTACGACTTGCCGGTCAGTATTTGCTGGTGTCCGGACTGGTGTTTAAAAACGGCTATTCACCTATTGGCGAGGTGATTTCATTCCGGCGCAACAGTCAGGATTTAGCCTTCCACAGCCGTGTGACCGAAGTGGTAATTGATAATTACAATAATCCGAATAAATTTGATGAAGACAAATGGGTGGTGATGTACGGCCAATATAACCGTTTCGATCATAGTCATCTGGTAGGTAAAAAGAATGCTGGTGTCACCATGGCGGTGAGGCTGGATTCAACCCTGAGTCAGCAAAATCACCACCGCATTGATCATAACTATTTTGGCCCCAGACCGGTTCTTGGTTCAAACGGTGGGGAAACCTTGCGTATCGGCACCAGCAAATATTCGCTGTCGGACTCTTTTACTCTGGTTGAAAACAACTACTTTGATCGCTGTAATGGCGAAGTGGAGATTATCTCCAACAAATCGGGCAAAAACACCTATCGGAACAATGTGTTTTTTGAGTCGCGCGGCACCTTAACCTTGCGACATGGCAACGGTAATCTGGTCGAAAATAATGTGTTTTTGGGTAATGGCCAGGATCATACCGGCGGGATCCGCATTATTAACCGCGATCAAATTGTACGTAATAACTATCTTGAAGGCTTGACCGGTTACCGTTTTGGCAGTGGTCTAACCGTGATGAACGGTGTACCTAACTCTAAAATCAATCGCTATCATCAGGTCAGGAATGCGCTGATTGAGCATAACAGTCTGATCAATGTGGACAACATTCAATTAGCCGCAGGCAGCGATCAGGAACGTACTGCAACGCCAGTAGACAGCAGCATGCGTCTTAACCTGATTGTCAACCAGTCAGGCTCGGACGGCATCACCCTGTTTGATGATGTCAGCGGTATCCAGTTTTCTGATAACCTGCTGCATAAGGTTGCCAAACCGACCATCAAAAGCGGCTTTGACAGCGCCAATATTGACATGCAGAGAGCTGCCAACGGATTGCTCTACCCAGTGGATAAACAATATCGCCACTGGGGGGCTTCTACTGATCTGCAACCGATAGACAAAAATCAGACCGGGGTAAGCTGGTACCCTAAAACCGAACCTGTTATTGCCTTTGATTCTGGCCAGTCTCATCAGGTTTTGGCCGATGAAGGGGCATTAGCTGCCGCTATCGAACGGGCCCAAAGCGGTGACATACTCGTGTTGGCGGCCGGGCAGTACCATATCAGCAAGATACTGCCAATCAACAAGGTATTGACCTTGCGTGCAGACAAGCCGGGAAAGGTGGATATTTATTTTCATCGCTCGACCCTGTTCGATATACAGGATGACGGCAGCCTAAAATTGTCCGGTTTAACCGTTAACGGCCAGTATGCACCGGATGCCGCCGGTAACAAGGTGGTTCGCACATCAACGTTACCGATGATCCAGAATTATCGCCTGGTGGTTGAAGATTGCCTGATTGAAAACCTTAACATTAATCACTCGTTTCATTTTCTGGATGCCGGCAAGCGCAGTTTTGCCGACAGGATCAGCCTTAAAGACAACGTATTTAATCATATCAGTGGTGATATTTTGCGACTGAATAAAGAAACCGATGATCTGGGTATTTATAACGCCGAGTATGTCACTCTTACCGATAACCAGTTTGACGATGTGGGCGGGGCGCTGATTAAGCTGTATCGCGGCGGTACCGATGAAAGTACTTTTGGACCTCATTATCTGATGCAGGGTAATGCGTTGCGCAACATAGGTGGTAGCCGCCGCAATAAACAGCAAGCATCGGTATGGCTACATGGTGTACAGGTTAGCCGTATCGACAACAACCAGTTCTATAATAGCCAACCCGTGGTGATCCAGCATACTGTTGGAGAGCCACAAACTTATGTTCAGCATAATCTGTTTGCAGATACCGCGGCACCCGATGTTCAGGAGCTGGTCAATATAGGTGCGATGACGGCTTATTTGTCGGACAACCAGATCATTGAATCTCATCAGCAGTAAGGAAGATAACGTGCAATCACTCTGTTTAATTCACGCTAATAAAGTGTTTTTTCAAACCCTAATCCTGTGTTGCCTGTTGTGCATCAGTTGCATTGGCTCAGCCAACGCTGGCGAAAGTGACTCTCATCCAACCCTGCTATTTAATGCTCAACAAGTGGATCAAATGCGCGAGGCGATTAATCAGCCGGGGCGTTTCCGTGATGCATTTGTTGCCTTGCGTGACAGCGTGGATAAAAGAATACAACAGCCGGTTGAGGTACCGCAGCCACTGGATGCCGGTGGTGGCTACAGCCATGAAAAACACAAGAAAAACTATCAGTTAATTAACGATGCCGGGATGCTTTATCAGCTTAGCGGTAAGCGCAAGTATGCTGACTATGTCAAACAGATGTTGTTGCAGTACGCCGCGATGTATCCGGATTTACCCTTGCATCCTAAACGCAAAGAACAATCCCCCGGACGACTGTTTTGGCAAAGCTTGAACGAGGCGGTCTGGCTGGTGTACAGCATTCAGGGCTACGATGCGATCATTCCTGCCCTGACAAAGCAAGAGCAGGATAATATCGAGCAAAACCTGTTTCGACCCGTGGCGTTGTTTTTGTCAGAGCAATCTCCGCAAACTTTTAACAAGATCCATAACCATGGTACCTGGGCTACTGCCGCCGTCGGTATGGCCGGTTATGTGCTGGGCGAGCACGAGTGGGTAGAAAAAGCCCTGTTAGGGTTGGACAAGTCTGGCAAAGGCGGGTTTCTGCGGCAGATGGATGAACTGTTTTCGCCACAAGGTTATTACAACGAAGGTCCCTATTATCAGCGCTACGCGTTAATGCCTTTTGTCCTGTTTGCCAAGGCTATTGAGACCAATGAACCGCAGCGCCACATTTTTGCCCAGCGAGACGGTATTCTGTTAAAAGCGATCCATACCACTATTGAATTGAGTTACAACAATCTGTTTTTTCCGATTAATGATGCGCTTAAAGATAAGGGACTGGATACGGCGGAATTAGTTTATGGGGTTGAGATTGCCTATGGCTTGACGGGCGATAGACAGTTGTTATCTATTGCCGAAAAACAGGATCAGATTCACCTTAATGCCGACGGTTTGAAAGTGGCACAAGCACTGGATAACAATTTGCAGCAGCCTTTCCAGTTCAAGTCCCTGCAACTCAACGATGGTGCCAAAGGAGAGCAGGGAGCGTTGATCATTATGCGTGAAACCCGGCAAAACAATGATCAGGCATTGGTGTTTAAAGCCACCGCGCAAGGCTTGGGGCACGGACACTTTGACAAGCTCAACTATCTGTTTTACGACCATCAATCGGAAGTGGTGACCGATTATGGTGCCGCGCGTTTCCTGAATGTGGAAGCCAAGTACGGTGGTCATTATTTGCCGGAAAATGACAGCTATGCCAAGCAGACGGTGGCGCATAATACCCTGGTGGTCGATCAGACCAGTCACTTTAACGGCAATACCAAACTGGGTAACAGTTTGCACCCGCAAGTACAGTTTTTTGCCAAAAATGCTCAGGTGCAAATTGCTTCTGCCAGTATGCAGGGTGCCTATCCTGATGTGACCTTTGAGCGCACCCAGGCGCTGATCCATCATCCTGATATTCCGCGTCCTTTTGTGGTGGATATCCTGACTGTTGAGAGCCAAAAACAGCATCAATATGATTTGCCGGTGCACTATAACGGCCAGTTTATGGATGCCAACTTTACCCTTGATGCCAATACTGACGGTTGGAAACCTTTAGGTGATAAAGCCGGCTATCAACATTTATGGCAAACCGCCCAGGCAAGCCCACAGCACAAATTGGCCAAGGTCACCTGGTTGAATAATGGCCGCTTTTATACCCATAGCACTATGGCTACAAAAGGGATACAAGTGCTGTTTACCCAAACCGGGGCCCAGGATCCTAATTTTAATCTGCGCACCGAGAACGCCTTTATACTGCGGCTGCCGTCCGCCGGTCATGCCCGTTTTGTCAGTGTGCTCGAGCCGCATGGCGACTATAACCCGGGTAAGGAATTTACCTTGCAAAGCCATAGCCGACTGAAGGATCTGGATTTTACACAGCAGCAGGATTTGTCTGCGCTAGTGATGACATTTAGCCATGGTGTAAAACTGATGCTGGTGTATCAGCAAGGTCATCAACAGGCTGAAGGTCACCATCGTTTTGATTATCAGGGAAAGCAATATCAGTTCGACGGCCGAATGAAGCTGTTTGAACTGCCGGAACAGGTTAACTAATGATGCCAAGTGAAAGATTTATTCTGGGTGCCAGCCACCCGGTACAGCAACTGGAAGGCGGGATTTCCCGCCAGATTATGGGCTATGACGAACAATTGATGCTGGTCAAGGTGTGGTTTAGTGATGATTCGATTGGCTATGTCCATGAGCATTTTCATTCGCAAGTGACTTATGTCGAGAGCGGCGAATTTGAAGTCAGTATTGATGGTGAAGTCAGGCTAATGACCGCCGGTGACAGTTTCTATATTCCGCCGCATATCAAGCACGGCGCGGTGTGTAAAAAAGCCGGTGTACTTATCGATACCTTTAGTCCGGTGCGTAAGGATTTTTTAGAATAGCCACCCGGGTTGTTTACTGCATCCCTTATTCAGGAGTAACGAATAATAATGAAACTAACAGGTTTACGTTGGTGGGTAATCGCATTAATCGCGCTTGCTACTGTCATCAACTATATCGACCGTCAGGCGCTGAGTGTGCTTTGGCCAGATATTGTTGAAAAACTATTCCCGGACGAGTCGGCGCTGGAGCGCAAGCAGATATACGCCAATATCTCGATTGTTTTTGTGTTCGCCTATGCCTTTGGTCAAGCCATATTCGGTAAAATATTTGATTGGGTCGGCACGCGTATCGGTTTTGTCTTGTCGATAGGTGTCTGGTCGCTGGCAACTATTCTGCATGCGTTTGCGCAAGGCGTATTAAGTTTCAGTTTTTTTCGGGCTATCCTGGGGGTGGCAGAAGCGGGAAACTGGCCGGGCGCTGCCAAGGGCAATGCTGAATGGTTTCCCACCAAAGAGCGGGCGCTAGCGCAAGGGATCTTTAATTCCGGCGCGGCTATTGGTGGCATTATCGCTATTCCTTTAATTGCATTCTTAACTGTTTACTTTAGCTGGCAAATGATCTTTGTTGTGATTGGTTTGGTTGGTTTGCTGTGGCTTATCCCGTGGATTATTTTGGTTAAAGCGCCTCCGGGCTCTCACCCCTGGATTACCGAACATGAGCGCGAATATATATTAACCGGGCAACGAACTAGTGACTCCACTGATGACGACTTAGAGTCTGATAGCGATGAATACTGCCCGTCGACGGCAGAATTACTGGCGCGTAAGCAAAGTTGGGGGGTGATTATCGCGTCTGCGGCAATTGATCCTATCTGGTGGTTGTTTGTTTTCTGGATCCCTATTTATCTGAATGAAGTCTACGGGATGGATGTCAAATCTATTGGTATTTACGGCTGGGTTCCCTATGTTGGAGCGATGTTGGGGGCCTGGTTTGGTGGTTTGCTGGCGCAAAACAGACTCAAGGCCGGCTGGAGTACCGATAAAACCCGTAAATTTGCGATTACTTTGGGCTGCTTGATCATGTTGCCATCATTGTTAGCCATGGCCAATCCCGGGGCTCCGTCGATAGCGGTGCTGATAATGGCGGTGATCTTATTTGGCTTTCAGACAGCAATTGGCAATGTACAAACCTTAGCCAGTGACCTGCTGGGCAAAAAAGCGGTGGGTACGCTGTCAGGTTTTGCAGGTATGGCCGCTAAGTTAGGTGCAGTGGGGTTAACCTCACTGGTGCCTATCCTGACTGCTGATGGTAACTACACCCCGGCATTTGTCATCGGTGCCTCTCTGGCCATTATTGCTGCCGCAGCGGTCTGGATCCTGATCCCCAAAATAGAGCCACTAAAGAGGCCAGACTAAGTCAATGAACACTATTTGTTTTATCGGCGAGTGCATGCTGGAGCTGCGTGAAGACGAGCAGGGCAGAATGCAGCAATCCTTTGCCGGAGATGCGTATAACAGCGCAGTTTATCTCAAGCGCACTTTTGGACAGCAACACGTCAGTTTTATGACTGCATTGGGTAATGACCGGATTAGCCAGAAAATGCGTGATACTTTTATCAGCGAAGACATTGCAACAGCAAGTCTGTTACTCGCCAGTGAACAGCAGCCGGGAATTTATCTGGTACAAACCGATGAGCAGGGAGAGCGTTCGTTTTTATATTGGCGCTCCCAATCAGCCGCCAGAACTATGATGCAGTCTGTGACCCAAGAGGTGATTGATTCACTCAAGCACGCCAAAGTCTTGTTCTTTTCCGGTATTACCCTGGCAGTGATGGTAGCCGAGCAGCGGCCGTTATTCTGGGCCATGCTGACGCAATTAAAAAACGCGGGTGTGCAGATTGTATTTGATCCCAATTATCGCCAGCGGCTATGGCAAAGCGAACAGCAAACCCGTCAGCAATACCAGTTGGCGTTTGAAATGTGTGATCTGATGTTGCCCGGTGTGGAAGATTTTCACAGCTTGTACGGCCTCAATTCTGTTGAACAGATTATCGCGTTTTGCCAGCCGTTTAATATTGTTGAGCTGGTTATCAAAGATGGTGCTAATCAGGTGGTTACAGTGCTACAGGGGAAGAAGGATTATCACAATATTGTGCCGGTGGAACAGGTGATCGATACCACCTCGGCCGGAGACGCGTTTAATGGTGTTTATCTTGGGGCTCGCGCCAGCGGTAGGGATGTGGCTGAAGCCGTTCATATGGCGGCTAAAGCAGCAGGATTTGTGATCCGTTATCCCGGCGCTATTGTTCCGGCTGACAACTATCAATATTTCGCCAACAGCTTGATTGGTGAAGAGCAGTAAATAGTTAATATTTGAATAAAAAAATTGCTATTTAAACCTAAGAATTAATATATGAACAAAAAAGCGTAGTCCGGTTGCGTCATTTTTATATTTCGAATTAGTCTATCAATTAAGTTATTTATAACAATATTCAGCCTCGATAGCTGAAAATTTAAAATCCTACAACAGTTGGTTTCGTACGCCTAATTTGGCGTGCGGCGGGTTTTTATGTGTCAATTTTAAGGGGAATATATGCCAACCTTAGCTTTTCCTAAAGAGACGTTGGGCGGTGAAAAACGTTGTGCGCTGCTACCTGCCAACGTTAAAGCCTACAAGTTGCTGGGTGTCGATGTGTTGATCGAGTCAGGTCTGGGGGACGGCATTCATCTGCATGATGAAGTGTATAAACAGGCGGGTGCAAAGGTTGCGGATAACCGCCAAACATTATTTCAGTCTGCGGATGTGATACTGGGGATCCATAAGCTTCCCCAACACGAATTAGCCTTGTGTCGTCCAGATACCTTGCTGATCAGTTATCTGGATCCTTTTAATGCGCCGGACTACCTGGAGCAGTTGTGTCAGCAACGGTTGACCAGCATCAGTATGGAAATGATCCCGCGTATTAGTCGTTGCCAAAAAATGGATGCACTCAGCTCGCAGGCTAGTTTGGCCGGTTATGTGATGGTGGCCAAGGCGGTTTCGGCATTGCAATCGGTACTGCCGATGATGATGACACCCGCAGGCACCTTAAAACCTGCCAAGGTGTTTGTGATAGGGGCTGGCGTGGCGGGATTGCAGGCCATTGCCACTGCCAAACGCCTGGGGGCGGCGGTAACGGCGTTTGACACCCGTACAGTGGTGGCCGAACAGGTGCAGTCGTTGGGAGCCAAATTTCTGCAAATTGATTTGGGTGAAACCGGACAAACCAACCAGGGCTATGCCCAATCTCTGACCGCCGAGCAGATGCAAAAACAGCAGCAGGGTCAGGCAAAGTGTATTGCCGAGTCAGATATTGTGATCACCACGGCACAATTGTTCGGACGTAAACCGCCGTTGTTAATTGATGCAAATACTATCGCGCAAATGAAGCCGGGTAGCGTGATTGTCGATATGGCGGCCGAGAATGGCGGCAATGTTGCCGGTTCCGTTGCGGGAGAAACGGTTTGCGTCAGTGGTGTCACTATTATTGGTACCGGCAATTGGGCTAATGAAGTGGCTAGTGATGCCAGTCAGATGTATGCCAGTAATCTGGTTAATTTGTTCAGCGAATTTTGTGATGCCGCAACCGGCAGTCTGTCGCTTGATTTGCAGGACGAAATCCTCGGCCACTGCGTGATTACTCATCAGGGCCAGATTGTGAATCAAACTATTCAATCCCATTTTCAAAAGGAGGTCGCTTAAATGACGGCTATCTATCTGCTTTTTATCCTGATGTTGTCGATATTTGTCGGATTTGAACTGATCCGCAAGGTACCGGCAACCTTGCATACACCGCTGATGTCCGGTGCCAATGCCATCTCAGGTATTACCCTGATTGGGGCTTTGAGTCTGGCTGGCGGTGAATCCGGCCAACTGGCCACTTATCTGGGCGCGCTGGCCGCCTTTCTGGCCACTATTAATGTGGTGGGCGGTTATCTGGTAACGGATCGCATGCTGGCCATGTTTAAAAAGAAATAAGGTGACAGGCAATGTTAGATACTGCTTTATTGATTAATGCTGTTTATGTGGTAGCAGCGACGCTATTTATCTTCGGACTGAAGCTGCTGAGTCACCCGTCCACGGCGCGTAAAGGCAATTTACTCTCTGCGCTGGCAATGTTGCTGGCGGTGATCGTAACCTTGCTGGACCAACAGATTCTGGGCTTTGAGTGGATAGCGGTCAGCGTATTGGCCGGCACGCTGGTGGGGGTGTTTGCTGCCCGTATGGTGGTGATGACCTCCATGCCAGAGTTGGTGTCGTTGTTTAACGGCATCGGCGGGCTGGCTAGTGTGGCCGTTGCCTGGGCGATGATTGCCGGTAGTGAGCCTTTGTCGGTATTTGTACTGATTGTCAGTTTTCTAGCCTTGTTGATTGGTGGCGTGACTTTTTCTGGCAGTGTGGTGGCCTGGGCCAAGCTCAGTGAACGCATTCCTGGTCGGCCGCTGGTATTTAAAGGTCAGGTGATTGCCAATCTGTTGCTGGTGCTGGCGATTATCGCCTGCGCCATCCTGTTGATCCGTCAGCCAGAATTGACCGCAGTGCATTGGCTGGCCATAGGTTTGGCATTGTTAATGGGCGTGATGGTGGTGTTGCCAATAGGTGGTGCCGATATGCCGGTGGTGATTTCATTGCTTAACAGTTATTCCGGGTTGGCGGCCTGTGCGGCCGGTTTTGCACTGGAAAATAATCTGCTAATTGTTGCCGGTGCGTTAGTGGGAGCCAGCGGTATTATTCTGACCAATATTATGTGTAAGGCGATGAATCGTTCGTTAACCCACGTACTGGTTTCAGGATTCCAGCCGGTGGTCAGCAGTGACATCAAAATTGAAGGAGAAGTCAAACCTCTGTCGGCCGAAGATGCCTTCTTTGTGCTGGAAGCGGCGCAGTCGGTTGTGGTTATCCCCGGTTACGGGATGGCGGTGGCCCAGGCACAACATGCAATTAAGGAACTGCAGGAACTGCTGGAGAAGAATGGTGCAGAAGTCGCTTATGCCATTCATCCGGTCGCCGGACGCATGCCCGGCCATATGAATGTGTTATTGGCTGAGGCCGATGTGTCCTACGAACAACTCTACGAAATGGATGAAATCAATCCGCGTATTGAAGGTTTTGATGTGGCGATTGTGATTGGCGCTAACGACGTGGTCAATCCGGCCGCGCGTGAAATGCAGGGCAGCCCCATCTATGGCATGCCGGTGATCAATGCCGATCTGGCCCGCAATGTGTTTGTGCTTAAACGGGGCATGGCGGCCGGTTTTGCCGGAGTGGATAATCCGCTGTTTTTTAAAGATAACTGCCGAATGATCTTTGGTGATGCCAAGGACACCCTGAATAGCCTGGTTCGCCAGTTTGCCGACTAATTTTTACCGGTTCAGTCACCTGAGTGGCTGACACCACCAAAACAATAATAGGACAACAATATGCAATCATTTTCGACCCTGATGGGAACCCAGACTTTACTGCCAATTATCCAGGCTGACAGTGCCGGGCAGGGCGTGGATATCGCCAGAGCCATGCAGGCCGCCGGTATTAAATTGGTAGAAGTGGTACTGAGAACGCCTGAGTCGTTGGACGCGCTGAGTGCAATAAAGCAGGCGTTGCCCGAGCTGACGGTTGGTGCGGGCACCGTTATCGATAAAGCAACACTGACACAGGCGATTAATGCCGGTGCTGACTTTATTGTCACGCCAGCCAGTTCGCCCGAATTACTGGAGCAACTCGCCGGTTGTGGCATTCCGGCACTGCCCGGCGTCTCCAATACCGGTGATATCTTGTTGGCCAGCGAAGCAGGATTTAGTGAACTGAAATTGTTCCCGGCGTCATTATCCGGTGGTGCCCCCTTTTTAAACGCGGTGGGCTCCGTATTCCAGCATATCCGTTTTTGCCCTACCGGCGGGGTCAATGCCGAAAATCAGCAGGATTACCTTAGTTTGCCGAATGTTTTTGCGGTAGGAGGAACCTGGGTGGCTAAACCTAACTGGGTACAAGCTGGAGACTGGGCATCAATTACCCAGGCCTGTAAACAGGCATTAACTGGTTAAACCTAATATTTACCACAGAAGCACAGAGGTAAAACCAGCTGCGAGTGGCGAGCTACGAGCTAAAACGACATTCACCGTTCGCCCTGAGCCATTCGACAAGCTCATGACAGGCATGAGGTACGAATAGTCGAAAGGTGAATCAAGGATCGGCTTCTGAGCAGGGGAACCCTTAGTAAGTGTGTTATTCACTAGCTACTGGATCCCTGCTAACAGCATGCAGGGATGACCGTATTTTCCCTTCCACTGCTCAGGATGAACGTGAAGAACCGATAAAGAAGCAATCCCATTCTATTATTGTCCTCTGTGTTCTCTGTGCCTCTGCGGTTAACTCGCTTGGCACAGGGACACTGCAGGCTGCGAGTGGCGAGCAGCGAGCTAAAACGACATTCACCGTTCGCCCTGAGCCATACGACAAGCTCATGACAGGCAGGAGGTACGAATAGTCGAAAGGTGAATCAAGGATCGGTTTTTGTAGCGAACCGAAAACTATTTTCACCCTAGGGGAAAATTCACAGAAAAAACGAGTGCTGGGCAGTGAGCTACGAGTTTAATCTTTTACTCGTAGCTCGTAGCTCGTAGCTCGTAGCTCGCAGCTTACAGTTCGTAACTATTGTAGTTGCAGCGGATGCTCTAAAGCTTGCAGCTTGTCGTTTAACAGCTTTTCAAAATCCTGCTGATTGTTAATCCCGCCTTTAAGCTGTGGCCAGGCGCTAAGGATCTGGTAACTGATGGTTTTACTCGATGGTTTAAACAGGACTAAATCATCGTGTTCACCTTGCTGCAATCCGGCCACCTGATCGAGTTGGTAAAACAACGCAAATCCCAGTTCATCGTCGTCACCGGCTAAACTTTGTTTACCGTAACGGGCAATATAGCCCCAGTGCTGATCCTGTTGTTGCAGTTGCACAGTATTGGGATGTTTGACCAATCCAGTGACCAGATTATCCACCGGTTTTGAGGTGTTTACTTCGATCGTTGTCGCTGCGTCACCGGCATTAATCCGGTAACGGGTATCGACATCGATGACTTTATCCGCGACTTTCCAGTCCTTGTAATCAACTTCAAAGGCCGAGCTCAGATGGCCATTTTCGAGTAACTGGTAGTGCATGGTGCGATGATCCTGAAAATGCATGACCTTACCGTTATCCAGGCGTCCCAGCGCACCTACACCCAAGGCTGAGCCTACTTTAAGTAAATCTTGCCCCCAGTCGCTCATATGATGATAACTTTCATACCCATCCAGCCCGACTTGCGGTAATACAATAGCGCTATTTTTTTTACCAAAGACGTCGATGGCGTTACGCCAGTCAAGATACAAACGGTAGCCGATTTGGTCATTCTCCCAGCCCGGCCCTTCGTAACGCAGGTTATAGGAATGATCGGTGGCTTGTGGTGGCGTGTCATAACTTTCCACTGTTTCAAAACCAAAATAACCGGCGATATAGTCGCTACCATGCCATTTTCCGCCCACCCGGGTAGACAGTTCGGCATGGGTTAACGTAGGGAGCTGGTATCGCGGGTCGTGACTAAAGCGGATAGTTTTGCTTTGACCTGCAGCCAAACTGGTTTGCAGGCGGGCAGCTTCGGCCAGGTTGTCACCGTCGTTATCGAGTAATTCGATGCGGCTATTGTCATTGGCACGTAAATTTTGTTGCATTGGCAGCGGTTGTGCCAGTGGTAAGTCAATAACCTGGGAAAGAGATGAGCCGCTCTGCGGATTCGCGACAGTAACGGATAGAGCTGTGGGCAGTGTTGACTGACAGCCGACTAAAAACAGTAAACCGCCAGCAAGGCTGGCGGCAGGATAGATTTTATTCATATTTTTGCCTTATAAAATGTGTGACGGGCTAACCGCTATTAACCCGTCACAGATTAGGGTTAAAACTTGTACTTGGCTCCCAGATAATACTGACGTCCAGTACTGTGATAGTAGGACAAACGGTTACCGTTTGAATCTACCCATTGATCATCGACTTCATCCGTCAGATTCAATGCTTCCAGTGTTAACTGGATATTATCGTTCAGTTTATAGGTGACAGATGCATCCACGTTGGTGGTGGGGTTAGTGCCTTCCATATCGTTACCATTACGACCTAATGCGTTGGTCAGATATTCTGAACGATAAGCCATCGAAACCCGCGCCGCAAACGCATCTTTTTCATAATACAACGTGGCGCTGCGAGCATTTTCGGATAGGCCCTGCAGGTTACGTGTCGCCAATACTTCACCCGAGGTGTTGACGTAATCCAGCTGTCCTTTCACATAGGTATAGTTGGCAATGATACCGAAGTCCTGCCAGAACTCGGGCAAGAAGCTGAACGGAGTTTGATAGCTGATTTCAAAGCCGTATAAGTCGCCACCCGGACCATTCAGCGGTGTAGTGGTATCCCAATTGACGTTTTCGTCGCAACCAAATTCGGCACCATAGCCCGGCCCGGCGTTACAGGCATCAATCGCTGCCTGAATCGGTAAACCCGTTTCGGCAAAGGTTTTGGTTTCACGTAATTGTTGAACCTGACTTTCGACATCTTTTCTGAATACCGCCAAGCCGAGCAGACCGTCATTTTCAAAGTACAGCTCCAGCCCCAGGTCGTAGGTTTTGGCTCGGGTGGGTTCCAGTGTCGGATTACCACCACTGATCGAACGGGAACCGCCGGATACTGAAACCGATACATTCGGACGGATGCTGTCTAACCCGGCTCTGGCCATCACTTCGGCATAACCGACGCGGATCAGCACATCATCTTTAGGTTCGAAAACCAGATTCATTGACGGTAAGGTTTCTGAATAGCTGTGATCGGCAGTAATCTGTTCCGGTGTGCCTCCGATAGTCGCCCAGGCAGTAGAAGTTTGATCGGTATTCACATAACGCAAGCCCACATCACCGCGTATGATGGTTTCGCCCATTTCGGTGTTAAACACCATTTGTACATAAGCGCCTTGCGTTTCTTCACCGGCTGAATAGTTTTCAGTCAGACGATTTTCGGTACTGACTTCAAAGGTGCCGGTGTTGCCATAAATATTAAATGCATCAGCAATCGCATCTCTATCCGGGATCAGCCATACCGGGTCCGGGCCCAGACCGGAATCGTAAGACATAATATATTCGGGTGAGGTTGAAATTGCGTCAGCCGCGCCACCTTCAGACGAGATCCGTGCGCCAAAAGTGTCAAACTCGAACTTTTTATAGTGCAGTCCGGTTTTAAGCATAACAGCATCATTCAGATCATATTCAAAATTGAGCGCAGCAGTATCAAAGGTGTTTTTGGCACCCAGTGGACGTAACCGCACGCTGTTGGGAGACCAGCCTTGCGGATCGTACACGGCGCTGCCAAATACCAGTTCCGGATCCTGACGTTTACTACCCCGGTAGTCATAGCTGAAATCGACACCGCGTTTTTCCATCACGATAGTGGTCTGGATCGGATTGTCGAATTCAGACTCGGCGGTACCAATCATGCCGTCCATACGTAATGTGTCACTGAAAGCATGCTCAAGACCCAAGGTATATTGAGTAAATTCAGTAGACAGTTCATCGTAGCGATTTTCTGAACGCACAGTGGCATTCTCGAACGCGCCCTGCGTCATGGTGTTGGTACCATCAATTTCGTAGCTGGTGACATTCATATCGCTAGTCAGCCCGGTACTGTTAAGGATACCTTGCATAAAGACTTCCTGACGGGAGGCATCATGTTTGGAATACAGAATATCAAAACTGATTTTAGTGTCGTCCGACGGTCTGGCCTGGAATGAGGCGCTCATGCCCAAACGTTCCATTTCGTGCAGATAAGAATCATAACGGGGGAGTCTGGGACGAAAAGCTTCGTTGATCTCGGCCAATTCCGCTGCATCGGCATTGCCCTGATAACTGCCAAAATCATTGGAATTGTCCCAACGTACGGTACTGGCACCGTTATCTTCAATATTGCGTTCAGAGTAGGATAACGAGAACAGCGCCCCAAACTTTCCGTCAGCAAAAGTGTTGCTGATCAGGAAAGAGGCTTTCGGATCGGTACCGCTGGCTTTATCGTTGTAACCCAGTTGCCCGGATGCTGCCAATGTGAAACCGTCATAATCAAAGGGTTGGGCGGCTTTTAAATCTACCGTTGCCCCTAATGATCCTTCTTCAACATCGGCAGAAGCGGTTTTGCGTACTGTCAGAGAGCTGAATAAATCTGAGGAGAAAGTATTGAAGTCAAATCCGCGCCCACGGTTGGCACCACCGATGGCATCGGTACCACCACTGGTGGCGATGGCTTCCATACCGTTGATTCTGACTCGGGTAAAGTCCGGTCCTAGCCCTCGTACCGATATCTGACGACCTTCACCGGCGGCGCGACTAATCGAGACTCCCGGGATACGCTGTAACGATTCGGCCAGATTCAAGTCGGGAAAATCGGCGATATCTTCGGCTAAAATTGTATCAACCGCCCCGGTTGAGGTGCGCTTGTCAATTAACGCTTTGTTTAAACTGTCACGAAAACTGCCGGTGACTTCGATCACTTCCAGACTGTCGGCTGGTTGTTCCTGAGCAAAAGCAGCGGGAAGACCAAGATACTGATAACCGCACAACAGACATAAGCATGTAATTAGTTTTTTCCGTTGGAACTTGGGTTTCATCTAACACCTCATAGGTACATTTATTATATTGTCGCAGCCAGCTAGTTTAGTGGGCTGGCGGATGCATTTCGTTTTATCTAGTGCTACCGGTAGCAAATAATTGTTGACAAATTGCTACCGGTGGCAAAAACTTTTAATACTTTGTTTGCTGGATGTAAACAAAATGTAATGTGCAGATTAGGTAAATTTGCAAAAAGCTCAAATGTTTTAAGATTAAATATTCAAATGCGAATATTTAAGTTGTTATATGAATAGCTTTGCAGGTTCGGACTTGAACCACAAAAAAGCCCTGTTAGTCTCATCAGACTCGACTAAGCAGCGTTAGGAATATGTAGTGAAAATGACTGATTTTTCTCTGGAAGGTAAATGTGCTCTGGTCACTGGCGCCAGTCGTGGCCTCGGACAGGCGATTGCCATAGCGCTGGCGCAGGCCGGTGCGCAGGTGGTGTGCGCCAGTTCCACAGCAGGTGGCTGTGAGCAAACTGTACAACAAATAGAGAGTAACGGCGGCAAGGCCTTCGAACTGGATGCGGACTTAAGCAACCAAAATGCTGTAAAGGGATTAGCAGAAAAGGCAAAAGCCATTTGTGGGGATATTGATATTCTGGTCAATAACGGTGGCACCATATTCCGTCATCCGGCGGTGAGTTTTCCCATGGATGAATGGCGTCGGGTGTTGCAAGTGAATCTGGACGCCAGTTTTATGCTCTGTCAGGCCGTCGCCGAAAACATGATCAAAAACAGGCAGGGTAAAATCATCAATATCGCCTCAATGCTGTCTTATAGTGGTGGAATGACAGTACCAGCCTACACTGCCAGCAAGCATGCTATTGCCGGGATCACCAAGGCATTAGCCAATGAATGGGGCCAGCACAATATACAGGTTAACGCTATCGCGCCGGGATATTTCCGCACTGACAATACCCAAGCCTTGCAGGAAGATGCGGTGCGCAATGAAGAAATTCGTCAGCGTATTCCAGCCGGGCGCTGGGGCGAACCGGAAGATTTACAAGGCGCCGCGGTTTTTCTGGCCAGCCGGGCCAGCGATTATGTAAACGGACATATTCTGGCTGTCGATGGCGGCTGGTTAGCAAGATAGAGATATACAAGATATGACAACTGAATACGAAGTACGTTACGCGGTAGGTCAGCGGGAAGTCAAAGCATACGACACCGAGCAACTGCGGCAGGAATTTTTGGCCGACAATATTATGCAATCCGGCAAAGTTTATTGGGTGTATAGCCATTATGAACGTTTTATGGTCGGTGGTGCGGTGCCACTGGATAAAGCATTGTCGCTGGACAGTATCGATCCGCTAAAAAGCGAGACATTTTTGGCCCGCCGTGAGCTGGGCATTATCAACGTCGGTGGTGCCGGTACTGTTACCGTAGGTGAACAATGTTTTGAACTGCAAAAAGAAGAAGCATTATATGTAGGGCAAACTCGGGAAGCTGTCAGTTTCAGCTCTGCAGACGCAGCCCAACCGGCCAAGTTTTATCTGAACTCCGCGCCGGCTCATCATGCCTTTCCGCATAAAAAAGTGGGCAAACAGGACGCCAACGTGCTGCATCTGGGCAGCCAGCAAACCTCTAATGAGCGGGATATCAACCAGTTGATTATCAATGGTGTGGTGCAAACCTGCCAGTTACAAATGGGCTTGACCCGTCTGAATCCGGGCAGTGTATGGAATACCATGCCGGCTCATCAACATGACCGCCGCAACGAAGTGTATTTTTACTTTGATTTGGACCAAGGACAGGCGGTCAGTCATTTTATGGGCGAACCGAAAGAAACCCGCCATATCTGGGTAACCAACGAAAGCGCGGTGTTATCACCTCCCTGGTCAATTCACTGTGGTGTGGGTACCAGTAATTATGCCTTTATCTGGGGAATGGCCGGCGAGAATCTGGACTATGACGATATGGACAAGTATCCGCCTGATCAATTGCGCTGATTAGACAGTGTCATGCTAATAGTAGTTGGAGATAAATAAATGAAGTACTTCAGAGCCACCGCACTGCTGGTTGGATTGTTGACGTTAAGTTTACTTAGCGCCTGTGCGCGTAAAGACGATACTGTCATTTTACGTTTGGGTCATTCGCTGGATACCCAGCACACCGTGCACAAGGCGATGGTTTATCTGGGCGAGCGTCTGGAACTGTATTCCAAAGGTAAGATGAAAGTCATTATCTATCCCAGTAGTCAACTGGGCTCTGAACGCGAATTAGTCGAATTGCTGCAAATTGGCAGTTTGGCCATGACTAAAGTATCGGCCAGTCCACTGGAAGGTTTTGTGCCTGAAATGCAAATATTCAGTATTCCTTATGTGTTTAAGGATAGAGAGCATTATTGGCGTGTACTGGATAGTGAGTTAGGCAAGTCGTTGTTAAAAGGCACCGAAAAAGTGCGCCTCAAAGGCTTGGGTTACTACGATGCCGGCAGCCGCAGTTTTTATACCACTGAGGAGCCAATTAATTCTCCGGCGGATTTAAAGGGTAAAAAAATTCGGGTGCTCAATAGCCCCACCGCAGTACGTACCGTCAAGGCACTGGGTGGTGCGGCAACACCGGTAGCTTGGGGTGAACTGTACACCGCACTGCAACAAGGGGTGGTGGATGGCGCCGAAAACAATCCGCCCAGTTATTATTTGTCCCGTCACTACGAAATTTCCCGTTATTACTCGCTGGATGAACATACCTCGGTACCCGATGTAATGTTGATGAGCCTGGCGGTATGGGATTCGTTAAACGAACAGCAACAGAAATGGTTAACCATGGCGATGGCCGATTCGGTCGAGTATCAGAAAAAATTATGGCAGCAAGCATCCGACCAGGCACTGGAAGCTGTTAAAGCGGCAGGAGTACAGGTTATTTATCCGGACAAGCAACCCTTCCGTGATGCGGTGAAAGAATTTCACCATTCATTCGATGGCACCGAAGTGGGCCGGATCATGCAACAAATTGAGACAATGTAGGATAAATAATGAAGTCAATTATTCAAATATTGGACAAAATATTGGCCGCCGCGCTGATCAGTGCCATGAGCTGCATTCTGCTTGCGGTAAGCTGGCAGGTTATTTCCCGTTATCTATTAGGCGACCCCAGTTCAGTCACCGAAGAGCTGGCGCGTTTTCTGTTGATCTGGATTGGCATGTTAGGCGCAGTGTATGCCTATCGACAGAATGCTCATTTGGGACTGAATTTATTACTGGATAAAATGCATCCAGTCCGTCAACGGCTCACTCGTGCAGGGATTCAAATTGTAGTGATTATTTTTTCTGCGCTGGTATTGCTATACGGTGGCAGCGAGTTGGTGGACCTGACCATGGAACTGAACCAGATTTCCGCCGCACTGGGGATCAATATGGGTTATGTGTATGCAGTATTACCAATTTCTGGCGGGATGTTGATCCTGTATGCGCTGTTCAATTTAACCGAGTTATTCTCGACACAAGCACAGGAGAATAACTAATGGGTATGACGGCACTTGTTCTGCTAGTAGTTTTTTTTGCACTGCTGATCTTCGCGGTACCGGTTTCTTTTGCCATTGGTCTGGCCACGCTGGTAACCATGCTGATGAGTATGGATTTAACTCCGGCGGTGACCACTATGGCACAGCGGATGGCGGGCGGCTTAAACAGTTTTGCCTTGTTAGCCATTCCTTTTTTTGTGTTATCCGGACTGATTATGGGCCGCGGCGGTATTGCCAAACGGCTGATTGAATGTGCCATGGCCCTGATAGGCGCGTTGCCCGGTGGTTTGGCACTGGTCAATGTGGTGTCCTGCATGTTGTTTGGGGCGATTTCCGGTTCGGCGGTGGCGGCAACCTCGGCGATTGGCAGCTTTATGTTGCCGGAAATGAAGAAAAACGGTTATGACGAAAATTTCAGCGCTGCAGTAACGGCGGCGGCATCAACTACCGGATTGTTAATCCCGCCCAGTAATATCCTGATCATCTATGCCATTGCCAGTGGCGGCGTGTCAATCGCGGCATTATTTATGGCCGGTTATATTCCCGGCATTATGGTGGGATTAGCATTGATGGTCATCTGTATGGTGCATGCCAAGCGCAAAGGTTATCCGCTGGGAGCACGTTTACCGCTATCGATAGTGGTTAAAAAAGTCTTCGCTGCGGTACCTAGCCTGTTTTTGATCTTTTTGGTGATTGGCGGCATTATCGGCGGAATTTTCACCGCCACCGAAGCTGGCGCTATTGCGGTGTTCTACTCGATGTTATTGTCGATGGGAGTCTACCGTGAAGTGAAACCGGCGGAGTTTCCCGGCTTATTGCTTAAAGCGGGTGAAACTACCGCTATAGTGATGTTGCTGATAGCCGCTTCTACCGCCATGTCCTGGCTGCTGTCTTATGAAAATATTCCACAAACCTTCAGTAATTTCCTGCTGGGGTTAAGCGATAATCCTATCATTATCCTGTTGCTGATTAATCTGGTGTTGATTGTGGTGGGCGCCTTTCTGGATATGACGCCAGCAGTGTTGATTTTCACCCCGATTTTTCTGCCTGTGGCCATGCAGCTAGGCATGTCGCCACTGCAATTCGGCATAATGATCGTACTGAATTTGTCTATTGGTCTATGCTCACCACCCGTCGGGGCGGTGCTGTTTGTCACTTGCGCGATAGCCAAGACCAAACTGGAAAAAATTATCAAACCGTTACTGCCGTTATACGCAGCGATGTTTGTCGTGCTGATGCTGGTGACCTATGTGCCCTGGATCAGTGAAGTGTTACCTAACTGGTTAGGGTTATAAATTATGGAACGCTATCTGATCCCCGGAGTGGTACATGCCTGTGAATTGATCCGGATCCTTGCCAAACACGACAGCGGCATGACTTCGCAGCAAATTGAGACAGCGCTGGATCTGCCTCGTACCACGGTATTTCGCCTGTTACGTACCTTATGTGCCGAACAGATGCTGGAAAAACGCAACAAGAAATATTTCTGTGGTGCCGATTTGATGAATGTCGGCTTGCAAATCATCAATTCGGATCGTCTGCATCAGGTGGCTATCCCGCATGTGCAACGACTGGCATTGACCACCGGACATACTGCCCATTTAGCGGTTCCGCATCATGGTAGCGCGTTAATAGTCGAGGTGTTTGACAGCCCGCATCCGTTAAAAGTTGCCAGTCGTCCAGGACTTCGTGCGTTGATGCATTGCTCTTCGACCGGCAAAATTTTTCTGGCCTTCCTGTATTACGATAATCTGGAATTGTTGTTTGAAAACAAGACCATGGAGAAACGCACCGCCAATACCATTACCACTATGGAAGAGTTGCGCAAGGAATTGCAGCGGGTAATGGCGATTGGTTATGCGGTGGATAATCGCGAATATCATGAAGACGTGCGTTGTCTGGCCGCTCCGGTAAGAGATAAACGCGGTGTAGTCGTGGCCGCTATCGGTATTACCGCGCCTGCGGCATCATTTACCAAAGCGCAAATTCCGATGATTGCTGCCCAGGTCAAAGAAGCGGCTTGTGCAATTTATAAAGATGCTTATCAACTGGATAACGTCTTGCAGGGTAAAACAGGATGAAGCTTGTCAGCGCCGGAGTCCTGAATTAAGGTCTGCTCGTCAACTGATGCCGAGAATAATAAATGAGCGATAAAAAACCGACAATTAACGATGTTGCCAGAGAAGCAGGCGTATCCAAGCGCACTGTGTCGCGGGTAATCAACGGTTCTGAAAATGTGGGTAAAAAAACCCAACTTTTGATCCAGAATGTTATCGACAGGCTGGACTATTCGCCAGACAAACAGGCGCGCGGACTCGCCTCAAGCCGTTCGTATCTATTAGGTTTGATCTACGATAACCCGGATGCCTTGTATATCGATCAGGTACAACGCGGGGTGCTGGATGTCTGCTCCCGTCGTGGTTATGAGTTGGTAGTACATCCTTGTCAATATCGTAGTCCCAATCTGGTAGAAAATTGTCTTGGTTTTATCCGCCGTTCCAATATTGATGGCGTTATCGTATTGCCGCCAGTATCGGAATCCAGAGACCTGGCTGCGGCGTTGCGCGAAGGTTCACATTGTTATGTACGCATGGCGTCGGTGGATCTGGATGATCATATGAATATTGTGGTCTCCGATGATCGTGCTGCGATGGGCGAAATGGCTCGTTATCTGGTGTCGCTGGGACACAAAGATATCGCTTTTATCACCGGGCCACTGAATTACTACTCTGCCATCGAGCGACTGGAAGGTTTTCGCGATACCTTGCAGGAACTGGGGCTGTCGCTGTCCGAGTCACAGGTTTATGAAGGTAACAACAGTTATCAGGGGGGCATTGATTGCGCCCGTAACATCCTGAGCCAGTCAAAACGGCCTACCGCCATTTTTGCCAACAACGATGAAATGGCGGCTGGCGTATTGAAGGTGGCTCACAGTCTTGGTATTAGCGTGCCGGGTGAGCTGTCGGTAGCCGGGTTCGATGATAACTTGCTGGCGTCCAGAATTATTCCGTCGCTAACCACCATCCAGCGACCGGTCGGAGCCATGGCAACACTGGCCACCCAAAAAATTATTCAGTCAATTGAAAAAAATCTGACCCAAACTGCCGACAAGGATTTTCTGGTCAAACCCCATTTAATTATACGTGAATCAACTGCCCCCCACTCCAAGCCATAACGGTGCGTTAGAGTTGCGGGCGGTAATAAATTAAGGATCTGTAGATGAAAATAATGACCCTGACAAAAGCCTGCTGCGCAACGTTATTACTGACGTTAATGCTGGCGAATCAAACGCTGGCAGCCCAGCAAGAAAAACAAAGTTGGGCCGAACGTATGGTGCGGTCCGAAATCAAACGCCATCCCGAAGCCTGGAGCATGGAAGAAGCCAAAAAGCCCAAGTGGAACTACACCCAGGGGCTGGTATTACTGGCGGTGAGCAAGTTATATGAAAAACAACCTGATCCCGAGTTACTGGCCTATATCAAGAATTATGCTGACCTGCTGATTGACGAGAAAGGCGATATTCGCGGTTACAAGATGGCTGATTACAATATCGACATGATCAACGCCGGTAAAATTCTGTTTTTCCTGTATGAACAAACTCAGGATCCGCGTTATATGCGGGCCATGCATATTATGCGTGAGCAGCTTGCCGGTATGCCTCGCACCTCGGAAGGTGGTTTTTGGCACAAAAAGCGCTATCCGTTCCAGATGTGGCTGGATGGACTGTACATGGGCGCCCCTTTTTACGCCGAATACGCTCAGTGGTTTGCAGAAGACAAAAATACCTTCGATGATATTGTCACGCAATTCCGCTTGATTGAACAACACGCCAAAGATGCGAAAACCGGTTTGTTGTATCACGGTTGGGACGAGAGTCGCCAACAGAAATGGGCCGATCCCAAAACCGGTACTTCACCTAATTTCTGGTCACGTTCGTTAGGCTGGTATGCCATGGCACTGGTGGACGTACTGGATTATTTCCCCAAAGGTCACAAAGATCGGGAGTTCCTGATTGAAAGCTTGCAAAGTCTGGCCGCAGCGGTGACTAAGGTGCAGGATAAGTCAGGCTTGTGGTATCAGGTTACCGATCAGGGTGATCGAAAAGGTAACTATCTGGAAGCATCCGGCACGAGTATGTTGGTGTATGCCTTGGCTAAAGGCGTTAATCATGGCTATCTGGACCAACAATATATGCAAGTTGCCGAGAAAGGCTATCAAGGTTTGTTGGACAAGCTGATTAAAGTTGATGATGGACTGGTCAATATCACCCAGGTTTGTGCCGTTGCCGGATTGGGAGGCGAACCTTATCGCTCAGGCAGCTATGACTATTACGTCAATGAAATGAAACGGGACAACGATCCCAAAGCCACCGGCCCCTTTATTATGGCCAGTTTAGAGTTGAATCGTTGATAGAACCGGCAATTGTTTCAAATGTTAATAAAAAGTAACTAATCGGCGGGCCGGTTTGACGAAATGGCAGGTCTAACGTAAAATGCCACCGGTGGCAAAGATGACATTAAAACAGCGGCAGATTGCTATGTCGGGTACTCTGCTGGTAACAAGCAACAGGAGTTTGCACTTATGATGCAACGCCGATTATTTCTGAAAACGCTTTTGGCAACCGCAGTCGCGGCAGCGTTGCCGGGTTGTAGCAAAAATTCCCCGTCGGGACAGATGTCGGCTGAAACAGCCGACAGTCGCTGGACGATGGCAGAAAGTATTCGGAATTCTGTTCAGCAAACCAGTTTTGCTGATCGTGACTTTGTATTGACCGATTTCGGTGGCAAGGCCGAGCCGCAATACGACAATACGGCAGCATTTGAAGCTGCGATTGCAGCTTGTCATCAAGCCGGTGGTGGACGTGTGGTGGTACCGGCAGGGCGTTATCTGACCGGCCCTATTCATCTTAAATCCAACGTTAATCTGCACCTGCAAAAAGACGCGATAATTGCATTTAGCACTGAGCCTGCGCGGTATCTCCCGGCGGTATTTACCCGTTGGGAAGGCATGGAAATGATGGGTTACTCGCCTCTGATTTATGCTTATCAACAACATAATATTGCCGTGACAGGTGAGGGTGTACTGGATGGCCAGGCAGATGACAATACCTGGTGGCCGTGGAAAGGCCAAAACAAGCACGCGCATTGGCGGCAAGATCCGGTGGAAATCACCCAGAAACCGGCGCGAGACAGATTACAGCAAGATGTTGAGCAGGGCGTACCGCCGGAGCAACGTGTTTATGCCGATGGTGGCTATTTAAGGCCGCCATTGTTGCAGCCATATTTGTGTCAACGCGTGCTGATTGAAGGTGTCACCATTATCAACTCCCCATTTTGGCTGATTAATCCGGTGCTCAGCGAAGATGTCACCGTGCGCGGCGTTACTTGTCGCAGCCACGGACCCAACAATGACGGCTGCGATCCCGAATCCTGTAACCGGGTATTAATCGAAGATTGTCTGTTTGACACTGGCGACGATTGTATCGCGCTCAAGTCAGGGCGTAATGCCGACGGTCGCCGGGTGAATAAGCCGATAGAAAATGTACTGGTGGCTAATTGCCAGATGAAAGACGGCCATGGCGGGTTGGTGATTGGCAGTGAAATTTCTGGCGGTGCCCGTAATATCTTTATGGAAAATTGCCAAATGAGCAGTCCCGAGCTGGAGCGGGCGATTCGGATAAAAACCAATTCGGTCCGCGGTGGCCTGATTGAAAACATCAACGTGCGTAACGTCGACGTGGGGCAGGTCCGGGATGCCATCGTGATTAACTTCTACTACGAAGAAGGCGACGCTGGCCAATTTGACCCTGTGGTAAGAGATATCCATATTGCCGATCTAAACGTACAAAATGCCAAACATGCGATGGTGATCCGTGGCTTTGAGCGGGCGCCAATTCGCCATTTAACTTTGCAGAATTGTCAATTCCGACAGGTAGAAAAGCCCAGTGTGGTAGAGCATGTGCAGCAACTGGAACTGAACCAGGTGTTTGTTGCGGACATGCCACTGCTTGCCAAGGATATTGTCAGTGTATGAGTGACACTCAAATGAAATCCCTGTTAAAGATTCACCCCAACGATAATGTTGCTGTAGCCACCAAAGACTTGGTGGCAGGCGAACATTTTGACGAATTTGATTTAACCCTGTTGGACGATATTCCGGCCGGGCATAAGGTTGCGCTGGTAGATATTGCTCCGCAGCAACTTGTCATCAAATATGGTTTTGAAATTGGAGGTAGCACCGCCGAAATTAAAGCCGGTCAACATATTCATAGCCACAATCTGAAAACCAATTTATCTGACGGCACTCAATACCAGTATCAGCCCATTAAGCATCAACGGGATGCAGGCACTACTGTGCCGACTTTTATGGGGTATAAACGCGCCAACGGAAAAGTGGGTATTCGCAACGAAGTCTGGATCATCAATACAGTAGGCTGTGTTAATCGTACCGCCCAGCGTATTGCCGAGATTTGTAGTCAGCGTTTTTTCGGTCAGGCTGATGCCTTTGTGGCGTTTACTCATCCCTATGGCTGCTCACAGCTAGGCGACGATTTAAAAGATACTCGTGCCATTCTGGCCTCGCTGTTAACCCATCCGAATGCCGGTGCGGTGCTGGTGGTGGGACTGGGTTGCGAGAACAATCAGATGGCAGCCCTGCTGGATGCCGCCGGTGAATATGATCCTGAACGGGTGAAATTTTATAACTCGCAGCAAGTGGGTGATGAAGTGGAAACCGGTGTTGAAGCTATCCAGCAAATGTTGCCGCTGCTGGCGCAAGACAAGCGCAGTGAATGTCCTGCATCGGATCTGGTGTTAGGCATGAAATGCGGCGGTTCGGACGCCTTTAGCGGTATTACCGCCAATCCTCTGGTGGGAAGGATGTCGGATAAAGTCACCCATATGGGTGGAACGGCATTGTTAACCGAAACGCCGGAAATGTTCGGTGCCGAACAGATTTTGATGAACCGTGCCAAAAATGAAGATACCTTCAAGCAAATTGTTGAATTGGTTGGTGACTTTAAACAGTATTTTATCGCCCATAACCAGCCCATTTATGAAAATCCGTCACCGGGCAATAAAGCTGGCGGGCTGACCACACTGGAAGAAAAATCACTGGGCGCCATTCAAAAAGGCGGTCAGGCCATTGTCAATCAGGTGCTGGATTATGGCCAACCGGTTAGTAGTAAAGGGTTAGTGTTATTACAGGCGCCGGGTAATGATGCAGTGTCTTCGACTGCGCTGGCGGCCAGTGGTGCGCATATGGTGCTGTTTACTACCGGCCGGGGGACTCCGCTGGGCTTTCCGGTTCCCACGGTAAAAATTTCCTCCAACTCCGATTTGGCCGCGCGTAAACCGCACTGGATCGATTTTAACGCCGGCCAAGTGCTGGAAGGCACCAGTATGGATGACTGTGCCGAACAATTCTTTATGCAATTGCTGGATATTGCCTCCGGCAAGCATACCCAAAATGAACAAAATCAGAACAGAGAAATCGCTATCTGGAAACGCGGAGTGACTCTCTAATGCATATATACAGGAGCCTTTAAATGGTGAATTCAACCTCAGCCTTGTCACTCAATCCCGACCGACTTTTCCCCAGTGATCCCACGGTACGGGACATCGCGCGTCGCCTATACAGCCAGATAAAAGATTTGCCGATTATCAGTCCGCACGGGCATACCGATCCGCGCTGGTTTGCTTATGACGAAAGTTTTGGTAATGCTACCGAGCTGTTGATCCGTCCGGATCACTATGTATTTCGTATGTTATACAGCCAGGGCATTTCGCTGGAGTCCTTGGGTATTCCTCGTTGGGATGGTGGTGAGGTCGAGCAGGACCCGCGTAAAATTTGGCGTATTTTTGCCAAACATTATTATCTGTTCCGTGGTACACCATCACGTATGTGGCTGGATACCGTCTTCCATGATGTATTTGGCCTTAAGGTTCAGCTCAATGAACATAGCGCCGATCATTATTATGATCATATTACCGAGCAACTGAGCACGGCGGCATTTCGTCCTCGCGCCCTGATGGACAGATTCAATATTGAACTTATTGCCACCACTGAAGGCGCATTGGATACTCTGCCGCATCACCAGGCGATTCAGGATACGCCATGGGCTAAACGGGTGATCACCAGTTTCCGTCCCGATGATGTGGTGGATGCCTCACGGGAAGATTTTGCCGATAACATTAAAAAATTGGCCGATTTAACCGGTCAGGATACCCAAAACTGGCAAGGTTATTTGCAAGCTATCCGATTACGTCGTGAATATTTCCGCAGCATGGGGGCGACCGCCACCGATCATGGTCATCCCACTGCACGCACCGCTAATTTGTCCAACAGCGAATCCGAAAAACTGTTTGCCCTGTGCCTGTCCGGCAAAGCTGACGAGCAACAACAGGAATTATTCCGTGCGCAAATGTTGACCGAATTGGCCGGAATGAGTATTGAAGACGGTATGGTGATGCAGATCCATCCGGGCGCATTCCGTAACCATAACCCTGAACTATTTACTAAGTTTGGCCGCGACAAAGGCGCGGATATCCCGTCGCCGACAGAATACGTGCAGGCACTAAAACCCATGCTGGATAAATACGGCAATAATCCGGATTTGAATGTGATTCTATTTACCCTGGATGAAACTAACTATGCTCGTGAACTGGCGCCGCTGGCAGGTCATTATCCCAGCCTGAAACTGGGACCTGCATGGTGGTTCCATGATAGCCCTGAGGGAATGTTACGTTTCCGTCATCAGGTAACCGAAACCGCCGGTTTTTATAATACCGTCGGTTTTAATGATGATACCCGCGCGTTTTTGTCTATTCCGGCGCGCCATGATGTGGCCCGTCGCATTGATTGCCGTTTTCTGGCTGAATTGATTTCCCAGCATCGCATTAACGAAGACGAAGGTGTCGAGCTGGCGCACGATCTGACTTACAGACTGGCTAAAACAGCCTACAAACTGGATTAATAACAACCATTATGCAGCAACTTAACAGTAGTCATATCAATCAGTTACCCGAGTCGGTAATCCGCAGTGATTATAATCGTGAACAACTCGGTATTGGCATCGTGCATCTTGGCCCTGGGGCCTTTCATCGTGCCCACCAGGCAGTTTTTACTGATAATGCATTGGCTTATGGCGGTGACTGGGGCATTTGCGGTGTGTCGATGCGCAGCAAAGGGGTGCGGGATAATCTGGCCGAGCAGGACAATTTATATACTCTGGCGATTCTGGATGAGCAACCTGCCTATCAGCTAGTCGGTGCGATTAAAGAAGTACTGGTACTTGGGGATCAGCGTGAGCAGGTGATGCAGCGTTTAACTGCGCCGAGCACGCATATTATAAGTTTAACCGTAACCGAAAAAGGCTATTGCCTTAATGGTGATGGTTTACTGGATCGCAATCACGCCGATGTCCAGCATGACTTAGCTCATCCGCAGCAGCCGAATAGTGCCATTGGCTTGTTAACCGCAGCATTAGCAGTTCGCTTCGACCAAAACCTCGGCTCATTGACCATTATCAGCTGTGACAATCTGGCCGATAACGGCAGCAAGTTGGGCAAAGCCGTGGTGGCCTTTGCCCGTGAGCTGAATGCTAAACTGGCCGACTGGATTGAGGCGAATATCTGTTTTCCCAATACCATGGTTGATAGCATTACTCCTGCTACGGATGAAGCGTTAAAACAGCGAGTGGCATCGGCAATTGAGCTTAAAGACAACTGGCCGATTCAGCGTGAAGCTTTCAGTCAGTGGGTAATTGAAGATGAATTCAGCGGCCCGCGCCCGCATTGGGAAAAAGTGGGTGTGACTTTTACCCATGACGTAAGCGGTTATGAAAAAGCCAAACTGAGGTTATTAAACGGCAGTCATTCCACCTTGGCTTACACCGGATTGCGTTGCGGTTTTGAAACTGTTAGTGAAGCTGTCAGCCATCCGGCACTGCATAAGCTGATTAGCGCTATGCTGTTAGAGGAAGTGAAACCTTCTTTTAGTGCACCGCTGGAAATGGATGTGGAAGAATATATTCAGGCGATTCTCAAGCGCTATGCCAATCCACATATTCGTCATCTACTGGCGCAGATTGCCTGGGATGGTTCGCAAAAATTGCCGTTTAGGCTGCTTGGAACCATTAAAGACAATTTGGCCAAAAATAACAGTATCCGTCTGTTATCTACGGGCGTGGCGGCATGGCTGCACTTTTTGGTCAATGCGGCGCACAAGTCGCTACAAATTACCGATCCTTTAGCGGATTTATTATTGGCGAGTGCGAAAAAATGCACAGGTCATAGTGCCGAAGATGTGCAGACTCTGCTGGCGATTGCACAGGTATTTCCAGCCGAACTGGCCGCCAATCAGTCATTTAGCAAGGCAGTCACCGAAGCCTATCTGACATTGGCCGATCTCAATCCGCAAAATATTGACTCAGTACTGGGCAAGATTGAATGATGCTGTTGTGACAAGCGCTAAGAGAAAAAATACCATGAGTAAAATTATCATTTTTGGCGAATGCATGGTTGAGTTGTCGGCTATAGCCGAGCAGACCTATCAGCAGACTTTTGCCGGTGATTCCTATAATACCGCGGTGTATCTAAAACGCTGCAACCCGCGTCAGCAGGTAAGCTATTGGTCAACCGTGGGGAGTGATACGCTAAGTGAGCAGTTACTTATCAATATCAGCCAGGAAAACATAGCAACCGAGCTGGTATTGAATAGCCCGGATAAAACCCTGGGACTGTATATGATCAGTACCGATGAACAGGGGGAGCGCAGTTTCGCATATTGGCGCAGTGATTCGGCAGCCCGCCAGTCGGTTAAGCTGTTACTTAATAAAGGCGGAATCGAGCTGTTAAGCGATTGCGACTACCTGTTTTTCTCCGGAATTTCGCTGGCTATTTTATCCGAACAGGACAAGCAAAGCCTGCTGGATTTACTTAGCCAGTTACGCCAACAACATGGCTGCAAGATTATTTTTGATCCTAATTACCGGCCATTGTTGTGGAGTTCGGTTGAACAGGCGCGGATCTGGACAGATAAAGCCTATGCACTAGCGGATATCGCCTTTCCAGGTTGTGATGATCACAGGGTGCTGTACGGCCATGACAATGTTACCGATGTGCATCGCCATGTACAGGCGCTGGGTGTAAATGAAATTGTGATAAAAAATGGTGCTCAAGGCGTACAGATATTCCAGGATGGCCAGCACAGCATAGTACCGGTGCAACAGGTGGCTAATGTGGTGGACACCACTTCGGCGGGTGACGCCTTTAACGGCGGTTATCTGGCGGCCCGTTTTGCCGGTCATAGCGTACAAAGTTCAGCCAGTTTCGCAGCACAGATAGCGGCTTATGTCATAGGCCATAAGGGCGCGATCGTACCGGCAGAAACAATGAAACCTTTCCTCGAGGTAAACACCTTATGAAATTAATACTTCAGCGCTCAATCCCGGCCTTATTGACGGGATTATTGTTAATGGCCTGTCAGTCGGTCTCGGCAGCCAAGCCAATGGCATTTCCGGGCGCTGAAGGCTTTGGTCAATATACTCAAGGTGGCCGTGGTGGTCGGATTATAGTGGTTGATTCACTGCAAGATTCCGACAAAGCGCGTCCCGGCACCTTACGTTACGCGGTAAAAGCTAAAGGGCCTCGGATTGTGGTGTTTAGCGTATCGGGTGTCATTCATCTGGTTAAACCACTGGAAATCAAACAGGATTTTATCACTATTGCCGGACAAACCTCGCCCGGTGGGATTGTGGTGACCGGCTCCGAGACCCAGATTGATGCCAATCAGGTGATCATTCGCTATTTACGTTTCCGCCCGGGGGCTGAGCATGAACAGGGAGACGCGGTTACCTCCAAACGGCATCACGACATTATTATCGATCACTGTTCAATGAGCTGGGCCAATGATGAAGTGGCGTCTTTCTACAATAATACTAATTTTACCCTGCAATACAGTATTGTCAGTGAAAGCCTGAATAATGCCGGGCATGCCAAAGGCAGTCATGGTTATGGCGGGATCTGGGGTGGCCAGCGCGCCAGTTTTATTCACAATGTTTTGGCGCATCACACCAGCCGTAATCCACGTATTAACGGTTATCGCCTTAAACCTACCTACCAGCAGCAGGATGAGCTGACCGATATTCGCAATAATGTGATCTATAACTGGTCGAAAAACAGCGCCTATGGCAGTGAAAATGGCCGTTTTAATTTGGTGAATAATCTGTTCAAACCGGGGCCAGCAGAGGGGCCGTTGCGCTTTTTCCAGTTATGGGATGTGGATGATAACAAGCCTGCCGGTCAGGCCTATATCGCAGGTAATGTGATGAGCGGCCATGATGACCTGTCGGCCAATAATCTGCTGGCAATCAAGATTAAGGATGAAAAACATCTGGATAAAGCCGTGGTGGAGCGGATTAAACAAAAATTCTTGGTAAATAAAGCCTTTAACGACGCGCAATATCCGCTGGATTATCTGCAACAAACCGCACTGGACAGTTACCAAACACTCATTATGGATGGTGAAGTGGGGGCCAATCGTACTCGAGCTGGCATATATCAGGACTCGGTCGACAAGCGCGTGTTAGCCGAAATCGCCGCCGGTAATGCCACTGTCGGTAACGGCATTATCGATTCCGAATTACAGGTAATTAAAGGCTGGGACGCCTACGCACAGGAGTTTGCAACAACGGCTGCCAGCACCATTCCGGCAGAATATCTAAACGATAGCGCTGCCGCTCAGCAATGGATTGATAAGCTAGGCGCATTTTAAGGCTTTTATTGGCTGCGCGAACTGCCATTAAGCCTGTCATTCCGACAGGGTTCTGGAGCCGGAATCCATAAAGTTTAAAACCCAAAACATTGGATCTATTTCTGCGCAAATCGGCTGAGTCATAAAAGTTAAATTTGGGCGTCGCGCTGGCGACAGCAGCCAAAGGGGAATAAATGACGATTCCCCTTTGGAATCCCCCGTCACCCTTGCAGTAAAAACACAAAAAACGGGTTCAGGCATACCGATAACGCGCTAAATCCACATCCCTTCAGTTAACGCTTTCTCGACATCCTTGTCTCGAATACCGGTAGGCTAATCTGAACCCGTTTTTTGTTTACTGCAAAGGGAGGTAAAACCAAAACCGTTCGTCCTGAGCTCGAGGAACGAGTAGTCGAAGGATAAATGGATTTGAAGGATAAATTTTTCATCATTAAACCCTGTTATACCCGCGAAGGCGGGTATCCACAAACTTGCGGGTGAAAAGCCTTCTTTGTTTTTTGACTCATTAGAGGGTGAGGATCGAACTCATTGATTTAATTAACTTTGCAGAGTACCGTTAAAAAAATAAATCAGGAAAGAAGGAATTTCACCCGTCACGAATACGGGATTAATTCCTTCTATTAAATTGTTTTGTGCCGCCGACGCGCCAGTAGATGGTCAAAGGGATATAATTCAGGGTTTCTAAAACAGCGGTTTAAAGACAAAAATCGACTGGCGAGGTTGAACAATTTCTGGCAGGCTTGAAGCGTTAGCGGTGCCGCTGAAGCGAGCTTGCAGAGGACACAGCGAACCCGCTTCAAGTAAGGAAAGTCCACCCATCGGCGGTGATGGCAGATCAGGGAGAAGGTCATTGTCAAAATATCTATCAGAAAGTTCAGGCCGTTTCCCCTGCCGGATACACACAAAACAAATAGCTACATCGGACGCTGAAAGGCGCGCCGTTGAGCTAAATTGTTAGGCAATCAAAGCAAGGAGCCATGATGAATGATGAGCTAACCCGACTTATGGATCAGCTGGAACAGTCAAAAGAGAAAACTAGCGAACATTCGATTTCCTCGAAGATCAATAAGGCTACCGAAGAAAATCAAAGCCCAGAAGCTATTGCCGAAAGACTTGCGTTTGGGTTTTGCGAGGATTACTTGGATAAACAGAGTGGCTGGGGCACATATTATGGCCCGATGATGGTATGGGTTGGCGATGATGGTAAGGCCTACGAAAGCCCGAGTCTTTCCTTGGTTAACGACGATATAGTTGAGCATTGGGTAGCCCGATCACAAAACACCAAAAACCCGATAATGAAAGCCCGCTATTCAGGGCTTGTGTGGGATCTTTCAGAAGCAGCCATAGGCAGAAAGCCTGATTACAAAATCGCTATCGACTATGTAAATGCCCTTCTTGACGTGACTGATAACGATCTATGCGAACATCCAACTGAAACTATTACGAAAGTCAAAAGAGCGTATGGAGTGGCTTCCGCTTTAAATAACTCTGATTTGATTAAAAATTGCATTGAGAGTGCCATTAACCTTGAAGACAGAATTGCAGAAGATGATAAGGCCGGCCTCTGGGGGTTTTGTTTCGATCTTTTTGTGTTGGGTAAATGTAGGGATTTGTCTGGAGCTCAAGAGAAAAAACTAATAGAGGACCTCGAGTCTCGATTGGAAAGAGTTTCTAAAGATTGCTCCCCTTGGGTTTGTGAGTCAGCAGGTATTCCACTGGCCACCTATTATCGCAGCAAAGGAATGGACGCTGAAGTAACCAGAGTGGTTGGTGTTGTTGGGCGTTGTTTTGAAGGTGCGTGTGAAGGTTTGGCTGCAATGCAGGCTTCATCTTGGCTTCAGCACGTACATGATGTCTATATCAGCTTTAACATGAAAGAGGGGGCGGAAAGGGTTTCAAAGAAAATTTCGGAGGTTGGTCCGGAAGTTGTAGAAAGCATGCAGGAGTTTTCTCACAGCATGGAGATTCCTAGAGAAAAGCTCGATGCGTATCTGGATTCCATGACGAGTGGTGGCCTTGAGAAGACCCTCAATAGGATTGCGATACAGTTTCTCCCGAAAAAAGACCAAGTGCAGCAACAAGTGCTGGAGCTGGCCAAGAATCACCCGCTAACCTATTTATTTACCAAAACTCTGCAAGACCATAAAGGTAGACCTGTAGCAACTATTGGTAGTATCGAAGACGATTTAGAAGGAAACGTTATTCATCAGCTTTCCCAGAATATGGGTATTGATTCATTCTTTCTCAGGCATTCGTTTAACAAGACCTTAGAGGTTTATGGGGTGAGCGCAGATGACGTAACGAACTTTATTCTGAAGTCACCGATATTTGAAGATTCAAAAAAGGATATCGTGCAAAAGGGCGTTAAAGCTTATTTGGAAGAAGACTACATGACCGCAATCCATATTCTGGTTCCCCAGGCAGAAGCTGCGATCAGAACACTAGTTGAGTTGATGGGTGGTGCAACATTGCGAAGGAATCGGCAGGGTGGTCTGCAGTTAAGGACGTTCGATGACCTGCTCAGAGATGAAAGTGTTGAAAATTGTTTTGGTGCAGACACGTCTTTTTATTTCAGAATGCTGCTCACTGACCAAAGAGGGTGGAATGTGAGAAATGACGTATGCCATGGAATCAGTCCAGCGGGGGCATTTAATTATTCAACTGCAGACAGAGTTATGCATGTAATGCTTTGTCTGGCACAAGTGAGAGAGAGTAATGCCTAACAAGGTGCTGCTGTCGGACAAATTTTACGCTACGCTCCAAATTTTCCGCAGAGCACGGCGCTAGCAGGTCAGATATTTTTTAGTGTTGTGGTCTGTTGGTGGTGTGAAAAGTGCAATCATGCTTATTTTTCATTGTTTAACTCTCGTATTAATTAATATTGGCGCACGATGCGGTGAGGTGTTTATTTTGAAAAAGTACGCGCCTTGTCCGGACGTTCTGTTCGGTCATCCGAACAAGTCCTTTTGTTCAGGGCAAGTTAGAGTCGCTAGTTAAAACCAATATCGTTTGTCCTGAGCCATTCGATAAGCTCATGACAGGCATGAGGAACGAATAGTCGAAGGAAGGACGGATCTATTCACCCTTCGACGGCTCATTCTTCGCGCTCAGGGCGAACGCTAATGATGACCAATCGGAATAAAGTTCGGATTTTTAGACGTTAGTACGACTTTTTAATATCGCGATAAAAATTTTCGTGTGAACCTAGCGCGATCAACTCCAGGACCATGGTTCCATCTTCGTAGCTGTAGCCAAGCAATGTTAACTGTTTCACCATTTTAAATTTATGTACCCGCAAAAAGGATAAGTCGCCTTTCTTTGGCTCACCGAGCATAGGTTCTTCCATCAAGACTTTTACTGCGCTATCCAAATCTTTTTTCTGGTTTTGATGCAGCTTTTTAACGGCTTTGTTAAAATTTTGTGTCTGCAGTACCGTGGTAATCTTAGCCAAAATGATACGGCTCCAGCTTGCCCGCTTCTTTTTCCGCTTGTGATATTATTGCCTGTTTTACAAACTCATAGGGCAAGTCGGGGTTGTCTTCCATCATCTCGCCAATTTTAGCCCAATGTTCTATTTGCTTGGGCATGGTGCGGTTTAATGCTTTACTCATTATTGTTGCTCTTTCAACTAGCTCCTGATCTAGTCTGACGCTTGCAGTTGCCATGATTGCCTCTTGATAAATTAATGAAAGTTAATTGTAGCAAGGCGCTACAAATGTAGCAATTTGCCCGTTGGGCTACGCATCAACAATATAACAAGTTATCCTTGGTGTTCGGTTAAGTTAGTTATCAATCCAATAACCAAGGAGTCATCATGAACGATCTTATCGAAACCATGATTTCTTGCCCCTATTGTGGCGAGCAGATTAGCGTTACGGTAGAAATGCTGGAGGAAAGCCAGGAATATATCGAGGATTGTCAGGTGTGCTGCCGGCCGATTGTGTTTACTATTGGTTCGTCAATGGACGAGTATCCGGAAATATCGGTTCGCGCGGAAGACGATACGTTTTAATGTTTCATTTATTTTTGCATTTTCTGGTGCCTGCACTAATGGCGGTATTCTTCTTCCCCAAGCGTTGGAAGCGGGCTTACTTGATAATGATGGCCACCATGCTGGTTGATATCGATCATTTGCTTGCCAATCCCGTTTATGACCCGGGTCGTTGTAGTATCGGTTTTCATGCCTTGCACCAGTTATGGCTGGTACTGTTGTATATCCTGTTATGTTTTGTGCCCAGAACCAGACTGATTGGCCTGGGCTTAACCATACATATGGCGCTGGATGCGATAGATTGCAAAATGACTAATGGAATGTGGATTACTTAACCCCAGGCTCGCATCATCAGTATCACCAAACCTACTTCAACAGCATTGCCAAAACCGTGAGCCACAATCGGGGCGAGCAGACTGCGGGAACGTTCCATCAGCCATACGTAAACCAGACACCAGATAAAGGCATATAACTGTTGCGCAATAGCCAGATGCAGCGGGTCGACGATAAAACTGTGATAGTGGGCCACTGCAAACAATATCCCCACAATATAGGCTGCTATCGGCAAATCTATGCGGCCTATTTTAATCCGGCCCGGCACCAGTACGACCAGCATTCCGACCAGCAGCCCTCTAAAAATGGTTTCTTCGGCCAATCCGGTCGACATCATCACCGTTAACCAGCCTAATGCACCCGATAAATCTGTATTGTAGGCGGCCTGAGGGGCGGTTTGGCTAACAATATCCGGACCATAGTCAGCCAGCAACATAATAACACCCATGCTAATGCCGACAACGATAGCCAGCCCCACATAGGAACGAGCAGGAGGCCAACGTAAATGGCTATCCGCTTCAGGCAAAAAGTGGCGCATCACCATAATGCCGAGCAACCCGCTCAGCGCCTGGAACAATATCGCCATGCCGACAAACGCCCAGACATGCCCGGACAGCAATTCGGTATTCTGATGGTAGATCCAGCGCGCCAGCTCGCGGGCCGGAATCAGACACAGTTGCATAATTACCGCAGCCAGTAATATCGGCCATAAACGAAATTTAACGTCACGAACTTGGATTAGTCGGCTCATCTCAGTCACTCTACAGGTTTGAATGACGCTAGCTTATCAAGGAGCGGTGACCAAATTCTTGAACGAATGTTGCAATTGAGGAAGGTTGCGCCAATAACCCGGCGAGAAGCCGCTAATACGTTTAATCGCCCGGCTCATATGTGCCTGATCGGCAAAGCCCAGATTGGCCGCAATGTCTGCCAGTGACAGGGCGCTACTGACAATCTGGTACCAGGCCTGATGACTGCGAGCCTCGACCCGATATTGGGTGGGATTAATCCCATAAGCTGACTGAAATTGTCTGAATACGGTTTCGCGACGCAGACCATTCTGTGCAGCCCATTCACTAATGGCAGGCGGATTGGCCAATTTGAGTTGTCGGGCTAACTGGTCTACCGGATCGGATTCGCCAAGGTTACCCGGCTGTATTTGTTGCAGCAACGCTTGGCGAGCCTGAGTCGGATCTTTTTCGGCCAAAGTGACTAATACATCCGGATCGGCCAGTTGCCAATAACCACCAAGGTGAGCGTGTTGCATCGACAGGGACAGGTTCAGTACTTCGGTTTTTGCTGTTGTCACTCTGTCCATATGACTTGAAAAAGGCGCGTGGATCAGCACATCGCCGGCACTAACCCGCCAACGCCCATGATCGCCAGCCTCCATATAGCCACCTGCAAGCACTACAGCAGCATAGGGCTGGATATGCCTATGGCGGGGAATATGTTGAGTGTGATGTAAGCGTTGACGTAATTTCATACTGCGGGTCTAACAAATTAAGCGGCCAGGGCGAAGGTAAAAGAGCATGGTCGATTGTTCAACCTGACTGATGAACTGCGAATAAGATTAACTGCATTTCAGACTTGACAGCTTGCAGCCATACATTGACGATAGCGCCTGTCTAATTCAATGATTTTTCGAACAATATTGCTCCGGTAGACATTCCTCAACCGGCAATGTTGCAGGAACCCTTTTATGTTAAGCAAAATTCCTCATTTGTTACTCTCTTGCGCCATCGGCGTATTGTCTGGTCAGACGCTGGCGGCTGGTTCAGTTGATTATATCGACCCGTTTATTGGCACTGGCCCTGACGGGCATACGTTTCCCGGTGCAGTGGCGCCTTTTGGGATGGTACAGCTCAGCCCGGATACCCAGATCCGTACCGGTGGCGATAGTTATAAATGGTGTGCCGGTTATTTGTATACCGACACCACCATTCAGGGCTTTAGTCATACCCATTTTTCCGGCACCGGCCACAGTGATTTAGGCGACCTTTTGCTGATGCCGATGAGTCACGAGCCACAACTGGAACCGGGGCCGGTGGAGCACCCGGAGCAGGGCTACCGCTCCCGTTTCAGCCATGAGCAGGAAAGCGCCAAAGCCGGTTATTACTCGGTTGAATTACTGGATGAAAACATTAAAGCCGAGTTAACGGCCACCGACCGAGTGGGCATGCATCGTTATACCTATCGGGATGTGGATAAAGGCTACGTGATTATGGATTTGACTACGTCCATTTATAACTTTGATCGAAAAGTGCTTTGGAGCGATATTCAGCTTAGCCCCGATAAGCGCAGCCTGACAGTGTTTCGTTCCACTAATGGCTGGGCCAAGTATCGGCCAATGTACTTTGCTATTGAGTTTTCCCAGCCGATAACCGAGGTAAAAATTTATAATCAGGATGACCATCATTATCGTAACCGCCCCGGTTATCGTCCCAGCCATACCGGCACCTTGATTAACAGCAATAGTAATACCGCCGGAAGTAAAGCACTTAAAGCGGTGTTCCGTTTTGATCAGGTTGCCACGCAACCATTGGAGATTAAAGTCGGTGTATCGTCGGTCAGCCGTGCTGGCGCCAAAGCCAATTTGGCCACCGAAACCCCGGACTGGGATTTCGACAAGGTGGTAAAGCAAACCCAGGATAAATGGAGCAAGGTGACCAACCAGTTTGAGATTGAGGGCACCGACAGTCAGAAACGCCAGTTTTATACCGCGCTGTATCATGCCTATCAGGCACCGTCGATTTATCAGGATGTAGATGGCAACTATCGTGGTGTTGATGGCGATATTCATCAGAGCAAAGATTTTATTAATTACACCACTTTTAGTTTGTGGGATACCTACCGGGCATTGCATCCGTTGCTGACCTTTTTAGAGCCTGAACGTACCGGCGATATGGTGCAATCCATGCTGGCGCACTACCAGCAAAGTCCTGATCAGATGTTGCCGATTTGGTCATTCCAGGGCAATGAAACCTGGACCATGATCGGTTATCACTCGGTGCCAGTCATTGTGGATGCTTATCTAAAAGGGATTAAAAATTTCGATACCAAACTGGCATTGGATGCCATGTTAAATACCTCTCAACACGGGTCTTACGATGGTCTGGATGATTATATGCAGCTGGGCTATGTGCCGATGGACAAACAGGGCGAGTCGGTATCCAAAACCATAGAAATGAGTGTGGATGATTTTGCTATTGCCCGTTTTGCCGAGGCACTGGGTGACAATAGCATCGCTAAACAGTATTACCAGCGGGCTAAAAATTATCGCAATGTATTTGATACCAGTATCGGATTTGTGCGCGGTAAAGACAGTCAGGGCAAATGGGAAACACCCTTTGATCCACAAGAAGCCAAACTCTATGGTTCATTTACCGAGGGGAACAGCTGGCAATACAGCTTTGCCGCCCAGCACGATATCAAAGGCACGATTGAATTGATGGGCGGCGATGAAAAAGTCAGCGAAAAGCTCGACCAGCTTTTTACCCAGCCACTGGATGCCGAAAAATTCAAGGAACATGAAGACATCGCCGGACTGATTGGCCAGTATGCCCACGGCAATGAGCCCAGCCATCATATTGCTTATTTGTACAACTACACCGGCCAGCCGTGGAAAACTCAGCAGCGTATCCGCCAGATTATGGATACCTTGGCTTCGGATAAACCCGATGGTCTGGCGGGGAATGATGACTTAGGACAAATGTCGGCCTGGTATTTATTTTCCAGTCTGGGCTTTTATCCGGTTACCCCCACCAGTTTGACCTATGTGCTCGGCGCTCCGCAGTTGCCTAGCGTGGTAATGCATTTACCCAATGGCAATAGCTGGCAAGTGGAAGCCAAAGGGATTAGCGAACAAAATCAGTATATTGGTAGCATCCAGCTTAATGGTGTGCCGTTAAGGCGCAGTTACCTGACTCATGCGGAGATTATGGCCGGTGGCAAGCTTTCCATCACCATGCAGGCTGAACCGAATAAAAAATGGGCAACGGCAGTTCGGGATCGTCCTCAGATTCAGGCGCTTAACGTCGGGATATAAACCCGTCTTGGTGGTGAGCCGATTTTATGCAAGCTCACCATCAATTTAACGGTTAAAAGAGGTGGCTTGTTTGCGGCGTCTATACAGACTATAAAATAATCCGCTGACCAACAGCACCGCAGGCACAACACCACTTACCAGTAATGCCATTTTAAACAGCTTTCCACCTACAGTAGCAACATGTAACGGATAGATACCGTTATTAATTTGCTGGCCGCTACCTAACTGGTTGGCTAATTTACTGCTCAGTATCTGATTGTTCGACGGATCAATCATGATCACGCTGCGCCCATTGGGGTGCCATTCATCTTTATCCCGGGCCCGGAACGAGACTGGATCATCATTGCCCGCACGTAGGCGGAATAATCGCAGTTGTGCCTGCGGCCAGTGCTGTTGTGCGCTGGTTAGCATGCTTGACCAGTCAGTTTGGCTAACAGGGTAGGGATTAGCCAGTTTGACTGGCTTGACGGGTACAGGATCATTTAATAGCCAGGACAAACTGCTTTTGGTGACAGCGCTATAAATAATCAATGTACCGGTAATAACGCTGACTAACAGCAATGGCGCAAACAGACTGGCAAAAGTGCTGTGCCACTGGCGTGCCATACGAAACCCGTTACCGCGCCAAGACAGACGCCATAACCGCCAGTGCCAATGTTTTGGCCACCAACGGATCAAGCCGGTGAATATTAACAACAGCGTGGCAATCCCCAGATAACCCAGTATATCGTGCCCCAAATCATCCAGCAGCAGATGCAAATGAAAGTCATACAACCAGTCTATCCAGTCACTATGCGGTGAACGGACCAATACCTGTTGTCGTTGTTCGTTGAAGTAATAATGATCACCCGAGTGGCTGGTTACTTCCAGCCAAGGGGCTTGCTGGGTGGGGAGTCTGACCGAACGGTATCGCCGATCCTGTTGTAATTGGTTAAGCAGTGGCCCCCAGTGGCTGATATTTTCTACTGTCTGGTAGGCAGGCAGTTGCGGGTATTGCCACTGCAATAAATCATTTTTATACAATAATGTCGCACCACTTAGGCTGACCAGTACAAACCAGATCCCGATTAGCCAGCCAAGCCAGCGGTGCAACTTTATGATCATTGACTTAATTCAGTTTATTTAAAAAGCGTGCTGCCAGTTCAGACTAAGTGTGCGTCCGGTGCCCGCAAAATAGCGGTTATCCGCGCCATTGGTCTGGGCATAATAACCGATATATTGTTTATCCGTCAGGTTATCCATTCCTAACGAAAACAGGCCGTATTGTTCATGCTGATAATTGACGGCTAAGTCAACGGTATTATAACCATCGAAATCATTACCGCTGTTAAAGTCCATATCGAACAGCATATTGAGCTGGATACGACTACTTAACCCGTTTGACCATTGTTGTAACCAGTATAGATTGAGACGCTCAGGGGCAATATTGACGCCACCCAAATCGGTTTCGACAATACCATCCTGATCGCCGTCATACTGACCGTCAGCTCTGGCATAGGTTAAGCCGAGTGTGGCATCCTTATCAATGAAGATTTGTGCGTCCGCTTCAAAACCGCTGATTTCAGTTTTCTCACGTTTTACGCTGTATATTCCGTCCGCATTGGCGGCCAGACGAGAACCCAGATCCGAATCTGACTGAAAGTAGCTGGATTGCAGGTGTAGCCAATTATTAGCATATTCGAAGCCGATTTCGCGGTTGTCCGAAATCACCGGTTGCAGATCCAGAAAGCTGTTGACCGATAATCCAGCGACATTGATGCCTCGCAATACCCGGCCAACGTCCGGCATGCTAAAACCTTCGCTATAACTGGCATATAAACGTAGTTCAGGCGTGGATTGCCAGACAACCCCGGCGTTGTTCAGTAACTCGTTAAAGCTGGGCGAGCCGCCTTCGACAAAGGTGCTGTTGTACGAGGCTAAGGTGGTGAAATCATCGACTTTCAGTTTACCGTATTCATAACGGGCACCGTAGCTCAGAGTCAGGTTGTCAACACCGCGATAACGTAACTGAGCGAATGGTGCAATATTATTAAATTGGGTTTCCGGTACCCATTTACGTCCGGTAATCGCCAGTTCCTGAAAGGTTTCGTCCTGTAACCAGTCGATACCGGAAATAACATCCAGATGACTGCCACCCCAGTTGCCTTTAAACCAGGTCAGACGGCTACCCAGTTTTTCCGATTTGTTTTGTGATTGATCAAACAGGTTGTCACCATAAGCTGGATCCTGAAAGGTGCCGGCGGCACTGCCTCCATATAGCGCGGCAAAATCCTGATAAAATAATTGCCAGCTGAGTTGGCCACCCAACACATTCTGGTGCTGATAATCCACCGAGCTGGTGGTGACTCTGTTGCGTGGCGCACCGCCTTCAGGTGCGCCCTCAATTGAGGTCGCAGGTACGCCATTGTCAACGTCACCGTCTACGGGTTGGTAGTCGCCGTTACCTTCAATATTGTAATGATTCACCATCCATTGCAGGCTTTGTTCCTGGCTCAGTTGTGTGGTGAATTTGACAAACAGATCCAGACTGTCCGAATCCATGGTATCACCCTGGGTTGAATCAATACCGATGAGCTCACCCCGACCGTCACGATACATCCCGGTTGTACGATAGGATAAACCGGCCACCAGGCCGTTGTTGTTATCACCATGACTAAATAAATAGCTGGCTTTCATGCTCTGACTATCGCTGCCACCAGATGTAGGGGCAGAAAATCCGGCCGTGACCTGATGGGCATTTTCACCTGCTGATTTAGTGATGATATTAATAATTCCGCCACTGGCACCCATGCCTTGAATGGCGTTGGAACCCCGGATCACTTCGATGCGCTCGATCATGGCCGGATCAATGGTATTGCCGTCCCGGCCACCGCTACGTAGTGGATTGGATTGCGGTACGCCGTCAATCATATATAGAGGTTCACGTCCGCGTAATGTTTCGCCTGCCGAGGTCAGTTTTTGGCGGCTGGGTGAAAAAGCAGGCAGCAAATTCCCCAAAATCTGTGATAAATCCTGGGTAAAAGTCAATTGTTGCTGGATTTGTTGCTGGGAAATCACACTGACTGTGGCAGGGACTGTACTTACTGGCACTGCGGCGCGGGTTGCGGTTACAGCGATTTTTTCTACTTCCTGGCTGTCATTGGCGAGTGCAGCAAAAGATAAAGCGGCCAATGGCAATAATGCAAATCGGGACATAAAACTTCCTGAGGACTAAAAAGGGATAATGATTAGAACGTCATTGATAACAATTCGCATTTAATCACCTGTGCCACGACGAGTCAAGCCTGAGGCGGTGTGGCGTCATCCCAAACCGGGTTCTAATTCTGATTATTCGCCGATGTCCTCATTCCATAATTCGGGGCGGGCTTTGATGAAATCCTCCATCAGCTGTTGGCACTCCTGATTATCCAGCACTGTCACTTCTACTCCTCGGGAGCGGACGTAATCTTCCGGACCCTGAAAGGTTTTGTTTTCACCGATGACAATTCTGGGGATGCCATATAGCAGTGCTGTTCCGCTACACATATCGCAGGGTGATAGGGTTGAATATAAAGTGGCTCGGCGATAATCGGCTGCCTTGAGGCGCCCGCAATTTTCAAAACAGTCCATTTCAGCATGTAAAATCGGGCTGCCTTTCTGGATGCGTTGATTGTGTCCCCGGCCGACTATTTTTCCGTCGATAACCAATACCGAACCAATAGGTATGCCTCCTTCGGCCAGCCCTTGTTTGGCCTCTTCAATTGCGGCGTTGAGAAATTTATCCATAGGGTTCCTTAAAATAATTTGGTGAGTGGTTATTTCGCATACTTGAACTGGTTAATCTGGTAACCGTGATAGAAACCCAGAGGGCAGTGTATAAGTGGCATTAGAAAATAGACAATACCCGATACGCCGGGATTGTCGGTGATTGCCAAAACGCTGACTGACAAGAGTGCAATAAAGAATGTAACCAGCTGATGTGACAGCGCAATGGTGGTGAGTCTGATCTCCAGCTTGTCCAGCTCCAGGGCTTTGCGTAGTGCAAAAGCCCTTAGGTGCATTAGGGCCAATACGCCGAATAAACCGATTAAGCTGAAGCCGTAAAAATACATCATGTATTTGCGCTGGGTTAAATCCGCAATCAGACCATTCGATCCCTCTGGCAAAACAAACAGTGAGGACGTATCCACATCGATAATCAAATACCATAAAAAGGTACTCAGAAATTTAAGCGGAAATGCCAATAATATTACTAGTAACAAAAACAGACTGTTGAGGCAGATAGTCAGTATATCTTCCAGTCCGTAACGCCGGAAAAATCGGTAGTGTTCAAACCAGGTATAGATAACAAATGAAAAGCAGATTAAGAAGGCGGGCAGATCCCTGACGGTCAGCCAGATATCAAACAAGGTATCGGAGGTGGATGAAGATACCATCAGCAGGGTGATGGTAATGGCAAAGACGCCGTCTGAAAAGCCTTCAATACGCGAGACTTCTCCTCCTCGCCATCTGAACAGCGTATCGGCACCCAGTTTCTTGTTATACAGGTGTGCTCTAATCATCCAGTTTCCACCGACACTATCGTTATGTCCCGCGTTTTATATTAGAACTCCTGTGGCAATAAGCGAGCACTGATTAACATCACCGGTTTTACCGGCACATCATTCCAGCCCAATTCGGCATCGTAATGGGTTTCGACTTCAGCCATTTTGTCCACCACATCCATGCCGCTGGAGACCACCGCAAATACCGCGTAGCCCCAATGCTTGCCTGGATTCAGGCTGTCATTATCGTTCAGATTAAAGAAAAACTGGCGGTTACCGGAATGCGGATCGTTCTGGCGTGCCATGGCAACGGTATAAATGGCATTTTTTGACCCATTTCCCGATTCGTTAAAAATATCGCCAAACTTGGGCTGTTCATTAAAGTCTTGGTCAAAACCGCCACCCTGTACCACAAAGCCGGGAACTATCCGGTGGAAAATCGTATTGTCATAGCTTTTCTTGTCGACGTAACGCAGGAAGTTGTTAACCGTGATGGGAGACTTATATCGATCCAGTTCAATTACGATATCGCCCATGCTGGTGACCAGTTTTACTTTGGGAAACAGGTTGTCCGGCTGGATTTGCGAACCGTCTTCGGCGGCCGCAAAGCATAAGGGACTAATAACAAACAAACAAAATAACAGGGATCTGATGTTCACGGTAATAACTCCGACTAGCGTTTAATGCAGGATAAAATACTGAATTTCTGATTGGATGCAACTACCTGGTAACCACCGAACAGTTTTTTCAGTTTACGTGGGTAATCCAGATGACGATTGCCGACCACGCGTAATTCACCACCACGGACAAGACGTTGTTTGCTGTCGTTAAACATTTGCCAGGCGATATGATCGGTGATGGTGTTCTGCTGATGAAAAGGCGGGTTGCATAGCACCACATCAATAGTTTGCGGTGTCAGTTGTTCCAGGCAGTTGCTGAGCAGAAATTGCGCCCGTTCAATACTGTCAGCCAGATTGGTCTGGACATTCTGTTGTGCTGAAGCAATCGCCATCGCCGATTCATCGATAAATATCACTTTGGCATCGGCATAACGGGCCAATACAGTTAACCCCAGAATTCCGTTGCCACAACCTAAATCCACTACGGTTTTGCCGCTACAGTCAGGCAGATTCTCTAACATAAAGCGCCCGCCAATGTCGATACTCTGGCGGGAAAAGACATTGGCATGGTTGCTGATAGTAAAACCGCTGTCCGTCATGGTCCATACTGTGGGGTAAGGGGATGAGTGCTGTTTGTCAGCCGACGCTGAACAAAAGATCAGCCGGGCTTTTTTGCGCGCTAATGAGGTAGTGGTGGTGCCCAGATATTTCTCGAATAAACCCAGGGTAGCCTTACTGATGCTATTAGTCTTACCGGCAGCAATAATCTGGGTTTGCCGGGTGACAACGCTTTGCAGATCGATAAGTTGTTGCTCCAGCAAAGCTTGCGATTTGGGAATTTTGAGTACAATAACCTCTGCTGCCAGTGGCCGGCTAAGGGCATCATGAAAATGGTTGTCATCCCAGTTCAGACCGTTGTCCCGCAAATTCATCTGGCATGCCAGTCGGCTCACAAAAGAATCACCGTACCAGTGCGGTTGATAACTTTGGAACCAGCAGGTTAGTGCACCAAAATCATCATTGAAAATCAGCATGTTAGCTAATCTATCTGGCGGAATATTATCGCTGATATACTCAATCAGATATTCGTCGGCTGCATCCCAGGCCTGTAAACTTTTATGTTGCAGCGCTTTAGGATAACGAAACAGGTTTAGGCTTTTATGCTGTAGCGTTAAACTGCTATTAATTTGTGATTGAGCTTGAGGGCGCATGTGGATCAATATCACCTTGCATTTGAACAGGACAGCGAAATTTGTTTGCCACAGGCAAGCATTCAGTATTATCAACAATTTATTCCAGTCGAACAGGCCGATGATTTGTTGGCACTATTATTAAAGCAACTCAACTGGCGTCAGGATCATATCAAAATGTATGGCGTAGAACACAAAATTCCGCGTTTGCAGGCCTGGTATGGTGATCCCGATAGTGAGTATCAATACTCCGGTTTGCAGATGACACCGCAACCCTGGACCGATACGTTGCAGCATATTCGTCAACTTTGCGAACAACAGACCCAACACAAATTCAACTCGGTGTTATGCAATTTGTACCGGAACGGGCAGGATAGTGTGGGGATGCACGCCGATGATGAAGCGGAATTGGGGCCACAGCCAATTATTGCATCGGTAAGTCTGGGGCAAGCCCGTGCCTTGATGTTTAAGCATAAAACTACCCGCCAAAGCCATAAACTGTTGCTGCAACATGGAAGCTTGTTAGTAATGAAAGGTTTGACCCAGCAGCATTGGTTGCATGGCATTAACAAGAGCCCAAGTGTGACAAAGCCTAGAGTCAATTTAACCTTTCGACAGATTAAAAAGGGTTATAACTAGTCTCAAATTGGTTGAGAAAAAATATAACTTGAACTGTCAGTGGCTTATCATTCAAAATCCGCTCCCCGCGAAAAAATAAGTGTTTAATCGTTCATTTCAAAGCTAAATTTAGTATCAGTAGTCAGCTAAAATTAGTATCAGTAGTTGTTGTATTTAAAGAGGGATTAAGGATGAATATTCAATTTAATATTGAAAGTAAGTTGATTGAACACTTTCAGCCAGCTCATCTTGAAGTGGTTAATGAAAGCAATCAACACAATGTTCCTGCCGGTTCTGAAACTCACTTTAAAGTGGTGCTGGTCACGCCAAAATTTGATGGTACCCGGCTGATCAGCCGGCATCGCGCGGTGAATGCTGTTTTAAAAGATGAACTGGCTAACCAGATCCATGCGTTGGCATTGCATACTTACACTGATTCGGAGTGGCAAGGCTTGTATGGTGGTGCACCCGCGTCACCCGCATGTCGTGGAGGTATGAATAAAAAAGCCTCTTGAGGATATATCGCATTGTCCGGTGAAAGCCGGGCAATGTAACTTCTAGTTAGCCGCCGATTTATCTTCCTGGGGCTAATAATATTTCCATTTCTGTTGCGAATTTGTTAAAAATTTCATTTAGTTATCTTCTGCCGGAATCGCTTGCATAGCATGTTGGTGCAAATTCAAAAATTTATCGATCAGTTCCACACTCGCCTTAGTCAGATTATCAGTTGGTTTACATTAATCATGGTGTTGCTAACCCTGTTGATTGTGATTTTGCGCTACGGGTTTAACATGGGCTGGATCGCCATGCAGGAGTCGGTGATGTATCTGCATGCTGCAGTATTTATGCTCGGTGCTGCCTATACCTTGCAAGTTGATCAACATGTACGGGTTGATGTGTTCTATCGCAAGTTTTCCGAGCGTGGCAAAGCGCTAACCAACCTGTTGGGAAGTTTGCTGTTGTTGATGCCAGTAAATATTTTTATTCTGCTGATTAGCTGGGAATATGTTGGCAATTCCTGGGGTTTGCTGGAAGGTTCTCAGGAAGCTGGCGGGTTGCCGCTGGTGTTTATCCTTAAAACATTTATTTTGTTATTTGCCGGTAGTTTATCCTTGCAGGGAATTGCCGAAATCATCAAAAGTACGCTGGTGTTAGCGGCTGCCGGAGAGCGTAAATAATGGAATATTTATCGCTAGTTATGTTCGGGCTGGTTTGTCTGGTGCTATTGCTAGGGTATCCGGTCGCCTATTCGCTAGCGGGTACTGCGTTACTCTTTGCCGGAGTTGGATTACTGACAGGCACTTTTGACGAGGCCTACATCCACGCCTTGCCGAATCGCTTATACGGCATTATCACTAATCAAACCCTGCTTGCAGTACCTTTGTTTGTGTTTATGGGCGTAACGCTGGAAAAATCCTGCATTGCCGAGAAATTGTTAGCTGCTATGGCACAGCTGTTTGGCCGATTTCGTGGCGGGATGGCGATCTCGGTTATTCTGGTGGGCATGTTGCTGGCGGCCAGTACCGGGATTGTGGGAGCGACGGTGGTGACGATGGGGCTCATGTCGTTGCCAGCAATGTTAAAGCAAGGTTATGCCCCCAGTTTTGCTGCCGGTTCGATTTGTGCCACCGGCACCTTGGGACAGATTATTCCGCCGTCTATTGCATTAGTGTTACTGGGTGATGTGTTATCCAGTGCTTACCAGCAAGCGCAACTTGATATGGGAATTTTTTCGCCTGACTCGGTGTCGGTAGGTGATTTGTTTGTGGGGGCCATTGTGCCCGGATTGATGCTGGTAGCAGGGTACATTTTGTATGTATTGGCTGTGGTAGTGTTTGATAAACAGAAAATACCGGCCTTGTCGGCAACAGATAAAAAGACTTATCCCTCCAAGACCAAGCTGTTCAAAGCCCTGTTACCTCCGTTGGTGTTAATGTTTCTGGTACTTGGCGCCATATTGACCGGATTTGCCACGCCGACTGAAGCGGCCGGAGTCGGTGCTAGCGGTGCACTGGTTATTGCCTTGTTGCAAAAGCAGCTGTGTCTCACCAAATTACGCGAAATCATGTTGTCCACCTTGACGGTGACGTCGATGGTTTTTCTGATTCTGATCGGTGCCGCGCTGTTTTCGCTGATTTTTCGCGGTTTTGGTGGCGAGCAGGTGATTGAAGACATTTTTACCAGTCTGCCAGGCGGAAAGTTTGCTGCCATTTTACTGGTGATGTTAGTCATTTTTATGCTGGGGTTTATTCTCGATTTTATCGAGATTACTTTTGTGGTGGTGCCGCTGGTGGCGCCCGTATTGCTGACAATGGGGATTGATCCGATCTGGTTGGGAATTATGATTGCGATAAACCTGCAAACTTCGTTTTTGACGCCCCCCTTCGGTTTTGCGTTATTTTATCTGCGTGGCGTAGCGCCCGCCTCGGTGACGACCGTATCAATTTACCGGGGTGTGATCCCCTTTATTATTATTCAGTTATTATTACTGGTAGCCTTGGCCATCTGGCCGCAACTGATTACCTGGTTGCCCGATATGTTAGCCAGTTAAACTCATTCAGAAATTAAGTAGAGTGATGATGAAATTATCGATATTCAAATCCCTTGGCATAATGCTGTTAAGCTGTTTTTTTCTGCAAAGCTGTGGTGATTCGCAAACCCGGCTGTCATCGACTGTGCCCGCAACGCAGCAACACTTCGAGTGGAAACTGGTCACCTCCTGGCCAAAAAACTTTCCCGGTCTGGGGCGGGCGCCGGAAACCTTTGCCAAGCATGTAGAGCGCATGTCTAACGGTCGCTTGAAAATTAAAGTGTATGGTGCCGGAGAAATCGTGCCGGGTTTTGAGGTGTTTGACGCAGTCTCGCAAGGAACGGCTGAAATGGGGCATGCCGCCGCTTATTACTGGAAAGGCAAGGTGCCAGCCGCACAAATGTTTACCGCTATTCCCTTTGGTATGAACGCTACCGAAATGAACGGCTGGTTTTACTATGGCGGCGGATTGGAATTGTGGCGTGAAGTCTACAAACCCTTTGGCGTTATCCCGTTCCCTGGTGGCAATACCGGCGTGCAACTGGCTGGCTGGTTTAAAAAGCCGATAAACAGTATTGACGATCTGCAAGGCTTGAAAATGCGTATTCCCGGCTTGGGGGGCGAAGTGCTTAAAAAAGTCGGCGGGGTGCCGGTAGCGCTCACCGGTGGCGAATTATTTACTTCTTTGCAAACCGGGGCAATTGACGCGACCGAATGGGTCGGCCCCTACAATGATTTGGCTTTTGGTTTGTATAAAGCGGCGGACTACTACTATTACACCGGTTGGCATGAACCCGGTGCAGCACTGGAGTTTACGGTTAATCAAAAGGCCTTTAACAGTTTGCCAGATGATTTAAAAGCGATTATCGAAGTGGCCACTCAAGCCGTAAATCAGGATATGCTGGATGAATATACCGCGCGTAATAATGAGGCGATGCAAACCCTGATTAACAAACACCATGTCGATATGCGTCCCTTCCCGCCAGAGGTGGTTGAAAAACTTAAAACGGCGTCATTAGAGGTGATGCAAGAACATGCCGCGACAGATCCGTTATTCGCTAAAGTGTACCAGTCGTACTCGGAGTTTCAGAAAAAGGTCGCGGCCTACCATAAAATTTCAGAGTTCGAGTATTATAAAAACCGTTAGATAGCCGCTATATCGAGCCTCTATTGATAGGTTATTTAGCTGTTCAGAGTTGTTTAATTAGATTGCGCCTATACAATGGGCGCAATTTTTTATGGGGAATTGCTAGATGATTATTAAGCCGAAAATTCGCGGTTTCATTTGCACCACCACTCATCCTGTGGGCTGTGCGCAAAACGTCAAGGATCAGATTGCACTAACCGAAGCTAAAGGGGCGATTAAAAACGGTCCCAAGCGCGTGTTAGTCATAGGTGCATCCAGTGGCTATGGCCTGGCGTCGAGAATAGCGGCCGCTTTTGGTTGTGATGCTGCCACTATCGGTGTGTTTTTTGAGAAGCCGGGCAGCGACAAGAAAACCGGCACGGCGGGGTGGTATAATTCCGCTGCGTTTGACAAGGCTGCCAAAGAAAAAGGGCTGTATGCCAAGAGTATCAATGGTGATGCATTTTCGGACCTGGCGCGTGAAAAAGTGATTGAGTTGATCAAGGCTGATTTAGGCCAGATCGATATGGTGGTTTATTCGCTGGCGTCACCGGTGCGTAAATTACCCGACACCGGAGAAGTCGTGCGTTCGGTGCTCAAACCTATTGGTGAACCCTATCGTTCCACCGCAATTGACACTAATCGTGACACTATTATCAACGCTGAAATTGAACCTGCGAGCGCAGAAGAAGTCGCTGACACCGTCACTGTTATGGGCGGTCAGGACTGGGAATTGTGGATGCAGGCGTTGGCTGATGCCGGGGTATTGGCCGACGGTGCTCGCAGTGTCGCTTATTCCTATATCGGTTCGGATATTACCTGGCCGATCTATTGGCATGGCGCTTTGGGCAAAGCCAAAGAAGATTTGGATCGCGCTGCGCATGCCATTGATGCGGTGCTGAAGAATACCGGCGGCGGTGCCAATGTGGCGGTACTCAAATCAGTGGTGACTCAGGCGTCGTCGGCGATTCCGGTAATGCCACTGTATTTGTCGATGGTATTTAAAGTGATGCGTGAAAAGGGCCTGCATGAAGGTTGTATGGAGCAGATTTATCGTTTGTTTGCCGAGCGCCTGTATAACGATTGCGAACCGGCCAAATTGACAGATGAAAATAATAGATTACGGGTGGATGACTGGGAATTGCGCGAAGATGTGCAGCAGGCATGTCGTGATTTATGGCCTCAAGTTAACGACGACAACCTGTTTACCGAGACCGACTATCAGCTTTATAAGGACGAGTTCCTGAAATTATTCGGCTTTGGACTGGAGTCGGTTGATTACGACGCCGAGGCTGATCCTGTCGCCGAGTTTGATGTGGTGACACTGTAGCATTCAGCTAAACAAATTTAGGCCGTCTTTTGACGGCTTTTTATTGTCATTTTGATGGAGACAACGCTGAGTATTTGTTCAGTAACATGTTCTGTTAACAGTTGTTTTACATAATTGCTGCAGATTTGAGCAATATTTGACGTGTACGCGTAAAAAAGTCGTTAAACCCGTAAAAAAAACGCATAAACAACAATTTGCGTGGCGAAGTTTGAGTCATTAATGCTAAAATTCCCTGCTTAGACAAAGGTTATTTGAGCATATTGGTAAAATTTTAATCACTGATAGAGGTTCACTCTTTTGTCAGTCTGAGCAGAATTCGAAACTTTTTTAATTTTAGAGTAGTGCAATTGCATATGATAAAAATCAAAGAAGGCATGGACCTCCCGATTCAGGGGGCGCCCATTCAACAAATCCAACCAGGTAATGCGATCACTCGTGTTGCTGTGTTGGGAGAAGAGTACGTGGGGATGCGACCCACAATGCACGTCCAGGTTGGGGACAAAGTAAAAAAAGGTCAGGCTCTTTTTGAAGATAAAAAGAACCCGGGCGTTATGTTTACCGCACCCGCCAGTGGCACTGTGGCCGAGATAAATCGTGGTGAAAAGCGCGTTTTACAATCGGTCGTCATCGATATCGAAGGTAATGAACAAATTATTTTCGACAAAGCAGCAAATCTGGAAGGACTAACCGCACAACAAGTTGAGCAAAACTTGGTTGAATCCGGTTTGTGGACCGCATTGCGTACCCGTCCCTACAGTAAAATACCTGCCTTGGGTAGCAAACCGCATTCTATTTTTGTGAATGCAATGGATACTAATCCGTTGGCTGCTGATCCTACTGTTGTTATTGCCCAGCGCAAAGACGACTTTGCTAAAGGTTTGCAGGTTCTGTCAAAATTGACAGACGGTAAGCTGTTTGTGAGCAAAGCACCCGGGGCTGACGTACCAACAGGTTCCGCCACGGTTGAAGTCAATGAATTTGCAGGCCCCCATCCTGCAGGTCTAGTCGGTACTCATATCCATTTTCTGGATGCGGTAGGTGCCTCCAAAAAGGTTTGGCATATTGGTTACCAAGATGTCATCGCTTTTGGTCATCTGTTTACAACCGGTGAGCTGGATACTAGCCGGGTGATTGCTTTGGCGGGGCCTCAAGTGAAAAATCCTCGTCTGGTGACAACACTGATTGGTGCGAGTACCGAGCAAATCATTGCTGGTGACGTACCAGATACTGATATTCGGGTGATTTCTGGTTCGGTACTAAACGGACATAATGCTGCCGGCGTACACGGGTATTTGGGCCGTTATCACAATCAGGTTGCGGTATTAGCTGAAGGTCGCGAGAAAGTCTTTTTGGGCTGGATACGTCCAGGTAGTGATCAGCATTCAGTGACACGCGCCTATTTAGGCCATCTAAGCCCCAAACGTTTGTTTAATATGACGACTACCACCAACGGTTCCGATCGTTCTATGGTGCCAATCGGCAATTACGAACGCGTTATGCCGCTGGACATTCTGCCTACCCTATTACTTAGAGATATGATCTCGGGTGATACTGATGGAGCGCAGACTTTGGGTTGTCTGGAATTGGACGAAGAAGATTTGGCGTTATGTACTTATGTTTGCCCCGGCAAATATAACTATGCGCCTATTCTGCGTGAATGCCTGAATACGATTGAGAAGGAAGGGTAATCCATGAGCTTGAAAGATTACTTAGAAAAGATCGAGCCGGATTTTGAACCGGGCGGTCGTTATGAAAAGTGGTATGCCTTGTACGAAGCGGCTGCGACTATTTTCTACACACCGGGTAAAGTGAATAAATCGACCACCCATGTCAAAGACAGCATTGACCTGAAGCGCATCATGATTATGGTGTGGTTGGCGACATTCCCGGCGATGTTTTACGGTATGTATAATGTTGGTGTTCAAGCCAATAATGCCATCCTTGCCGGGGCGACGTTGCCTGATATGTGGCAGGCTGTATTGTTCACTATGTTGGGTGGCCAATTAGGTGCCGACGTGGGTGGTTTAGGCCTGTTCTTCTACGGCGCCTGTTTTTATATTCCAATTTATGCCGTGACATTTATTGTTGGCGGGTTTTGGGAAGTCCTGTTTGCTTCTGTACGTAAACACGAAGTTAATGAAGGTTTCTTTGTTACTTCGGTGTTGTTTTCGCTGACGTTGCCAGCCACAATTCCTTTATGGCAAGTGGCCTTAGGTATTACTTTTGGTGTGGTTATCGCCAAGGAGATCTTTGGTGGTACCGGGCGTAATTTCTTGAACCCGGCATTATCTGGTCGTGCTTTCTTGTACTTTGCTTATCCGGCTTATATGTCGGGTGATGCCATCTGGACCGCCGCAGACGGATTTTCCGGTGCAACCTTCTTAGGTCAAGCTGCACTAGGTCATGTGACCGACTGGAGCATGAATGCTGATTGGTGGAATGCATTTTACGGTGCCATCCAAGGTTCTGTAGGTGAAACGTCTACTTTAGCGTTGGCGATTGGTGGCCTGTTTATTATTTACTTACGAATTGCCTCCTGGCGCATCGTTGGTGGTGTCATGTTAGGCATGGTAATTTTCGCTAGCCTATTGAATATGCTCGGTAGCGATACCAACCCCATGTTTGCCATGCCCTGGTACTGGCATCTGGTGACCGGTGGTTTTGCCTTTGGTATGTTCTTTATGGCGACCGATCCGGTCTCTGCATCATTTACCAATAAAGGCAAGTGGGCTTATGGAGCCTTAATCGGATTTATGTGTGTGATGATTCGTGTGGTTAACCCGGCTTTCCCTGAAGGTATGATGTTGGCTATCTTATTTGCCAACTTATGGGCCCCATTATTCGATTATTTTGTCGCGCAAGGCAACATCAAACGGAGGGTAGCTCGTGTCAGCGAATAAAGAAACTCTGGGTAAAACGCTTGGTGTCGTGTTGGCAGTATGTCTGGTTTGTTCAATTATCGTATCTGGCTCTGCCGTCGGTTTACGTGAATTACAGGAACACAACGCCAAGTTAGACAAACAAACTAATATTCTCGAAGCCGCAGGGTTACTTGCCGAAGCTAAAGGTAATATCCCCGCTACTTACGCTCAATTCATCGAAGAACGCTATGTAGATTTAGCTAGCGGTGAATATGTTGATATGCCAGCCGGTTATGACATGTATAAAGCCGCTCGCGATCCTGAGCAGAGTGTTAAACCTCAGCCGGATACGGCCAGCCTGATTCGCCGCGCCAATGTTGCCAGCGTTTATCTGGTTAAAGATGAAGCGGGTAATACACAGCGGATAATCTTGCCAGTTAACGGCAGTGGTTTATGGAACATGATGTACGGATTCCTGGCGATTGATAATGACGGCAATACAGTGCGTGAACTGGTTTATTACGATCAGAAAGAAACTCCGGGGCTCGGCGGTGAAGTACAAAACCCCAAGTGGAAAGCGCTGTGGGACGGTAAAAAGCTGTTTAAAGACGGAGAGGTGGCGATTAAGGTCACTAAGAATGCCGGTTCTGACAACCCCTATGCGGTTGACGCGTTATCGGGCGCAACGTTGACCAGTAAAGGTGTGCAAAACACGCTGGATTACTGGTTGGGTAAAGAGGGCTTTGGTCCCTTCCTGAACAATCTTAAGAGAGGCTAATCTGATGGCTGATACTAAAGAAATGAAAAAGGTTCTGTTCGGACCGATTCTGGATAATAACCCGATTGCCTTGCAGGTCTTGGGTGTTTGTTCAGCGTTGGCCGTAACAACCAAGCTTGAGACTGCATTGGTGATGGCATTAGCCCTCACCTCGGTTACCGCGTTCTCCAACTTGTTTATTTCTATTATCCGTAACGCAATTCCATCCAGTGTGCGTATTATCGTGCAGATGACCATTATTGCTTCATTGGTTATTGTGGTGGATCAAATTCTTAAAGCCTATTCCTACGAGATATCCAAACAGCTATCGGTGTTTGTTGGTTTGATTATTACTAACTGTATCGTAATGGGACGAGCTGAAGCCTATGCGATGAAGAGTCCACCATTGATGAGTTTCCTGGACGGAATCGGTAATGGTCTGGGATATTCTTTTGTACTGGTAGTTGTGGGTATTATTAAAGAACTGTTCGGTTTTGGTACCTTACTGGGATTTGAAATTCTGCCATTAATTCAAAACGGTGGCTGGTATCAGGCCAACGGCTTGTTGATCTTGCCATTTAGCTCTTTCTTCCTGATTGGCGGCTTTATTTGGGTCATGCGTACATTCAAGAAAGAACAGGTCGAGGCGAAGGAGTAATCAATGGAACATTATCTGAATTTATTGGTCCGCTCGATTTTTATCGAAAATATGGCGTTAGCCTACTTCCTGGGCATGTGTACTTTTCTGGCAGTGTCCAAAAAAGTAAAAACCGCCATGGGCTTAGGCGTTGCGGTTATTGTGGTGTTGACCATCTCGGTACCGGCTAACCAGGTGATTTACTCGCTGTTTTTGGCTCCAGGCGCATTGGAGTGGGCAGGATTACCGGATACCGATCTAAGCTTTCTGAACTTCCTGACTTTTATCGGTGTTATTGCGGCATTGGTACAGATCCTGGAAATGTTGCTGGATAAATACTTCCAGTCGCTATACAACGCGTTAGGTATTTTCTTACCGCTGATTACCGTTAACTGCGCCATTTTTGGTGGGGTGGCTTTTGCCATTCAACGTGACTACAACACAGTGGAAAGTGTGTTTTATGGCATGGGCAGTGGTATGGGATGGGCGCTGGCAATTACTTTAATGGCAGCCGTGCGTGAAAAACTTAAATATGCGGATATGCCAGATGGGATTCGAGGACTGGGTTCGGTATTTATTACCGCCGGTCTTATGGCGCTTGGCTTCCAGTCATTCTCCGGCATTTCACTTTAAGCGAGGAACAGATCAGTTATGAATATTGAGATTCTTCTTGGCGTAGGTATGTTTATCGCCATTGTTGTGGTGCTGGTGATGGTGATCATGTTCGCCAAATCCAAACTGGTGCCATCGGGTGATGTGAATATCACTATTAACGGTGATCCTGACAAGGCCATTACGGCGCAGCCAGGTAGCAAGTTATTAGGTGCATTGGCCGATTCAGGTATATTTGTTTCTTCTGCCTGTGGTGGTGGTGGTTCATGTGGTCAGTGCCGGGTGAATATCCATTCAGGTGGTGGTGAGATATTACCTACCGAGCTTGACCATATTAGTAAACGTGATGCCAAAGAAGGTTGTCGTTTATCTTGTCAGGTAGCGGTTAAGCAGGATATGGACATTGAACTTCCGGAAGAAATTTTCGGCATCAAAAAGTGGGAATGCGAAGTTATTTCTAATGATAACAAAGCCACTTTTATCAAAGAGCTGAAACTTAAAATTCCTGAAGGGGAAGTCGTACCTTTCCGTGCGGGTGGTTTTATCCAGATTGAAGCTCCACCTCACCATGTCAAATATAAAGATTTCGATGTACCTGAAGAATATCGTAAAGACTGGAATCACTTCGGCTTCTTCGATATTGAATCCAAGGTAGATGAAGACACCATTCGAGCTTATTCGATGGCAAACTATCCGGAAGAAGAAGGGATTATTTTGTTGAACGTGCGTATCGCTTCGCCGCCACCGAATAATCTAAGTTTGCCTGCCGGCAAGATGTCCTCTTTTATCTGGAGCCTCAAGCCCGGTGACAAAGTAACTATATCTGGCCCATTCGGTGAATTTTTCGCTAAAGATACCCAGGCGGAGATGGTCTTTATCGGTGGTGGAGCGGGTATGGCGCCAATGCGTTCACATATCTTCGATCAGCTACGTCGTTTAAAAACCGATCGTAAAATCAGCTTCTGGTATGGAGCACGTTCGTTACGCGAAATGTTCTATGTGGAAGATTTCGATATGCTGCAAGAAGAGAATGAAAACTTTAATTGGCACGTCGCGTTATCCGACCCCCAGGCTGAAGATAATTGGGATGGCTACACTGGCTTTATTCATAATGTATTGCTGGAAAATTATCTCAAAGATCACCCTGCTCCCGAAGATTGCGAGTTCTACATGTGTGGACCGCCAATGATGAACGCGGCGGTAATTAATATGCTGAAAGAATTGGGTGTAGAAGAAGAAAATATCCTGCTGGATGATTTCGGCGGTTAATATTCCTCTGTCAGGTAGCCCTGATAGCAGAATATAAAGTTATAAAGGGGCCGTTTGGCTCCTTTTTTGTAGCAAAATTGATGACAGGAATGCTATGTATCCTAATTATTTTTATCGCTATTTATGTGTTATTGCATGTAGTTTATTGTTGATTGCTTGCCAGCCTGCCAGTGAGCCACAGTGGGCACTGCAGGGCAAAACGATGGGAACGACCTATCACATCAAATTAGTTGCCCCAGAGCAGACTGAATTAACCGAGACACAACTGCAGCAAGAAATCGATCAGTTACTGGTTGATGTTAATCATGCTATGTCTACCTATCAGCCGGATTCTGAATTATCTCGTTTTAATCAACTCACCGACCATCAGGTTTTTCCGTTATCTAGTGCTACCAGAACGGTAGTTGAAGAATCTATCCGCCTTTATCACATGACGGACGGGGCGCTTGATATTACTGTAGGGCCGTTAGTTAATTTATGGGGATTCGGGCCCAAAGCCAGACCACACACTATTCCTGATGATGAATTGATTGAAAAAACGCGGTTAAAAACCGGAGTTGAGAAGATTCAACTTACCGATGAAGGGATAACCAAAACGATTACGGATCTGTATGTGGACCTGTCTTCGATAGCCAAAGGTTACGGTGTGGATGTTGTTGCTCAATTATTGGAGCGCCACGGAATTAGCAACTATCTGGTGGAAATTGGCGGTGAAATGCGTTTGTCCGGGCATAAACTGGATGGCAGTGACTGGCGTGTTGCGGTTGAGAAACCGGAATCTATGCAAAGGACGGTTCAGCAAATTATATCAATAGGTGATAACGGCATTGCGACCTCAGGTGATTATCGTAATTACTATGAAGAAGACGGAATTCGCTACTCACATACTATTGATCCACAAACCGGCAAGCCGATTCAACATAAACTGGTTTCGGTTACGGTAGTGGATCCGTCTTGTATGACCGCCGATGGATTCGCTACGGCAATCAATGTTATGGGGTTCGAAAAAGGTAAGGCTTTTGCGTTGGAACATAATTTGGCAGTGTTGTTAATAAATCGCGAAAATGGACAGTTTAAAGCCTATAATACTCCCGCATTTGAACCTTATTTGCGTTAATATTGTCTGCTAAAGGGTGGCCTGTCCCACTGAATCATTCAAATTTTAAGTTGTTGTAGATTGGAGCTGTTGTGAGTACTTTTTTTCTGGCGTTTGCGTTTTTCCTGGTCGTAATGATGGCAATGGCGATAGGTTATATCGTGCAAAGAAAATCCATTGCAGGCAGTTGTGGTGGCCTAGGAGCATTAGGCATTTCCAAAGCTTGTGACTGTCCGGAACCATGCGATCGCAAGAAAGCCAGAATGGAAAAAGAGCAGGCCAGAGAGGCAAAGCTGAAACAATGGCAGCAAAATAAAATTATCTAACTTACAAGTTGATACCAAAAGCCACCTGTGTGGCTTTTGGATCGCATTTCCCGTCTATTCATTGTCACCATCATATAGTGTGTTCTCCGCTGTTTTCGCAGCGATAAATCTGCAGCTTGGTTCAACAGTTGTTATCAAGACAACTCTGTTGTACATTTAGCCATCAATGACAGCGTTGTCATCTTTAGTCGATGCGCTATCTGACAAACCCGGTTCCGGTTCAGCTGGTTTGTTGAGTAACTTAACTGAGTACTGATCCACAGGTAAACAAAGGAAAATAAAAATGCGACGATTGACATCGATTTGTCTGGTACTGGTTGTGTTGTTTAGCACCTTTCGCTTATCAGCTGAAACCAAAGTAGTGGGTTATATTCCGGTCTATAAAGATCTGGTTACTATTGCAGACAATGTCTCCTGGGACAAAGTGACCCATATCAACTTGTCTTTTCTGAATCCGGATAGTACGGGGCAGTTTCGTCAAGCCGGTCATTTTAGCTGCATGCCTAAAGAGCAAAATGGCCAGCCGGTGCAAAGTGCTGATATTCGATATGTTATTGAGCAAGCTCATCAATACAAGGTGAAAGTATTGCTGTCGTTAGGCGGCGGTGTTCTGCCTGCTTGTACTGGCGATTGGCGACGTCTGTTACAGCCAGATTCAAGAGATAGCATCGTAACCCAGCTTGTCGCTTTAGTTGATGAATTTAATCTGGATGGTCTGGATGTTGATCTGGAAGGTGTACTGCTGACCCATATTGATCAGGATGGCAATTACACCCCCTTTATTCGGCAATTGTCTGATGCGTTAGTCCAGCAGCAAAAGTTGCTGACCAGTGCTACAGCATCCTATGAGGGGGGGATGATCCCGATCAGTTCCATTGGTTATTTCGATTTTGTCAATATTATGTCTTACGACTCCATTGGGCCCAGTTGGGGCAAATCCGGCAGTGAGCATGCCACTTTTGCGCAATCACAAAAAGATATTCAGTTGTGGAAAGCAAGGGGGCTAACACAACAACAGTTAGTACTGGGTGTACCTTTCTATGGCTACGGTTTTGGCCGGTTTAAGGCGAACTATTCCTTTAGGGATTTATTGACTGAGTTTGGTCAGCAAGTGATCAATCAAGACGTTATCGGGCAAGCATGCGCACAATGCGATTACATCACTTTCAATAGCCTCGCAACCATTCAAGCCAAAACACGTTTGGCCCTGGAGCAGGGGAGTGGGGTCATGATCTGGGAGTTATCCCATGATGCGCAGGGTGAATACAGTTTGCTTAATGGAATACAACAACAACTGATTCCGCAAACTTCCAATACAAGCGAGCGTTTAATATCCACAGCAACTGAAAGTACAACTTTTTGAAGTTGAGAATGAGGTTAACTTCATGTAAATTTAAATGACAACGCTGTCATTTTATTTGATGAACCAGTAAAGTATCTGTCACCCATGACCTTTATAACAATAATTAAACTGGAGTATCTTTATGCAACAAAATCCAAAAAAACAGCGGGTTGCCGCTATTGATGTCCTGCGCGGTTTAACCATCGCACTGATGATTCTGGTCAATACTCCAGGTTCATGGAGTCATGTTTATTGGCCATTTCTGCATGCCGACTGGAGTGGGGCGACGCCTACCGATATGGTATTCCCGTTCTTTATTTTTATTGTTGGTGCAGCGATGTCCTATTCATTAAGCGCGGCAGTACAGGCGGGGATCGTTCCCTGGGGAAAAATAGCCAAGCGCGCTCTATTGCTGTTTGTTATCGGGCTTGTGCTCAATATATTTCCGTTTGATTCGTCACCAGACGAATGGCGGATACTGGGTGTGTTACAACGTATTGCGCTGTGTTATCTGTTTGGCGCAATACTGATTTTAACTTTGTCGGTCAGATCGCTGATTATTTGCAGTGCGGGTTTATTGTTGGGTTACTGGTTGGTAATGGCATTGGGCAGCGCTCAACCTTATGGACTGGAAACCAATCTGGTCAGACAAATTGATTTGGCCCTGTTGGGGGCTAATCATCTATGGCAGGGCAAAGGCTTACCTTTTGATCCTGAAGGTTTACTAAGTACTATACCAGCCATCGTTACGCTGCTTTGTGGTTATTTAACTAGCTTGTGGTTGCAGAATATTGACGGTTTTGGCAAGCAGATCCGTTCATTGATTATTCTGGCTGCGATACTGATTGTGGTGGCGTGTCTATGGCATCAGGTACATCCGATTAACAAGAGTCTGTGGACTGGATCCTTTGTATTATTGACAGCAGGTGTTGCGATGGCTGTATTGGCGTTAATAATCTGGATGTGGGAAGCCAAGGGGTGGCGCTTCGGGCTGGAAACCTTGCGGATTTACGGCAGCAATCCTTTGGTGGTATATGTGGGATCGGGTTTATTAGCGGTTACCCTGTCTGAGTTGATTGAAATGAACTTCGACGGTCAAACGGTGAGTGCTTACCAGTACGGTTTTATGTTCCTTAACCAATATATGAGTGCTAAAAATGCCTCACTACTATTTGCACTGATTATTGTTAGCCTGTTTTATGCGTTGGCTCATTTTCTGTATCGTAAAAAGTGGTTTGTAAAATTATAAAACTGCCCCGATCTTACCCAGCCAGTATTCTATTGGCTGGGTATTGGTTGCGAATTAACGGGGGTTGTTAAATTAATGTTTTATTCTAAATTGTTATAAGTGAGCAAGTGCTAAGCATATTGAACTAATCCGTACACTCTTAATCCGCTTAAAAAATCAATATAAACATATTGTTACGTAATCATTTGGTCATAACTCCTTTACTTGGCAATTCAAATTTTGCCGTTTTTCTTTATTCCGAAAAATATTGATTAATATTCATCCATCTCATACTCTCTAAATGTTAAATAAATGTAAGCGCTTTCAGTTTTTAAATGAAAGCGCTTTCATAAAATAATAAAAATCAAATATACGTTAGGTAGGAGAGAACAACATGAGTAAAAAAATAATACTGATATCGGCCTGGCTATTGGCCAGTAGCAACGCAATGGCTGCCGCCATCACCAATGGGGATTTCGCCAGTTCCTGCAATTTAAATACTTGGGAGCAGTTCGGAGATGTGAGTGTCAGTGGTGCTCCAGGAAATTGTGCCGCGGAACTAAATATTGATGACAATAATTATGAGGCCGAGTTATGGCAAGATGTGGTATTTGACGACGGTTTTGATTATTTACTATCTGTCGACTTTACCTTCAATACATCACAAGCCGATATTGAGGATTCGTTCTTCATCAGCCTGTTGAACCAGGATTTTGAACTTTATGATTTGTTGTTGCCACAAGATCTGATGGTGGGGGCAAACTCCGTCAGTTTATCTATAAGCGCATCTGATTTAGTCAATAATTATGTTAATCAGAACTGGTCATTATCTTTTTATCTATACGATGAAATTCCTGATGACGGCTCGACTTCAAATGTGTCAATCAGTTCTGTTTCATTAGATAAGGTTGCGGGACAAGTTCCCGAACCCGGCAGCCTGGCGCTTTTTGCTTTAGGGCTAGTCGGTTTTATCAGTCGTAGGTTGGCTTTTCTGCCTAATCGCGCTTTTAAGTTTAACTAAGAGGTGTCAGATGAAACCTATTTCAATTCTAAAAGGTCTTTACTGCGCTCTGCTGATTTTACTGTCCAATAGTGCACTGGCTGATTGGGACAATGTTGCTGAAGATGTTTCTGTTTCTCAATCCAGAGCCCGTTATGTCCGAACTGAAGGAGCCTATGTTGTTCAGGTTACGATAACCAACAATAGCGCTGAAACTTTGCAGGGGCCTTTCCGGTTGTTGATCCCAAATACGACACTGGCAGTGATAGAGCCAGATGGATTGACCAGTGAAAGCTTGCCCTATTTTGATTTGTTGGCGAATGAACTGGCATCTGGCTCGTCAATGTCAGTAACGGCAAAGTTTACTTATGATCGACGTACCAGCCTGGTTTTCGATACGGCCCTACAAAGCGACGCTGACACCTCCAACTGGACAATGGTCTGGAATGATGAGTTTGATGGCGCCCAGATCGACACTTCTAAATGGGGTTTTGAAGTGAATTGCTGGGGAGGCGGTAATGGTGAACAACAATGTTATACCGACCGCCCGGTTAATTCCTGGGTAGATAACGGCGTCCTCACTATCAAGGCCCAGCGAGAGACCTTTACCGGTCCTGCCGAAGTGGACGGAGATATGAGTAATACCGCAACCCTGCCTTATACCTCGGCACGTTTGCGCACCATGAATAAGGGCGACTGGAAATATGGTCGTTTTGAAATTCGTGCCAAATTACCATCAGGTCAGGGAACTTGGCCCGCGATCTGGATGTTACCGACTGATTATGTTTATGGTGGCTGGGCGGCATCGGGTGAAATCGACATTATGGAGGCAGTTAACCTTAAAGCCAATTCTGATGAAGCCGGTGTGCCTGCCAATACTCCGGAAAGCCGCACTCACGGTACCTTGCATTTTGGTAAAACCTGGCCGGGAAATGTGTCATCCGGCGCACCTTATAAATTGCCCGATGGCTTAAACCCGGCGGATGATTTTCATGAGTATGCACTGGAGTGGGAAAAAGGAGAAATTCGCTGGTATGTGGACGGTGTTCACTTTGCCACTCAACGCGAAACCGGTTGGTACAGCCAATATACCAATGAGGAAGGTTTGACGGTTAATGGCGAAGAAGATGCGCCGTTTAACCAGCGCTTTCATATGTTGCTAAATCTCGCGGTTGGCGGCGCTTGGGCTGGTAATGTAAATGAAGGCGGCATTGATGAATCGGTCTTTCCGCAAACCATGCAGGTGGATTATGTACGGGTTTACGAGTGCTCCGTTAATCCCAATGAAGGGACAGGTTGCGCCAGCATAGGCGATAATCCTCAAATAGTCGAAGGCCATCAGCCTCCTGAAATTGTCAATCCGGAAACGGGTTTTGGGCAAGAAGCAGTATTTAATTTATATATCGATCAATTAGCTGATGGTTTGACTTTCGAAAGTTACAACCCCGAAGGCAGCATAACAATTAGTGAACAGGCAGAAGAAGGGCACGGTAATGTTGTCAATATTGATAAAACTACAGCTACCGGTAATGTGTTTTTTGCTTATCCTCCTGTTGCCGACTTATCCCGTTGGCAGGAGTTTGGTGTATTAACGTTTGATTTAAAAGTGAATAGCGCTGATCCCGCGGCTGAGTTGCTGGTGAAACTGGATAGTGGCTGGCCTGCGGTAAGTGACTATAGTGTGACGTTGCCAGCAACCGGTGAATGGGCGCAGGTACGTATTCCTATAGCCGATATTGCTGCGGGAGGTAACCGTTATGCACCAGGTAATTTTGTTGATCTGACACAGGTTGTTAACCCTTTTGTGGTCGAACCCACCGCCGCGATGAACTTCACCTTGGATAACGTTCGTTATGAGTTTGATTTATCTCACAATGAAGTCGCGACTATTTTTGACGAGCAGGACCACACTCCATTTGGGATCAACAAATATGTTGCAAATGGTAGTGTAGACATTGAGCAAGTTGCTGCCGCGGATGGTAGTCATGGCCAAGTCAAGCAAATAACCTTTAACACTAACGAGTCTGTGGTGTATTTCCAGACTATGTTGCAGCGTGATCTAACGCCGTTAAAACTTGATGTTAGCGCTTTTAGTTATGTTGAATTTGACTTGAATGTGGTAGCGGATCCTCGTGCAGATCGCACCTTTATGGCCAAAATGGATTGTGGTAGCCCTTGTGGTTCAGGTGACTATCCTATCGCTGCACCGGACATTGGTGTGTGGACACATTATAAAATCCCTGTGGTGGATTTGGTTAATAATCCGGGTTCAAGTTTGAATGTGTTTCAGGTCGATACGCCATTAGTGGTCTTCCCTGCGTGGGGCAATCAACAAGGCGTGATCATGCAGGTAGACAATGTGCAACTCACAAAAGGCGGTGAAGTAGTGCAACCACCGCCGGTACCCACTGATGAGTTAGTTTTGTTTGACGAAGCAACAGCGCAAGGTTGGAGTTTGTGGGATTGTTGTGCCAACGCGAGCTTAATTGAAGTTAATGATCCTGACGGTAATCATGGTCAAGTGATAAAAGTCGATTTTTACGGACCGGTGGGCACGGTAAGTGGTCTGTTTGCCAGTTCTGTCGTGGATTTAACCCAACTGACCAACGGTACACTGGAATTTGATCTGAAATTGGTGAACCCGCCAACCGATACCAGTGCACTGATTTTGTTGAAAGTGGAAGCCTTGGGCGGCGCATTTGCTCAGCTTGAACTTAATCAAAGTGATGAAGGGCAGGACCCGCAAATAGGGCAGTGGCAACACTTCACCTATCAATTATCAGATCTTGCAGCCGCAGGGCTGGATCTATCCCAGGTCAAAATTGTGATGATTTTCCCTGAGTGGGGCAAAGCGCAGGGAGCGATTTATCATCTGGATAATGTGATTTTCACCAGTCAGTCAGCGGCAGTCGTTGATAGTGACAATGACGGGATTGATGATACTCATGATCAGTGTGCCAATACGCCACCAAACAGCCCGGTAGATGTTAATGGCTGTGTATTGGTGGTAAGTACTGATAGTGATGGTGACGGAGTAGAAGACAGTATTGACCAATGCGCAGACACTGAATCATCTGTGTTGGTAGACGACGTGGGTTGCCCTGTTGTAACCACTTCACTCACGGGCATTGTACAAGACGATGATGATAGTGTGTATTTTTACGTTAACACCACCGGTTGGGCAGATGTTCATTACACCATAAACGGAGGTGGACAGCTGAATGTGCGCATGGAAAACGTCAATGGTCGCAATATATTTTCTGTATCCGGCCTGTCTGACGGCGATGAAATTATCTATTGGTTCACCTATCTTCGAGATGAAGGGGGGGCGACAGATTCGAATCCGTCGGTTTTTACGTTAGGTGACTCAGCGGTCACCGATGAAGATAACGATGGTGTAAGTGATAGTACTGATCAGTGCGCTGGAACTGATCAAGGGGTAGCAGTTGACGAAGTCGGCTGCCCTTTGGATATTGTCGATGATGAAGACGGTGATGGCATTGCCGATGAGTTTGATCAATGCCTTGGAACTGATACCGGTGTTGCGGTTGATGCGGTCGGTTGTGCTTTACCCGATTATGGTGATGAAGACAGTGATGGTGTCACTGATGATCTCGATCAATGT